>CAMYOO010000142.1 GCA_947260035.1 uncultured delta proteobacterium
GCCCAGCCGGCGAAGGCGATGCGCAGCGGGTTGCGCCACAGGTGCGGCCGGTTCGTCAGGCCGATGGGCGGCACGTTGGGCTCCGGAGCGGCGTAGGTGCCGAACATCCGATCCCAGATCTGGAAGGGAAAGCCGCTCAGGTTGACGGCCTCGTGCCCGGGTCGCGCCGAGTGATGCATGATGTGCCAGGCCCCACCGCCCATCAGCGCAAACCAGAAGCGCCGCAGCGGGCCGCCCAAGGTCCAGCGGTAGCTGGGCTCGTCGTGGTTGACCACCTCGAAGGCGGTCCACGACACCACGCTCCACAGGAAGGCCTCGGGAATCATGGGCGCGGCCGAAAAGAGCTTCGTAGCGCCGCCGATCAGCAGGGCGCGCGGCACGAAGCTGAAGATTCCGCCCAACGGGTCTTCCGTCGGGGTTGCCGTGATGATCGTGAGCTGCGGCGGAAGGTGGTGGATGCGGTGGGTCAGCAGCCACAGCGGACGCCACTGGTGCTGGATGCGGTGCCACCAATAGTAGGCGAAGCCGCCCACCACGTTTGCGGCCAGCAGCGCGAAGGGCGCCGGGATCGAGACCAGGGTGGGCACGTGGGCATCGATCCAGCGATAAGTCGGAGCCACGGCAGCACCGTTGGCGATGAGCAGCGGCAGCGCGAAGGCCCCCACCATGTTGGCCAGCACGATGGCGCCCATGGCGTCCGACGCATAGCGGCGCCCCAGCGTGCGTCGGTAGCGAAGCGGCCCGCTCACGATCACGAAGAGGCGGAAGGACGCCGCAGCCAGGAGCGTGGGCCAGAACAGGGCGCGGAATACCTGCTGCGCGCCGCTCGCACCGTCGGGAACGACGCCGTCGCGGATGAAGGCCCGGGTGATCGGCACCTCCCACGCGTCGGGCATCCCGCCGAATGCGGTCATGTAGAGGATGATCAGCGAGTAGCCCGCCAGGGCCACCAGGGGCACCCGGAAACGCGGGATCTCGCTCTGGAAAAACCGGCGCCACATGCCGGTGCCAAGGGTATGTGGCCCGGCGGTCAACCGGTAGACTACGCCCGCCGTGCAGCTACCCCTCGAAGGCCAGCCGCTACACACTCGCTCGCTGCTCATCGAGCTGTCGAACGCTCCCGAAGGGCTGCGCGTCTGGGGGCAGGTCCTGGACCTGCGCAAGGCCAGCTTCGTTCCCATGGTGGACGAGTTGCAGACGGCGGGCGTGATCCACGACATGAGCCTCGACCTGGCCGTCGATCCGGCGACGCGCGCGATCCGAAGCCTCGAGGTGGGGCAGCGCCGCGTGGCGGTCGAGGCGTCGGCGAAGACGGATGGCCAGAGTTGCCGCGACGTGCAGCCGCGCCTGCAGGAACTGGTGGGGCACGCCGTCGATGCCGGCTTCCCGGCCTTGCTGCAGCAGACCTTCGGCGGCCCGCGCGGCTGCAGCCACCTCCTTACATTGCTGCACCTGATGGCGTCGAGCCTGCCGCCGGCACTCGATTTCGAGGCGTCGCAGGAAGGCCGCCGTGTGGGCGAGCTGATCTTTCGGCGCAGCGTGTACGTCGACGGCCACGAGCCCGCCGAGGGCCGGCTGCACCTCTCGGTGCAGCTCATGGACTTTCACAGCGCGCCGCTCGATTCGGTGGAGGATCGGTTGGGAATCCTGGCGCGACAGCACGAGGCGCGGGTGCTGGCCGACGTGGACCTCTCCAACCTCGAGGTGCTGGAGCTGGCCGCCATCGAGCGCGACCGCAGCGCGGCGACCCTCGGCCAGGCAGCCTGGCGCAACGAGGGCGCGAAGGTAACGGGGCTGGTGGGCCGTCCGGTGATGCCCGGTTTCGGAAAGGAGGTGCGCCGGCAGCTGGGCGCGGCGCCGGGAAGTCGCCAGCTGGTGGATGCACTGACCCAGGTTGCGCCGGGCTTCGTGCAGTGCACGCCGGCGCTCACGGATCGGATGATCCAGCAGATGGCTCGCGCTCGCGGGGAGGGCGGCGGCGCGCAGGGCGGCTCGCCGATTCCCGAGTTCATGACCCGCGGTGGCGGGATGAACGCCTGCTACATGTGGCGCGAAGACAGCCCGCTGCTGGCGACGCGGCCGATTTCGCGCGGCTGAGCAAAGGGCTCCTGCTCGGCGAGGGGCGGTTCCGTCGCGCCGCAGGTGGCATAATGGGGGCTCCACCCGAGGAGGACCCCCCATGGCCGAGATCAGCGGCGGCGAGCTTCTGGCCCGTTGCCTTGCGACCGAAGGCATTCGTTTCGTCTTCGGGCTTCCCTGCCCGGAGATCGACCCGCTGCTGGCGGCGCTGGACGGGCACGACATCCGCTTCGTGCCGGTTCGCCACGAAGCCGCGGCCTGCCACATGGCCGAGGGCGTCTACAAGACCACCGGCGCCGCGTCGGCGGTGTTGGGCAACCCGGGCCCCGGCTCGGCGAACCTGCTTCCGGGCGTCATCACCGCACGGCACGAGGGAGTGCCGCTGCTGGCGATCACCTCCCAGCACCGCCTGGGCGTCGTCTACCCGTCACCGCCCTCCACGTTCCAGGGGCAGGACCAGCTCGAGGCCTTCAGCGCCAGCGTGAAGTGGGGCGGGCCGATCCTGGAATGGGGCCGCATTCCCGAGGTCACGCGCCTGGCGTTCCGCGAGATGTGGTGCGGTCGTCCCGGACCGGTGCAGCTGGAGATCCCGGCGCCGGTTCTCTACGCAACCGGCGACGACGCGGCGGCGCAGGTGCTCGCGCCGCAGCGCTATCGGGCGCAGGCGCCCCAGGCCTCCGAGTCCCAGCTCGAGCAGGTGGCCGAGCTGTTGGCCGGCGCCGAGCGTCCGTTGGTGCTGGCGGGCTCGGGCGTGGACCGAGCCGGCGCGAACGACGCGCTGCTGCGCGTCGTCGAGCTGCTGGGCAGCGCCGTGATGGCAACCATGGCGGGCCGTGCCGTGGTGCCGCTGGATCACCCGCAGAGCTTCTACTCGTACACGACGGCTGCGGACGCGGTGCGGCGAGAGGCCGACGTCGTGCTCGTGGTGGGCTCGCGCCTCGGCAACCTGGACCTGCCCTACGACAAGTACTGGGGAGACCCGGCTACGCAGCAGCTGGTGCAGGTGGACCTGGATCCCCGGCACCTGGGTGTGACGCGGCCCCTGGCGCTGGGCATCGTCTCGGACGCCAAGGGATTCCTCGAAGGCCTGGTGCGCGTACTGGAGAAGCGCGGCGTTCAGCCGCGTCCCTCGACGAGCCTGGACCGCCATCGCGAGGCCGAGCAGTCGGCGTGGAGCGAACAGATGCAGGCCGTGGACGGCTGGCAGGGCGAGGGGCTGCACCCGGCTCACGCCATGCGCACGATCGGCGAGGTCTTCGGCCGCGACGCGATCTACGCCACCGACGGGGGCTTCACGTCGCTGTGGGCGCATTGGCTGCTGCCGCCGACGCGGCCCCGCTCCTACCTGAACATCCTGGAGCTGGGCATGCTGGGCACGGGCATTCCGTCGGCCGTCGGGGCCAAGCTGGCCAACCCGGATCGTCCGGTGGTGTGCACCACCGGCGACGGTGCGGCCGGCTTCAACTTCATGGAGATGCAGTCGGCGGCCCGCGAAGGCCTGAACCTGACCACCATCGTATTCGCCGAGGGCTCGTGGAGCATGGAGGAGCCCAACGAGCGCATGACCTGGGGCCGCACCTTCGGCACCGAGCAGGGCGAGATCCGCTGGGACGTGGTCGGCCAGGGACTGGGCTGTGCGGGGTTCTACGCGGAAACCCTCGACGAAGTGCGTCCTGCCCTGGAAGCGGCGAAGGCGCACGACGGGCCCGCGGTGGTGTGCCTGCGCACCAGCCGTGAGGCCAACATGTCGACGCCGATCGACCCGGTGCTGCGCTTCGGCGAGGTGTACCAGGGGCCCAGGGCCGGCTGAACCAGGCCCGGCGCTACCAGCGCGAGCGCGACTCCTCGGCGAAGCCCTGAAGATCCCGGATCTCCAGGGTCTCGCCGTCCTCGCGCGTGAAGCGCCCGCTCCAGCGTCCGAACGCCTGGTGTACCTCGGTGCCCAGGATCAGCATCTCCGTCCGGCTGTGCTTGTCGTAGATGGGCTCCAGGGTCAGGTCGAGACGCCCGTCGGGGGTGCGCACCTTCCACGGGCGCAGCGGCGCGTCCCAGTCGTAGTCCCAGACCAGCTCGTCGCCCAGCTTCTCGAGCCGGCCGTCGACGATCATGCCGTTCTCGGTGAAGCCGGTGCCGTCGGTCCACTTGCCGCCGATCTGCAGCCCGAAGCTGCGTCCGTCGGCCAGGCGTCCGGCACCGCCGCCCCAGTTCCAGCGCGTGCGGTAGGGCCAGCGGCCGCGCCCCACGTCGAGCACGCCCCAGGCTTCGGCCTGGTCGCCGCCGAAGCTCCGGCTCGTATCGCCCACGCGCAGCACGCCCTGGGCCGGGCGCGCCTGGTGCTTCGAGGTGTACTGGAAGCGAGTCTCGCTCCAAGGGATCACCACGTTCAGCGAATCGTGACCCTGCGGCTGGGCCACCCGCGCCTCCAGCTCTCCGGGCGTCCCGTCCTTTTCGCGCCAGCGCGCCTGCAAGGTCGTGCCGCCGGCGTCATCGGTCAGGTCGAGCTCCATGCCGTTGGCCCGGTAGCGCAGGGGCGCCGTGCCCGGGTTCTCCGGCAGGCGCAGTCCGCGTGCCAGGGGCACGATGGTGTCGCGGCCGCCCGAGGTTCCCTTGGCCAGGTCCGCCCACCAGACCCCGGCGATCCCGATGTAGTCCACGTCGGCGTAGACCACCGACAGGGTGAGTTCGCCGGCCAGGACGCCCCACCAGTCCCAACGCTTGGTTCGACCCCAGGCGCCGGCCAGGTTGGCGCGGTGGAGGGGGCGTCGCGACCAGCCCCGTGCTGCGGGATTCAGGCGTCGCCCGTCGGGCAGGCACAGGTCGACCGGCTCGCGGATCTCGGGCTCGTGGGTCGCCATTCGGAACCTCCCCGGCCGCTTGGGCCTGGGGTCGGTGATAGCATCGCTGCTCCGGGGCCGGCCATCGGCCGGCCGACACCGGCGCGGAGGAGAGGGTGGCGGTTCCCTGTCCGGGCTGCGGACGCCAGTACGACGTGACGTTGTTCGAGTTCGGGCGCACGCTCTGGTGCACCTGTGGAAGCCGCGTCGGGCGCGAGGTCCGGGCGCGCCGGCTCGAGGGGGCGGGGAGCACGCGCTTCATCGCCGACGCCATGCTGGGCCGGCTGGCGCGCTGGCTGCGCCTGCTCGGCTTCGACTGCGCCTGGGAGGCGCACATCCCCGACGAGCGGCTGGTGCGGCGCGGTGTCGAGGAAGCGCGCCGGATCCTCACGCGCGATCGCGCCCTGGCGGACGAGTGGCGGGTGTCCGAGATCCACCTGGTGCAGGCAGAGAAGGTGCGCGATCAGCTGGTCGAGGTCCTTCGGCGTTTCGATCTCGCCCGGGACATCCTCATCCTCACGCGCTGCAGCGAGTGCAACGAGCCGCTCGCGCCGTTGCCGGCGGCGCTGGCTGCGGAGCGGGTTCCCGAGCGGGTCCTCGAGCGCGAACGCCGCTTCTCCGCGTGTCCGACCTGCCGGCGGGTCTACTGGGAAGGCACCCACACGGACCGCATCCGGCGCTTCGTCGATGGGATCGTCGCGGACGCCTCGGCGGCCGCCGGCTAGTGGCTCTCGCGCCAGGCGTCCCACTCGTCCTGCACCGGCGGAAGCGCTTCGCGGTCGCCGAAGACCTCGCCCGCCAGCACCGGACCCAGCAGATCCGTCTCGAGCACCGCGCCGGCGCTGGTGAGGCCGCCGCGCATGACCCCTGCGATGCCCGGGCCCGACGGCGTACTGGCGCCGCACAGGTAGAGCCCGGGGATCTCGGTAGTGGGCCCGACGCGCAGGGGTCCGGCCTGGCTGCAGCTCAGCTCGATGCCGTAGGACGTGCCTCCGGTGGAATGCGTAAAGCGCTCCTGGCTGATGGGCGTGGCCGCCTCTTCCCAGACGATGTGCTCGCGGATGTCCGGGATCACGTCCCGGGCCTGGTCGATGAGCCGGTCGGTGACCGCCTGCTTGAGGCGCCGGTACTCGGGATCGCGGTGATAGCGCCCGCCGTCGGCCGGTCCCACCTCGACGCCGAAGGTGGCGTAATCGCGCGGCACCAGGGTCATGATCTGCAGGTTGCTGCAGCCCTCGGGCGCGATGTGCGGCGTGACGGGGTCCTTGAGGCTGGCGGTGGTGATGTAACACATGTCGCTCTCGGGGATGCGCCCCTCGTCCAGCGCGTCGTAGACGGACTCGATGTCGTAGTCGCCCCAGATGAAGTGGTTCGAATTGGGCATGCCGCGTTCCGCCAGGTCCACGTCCAGGCCCAGGTAGACGCAGAAGAGCGGAACCGCCATGCGCAGGGAGCGGATGCGCTCGACGGTCTCGGGCGCCAGGTGTGACTCACCGACCAGCTCGAAGAACGTGCGCTTCAGGTCGGCGTTGGAGACCACGATCGGCGCATCGATCTGCTGCGCCTCCCGCGTCTTGCGCCCGGCCACGACGCCGGCCACGCGGCCGTTCTCGACGCGGATCTGCTGCACGGGGCAGCGAGTGCGCACCTCGCCGCCGTAGGCGCGGATGGCCTCGATCAGGCGCGCGGCGATCACCTGGCCGCCGCCCTCCGGATACCAGGCGCCGCGCAGGAAGTGGTCGGTGACGCCCGACGCCACCGCCACCGGCGTCTCCGAGGGGCGCACCGCGTAGCAGCCCTGCTCGCCCAGCAGCACGCCGGTCGCACGCCGGGACAGCTTGTACTCCTCGAAGAGCTGGGTCACCGGCCGCAGCCCCCACTGCAGGAAGATGGGAGCCTCTTCCGCCAGGTCGCCCATGGCCAGCTCGTTGCGGCCCAGCTGGTTGCCGGCCTTGGCCACACCGCGCATGACGTCGAGTACGGCGTTCAGTCCTTCGCGCTCTTCGGGGAAGGTCTCCAGGAGCCGTGCGCGGTAGCGGTCCCAGTTGGCCGGCACGCGGAAGGTGAGATCCGGGAAGTGCAGGGTCGAGTAGCCATCCGGGTCGAGGGGACGAAAGATCACGCGCTCGGCCAGCCCCACGCCGTTCAGCACCGAGGTGATGATGCCGTCGCGGCCGCACTCGCCGATGTAGTGGATGCCGACGTCGAACTCCCAGTCCTGACCCTGATGCTTGCGGCGGAACACCTGGGAGTTGCCGCCGGCCACGTAGTGGCTCTCCAGAACCAGCGTGCGCCGACCGGCTGCGCACAGGTAAGCGGCGCATGCGAGGCCGCCCAGCCCCGACCCGATCACTACGGCATCCCACTTCTCCGCCTCGGCGCTCATCGCTTCTCCCGGTCTCGTGCTGCGAAGAGAACTTGGCACTTGGCGCAGTGGAACGTCAAGCAATCGGGGGTGGGGCATTCTGCCCCTCCCCCCTCGGCCGCTACCCTGCGCAACCGGACATGAACGAGAAGACGCATCGGGGAATCGTCGTCGTAGGCGGTGGCATCGCCGGTCTGGCATGCGCGCATCGCCTTGCCTCGTGGGGCCACGAGGTGGAGGTGCTGGAAGCCGAGGCCGACGCCGGCGGCCGCATGCGCAGCGAGCGGCACGGTGACTTCGTCGTGGACCGTGGCGCCCAGTTCATCGCCAGCGGCTACCGCAACCTTCACGCCCTGGCCGCGGAGGTGGGACTGGCGGAACGCGTGCGGCCCCTGGCGCGCGCCGAGAACGCCATGCTGCGCGGCGGACGCCTGCACCCCGGGGACTACGACACGCCGCTGGCCTTTCTCTGCTCGGGCTTGCTGTCGTGGCGCGCCAAGCTGCGGCTTCCCGCGCTGGTCTTCGACGTCTGGCGCCATCGCAAGCAACTCGATCCCATGCAACCCGAGCGCGCTGCCGATCTGGACCGCGATGATCTGGCCGGCTACCTGCGCCGGCGGATCGGCGACGAGGCCGCGGATTACCTGGTGGCGCCCGCCTTGTCCGCCACCTTCGACAGCGACCCCGAGGATGTGTCCGGTGTGTTCGGGCTGCTGGCGCTGCGTTTCGTGCTGGGAGGCTTTCGTCTCCAGGCGTTCGAAGGCGGCACTGGAGCGCTGACGGCGCGGCTGGCCGAGCGCCTTCCAGTGCGCACGGCCTGTCGGGTGTCGGCGGTGGAGCCGGACGGAGAGGGGGTGCGGGTTCGTTTTCGGGGCCCCGAGGGAGACGCCGAACGGCACGCCGCCGCTGCGGTCGTCGCCGTGCCGGGAACCCGGGTGGCGTCCGTGTGCCCGGCGCTGCTCCCGGGCGAGCGCGCGTTCTTCGAGCGAGTGCGCTACGTCCGTGGGATCATCGTGCACCTCATGCTCCAACGACCGCCGCCGACGCTGCCCTACTACGGGGTGGCCTTCCCGCGCCCCGAAAACCTGGACCTCTACGGCCTGGCCATGGACCACCACAAGCCGGGGGCGGCGCCGCCCGGTGCAGGCTTGATCAACGCTGCCCTCACGGCGAAGGCTGCGGCGCGCGCATGGGATGCGTCCGACGCAGAGGTCGCCGAACTCGTGCTTGACAACCTGGCGCGCACGCCAATCGGGCGCCTCGATCCGACGGGTGCAGTGGTGCACCGCTGGGACCCGATGCTGCCGCAGTTCGACGCGGGCTATACGCGCGGGCTGGGCGGCTTCCTGGGGCGCGCGCAATGCTCGCCCCGCATCCAGTTCGCCGGCGACTACCTGGTCGGGCCGTATACGGAGGCGGCGCTGGTCAGCGGCCTGCGCGCCGCGGACGCTGTCCTTCGCGAGGTTCCCGTAGCATGACCGATCGAGCGATATCCGACTTCGAGCCCAGCCTGGTTGCGGAGATGGACCGCCGCGTCGTGCGCGGGCTGGCCGATCACAACCACTTCGAGCTGCCGGTCTGGCGCGACTTCCTGCAGCGGATCGGCGCCGTGCGCGGCACTCGCGAGAACTGCTCCCAGCTCCTCGAGGCGGGTGAGCCCGTGCTGGTCTTCCCCGGCGGCGGGCGCGAGGTCATGAAGCGCAAGGGCGAGAAGTACAAGCTGGTCTGGAAGGAGCGGGTCGGCTTCGCGCGACTGGCGATCCAGCACGGCGTGCCCATCGTTCCCTTTGCATCGGTCGGCGTGGAGGACATGTTCGAGATCGTGTTCGACGCCGAGGACCTCCTGAACTCCCCGGTGGGCTCCCTGCTGCGCGCGCTGAACATCACCGAGCAGCCCTGGTTCCGGCACGGTGAGATCATCCCGCCGGTAGCGCGCGGCGCCGGCCCCGCCGGCATTCCGCGCGTCGAGCGCCAGTACTTCCTGTTCGGCGAGCCCATCGACCCGTCGCCCTGGGCCGGCCTGCACGAGGACCGCGAGGCCTGCTACGCCCTGCGCAGCCAGGTGAAGGGCGCCGTCGAGGGCGGGATCGAAGCCTTGCAGGAGGTTCGCGAGGCCGATCCCGAGCGCTACCCGGTGCAGCGCCTGCTGCGTCGGATCGCGTCGCGGCTTCGCTGAGCCGGAGTCCGGTTCAGATGTGGCGGCGCAGGAAGTCGACCATGCGCTCGATGGCCGGGCGCGTAGGCGCCAGGAACTCCATCTGCACGTAGCCGTGGGGCATGCCGTGGTCGACGTGGTGCTCGTGGGCCACGTCGGCGGCGGCCAGCGCCTTGGCCAGGCTCTCCGCCTGGCGTACCAACGGGTCGGCCGTTCCCACCATCACGTGGCTGGGCGGCAGGTGGTGCGCGGCGTGCAGCGGACTGACGCGCGGGTCGGCCAGCAGCGCTTCGTTGCGGTCGGGCCCCAGGTACGCTTCCACCATCATTCCCACCATACGCTCGCCCAGCTCCTGCATCGGCCCGGTGGCGGCCAGCTCGTCGGGAAAGTCGCCGATGGTGGCGAAGTCGAACACGCCGTAGATCAGCAGCGCCGCCTTGGGGCAGGCCGGATCCCCGGCCAGCTGGATCGCGGACGCGGCCGATAGGTTGGCGCCCGCCGAGTCGCCGCCCACCGCCAACCGCGACGGATCGCCGCCGTACTCGCGCGCGCTGTGTGCGGCCCAGCGGATTGCCTCGATGCAGTCGTTCAGCGGCGTGGGAAAGGGATGCTCCGGCGCCAGCCGGTAGTTCACGTTGAAGACCAGGTAGCCGGCCTCCGCGAAGCGGTGCGCCAGCTTGCGGTGGGTGGTCGGGCTGCCGCAGATCCAGCCACCGCCGTGCAGGTACACCAGGACCGGATGCGGTCCGGCGCCGGCGGGAACCACCACGTCCGCCGTGACGCCGTCGCTCACCGGCACCGCCTCGTGGAAGGCTCCGACGTCCGGGAGTCCCTGGTTCATGAAGCCCGCGAAGCCTTCGAGCATGTCGCGCATTTCCTGGACGGTCTCGGGCGGCTTGCGCCCGAAGAGCTGCATCAGCGGATCGGCCTGGGTCATGGGGTCCTCCCGGTCCTCAAAGGATCCCCGGCCGGGGCCCATCCGCAAGCGCCGGGCCGGCTGCTACCCTGGCTCTTCGAGGGAGCCCGCCATGATCAAGGGATACGCCGGTCGCATTCTCGAGGTGGACCTGGGGCGCAAGAGCTTCGCGTTCAAGCCGCTGGATGAGGAGACCGCGCGTCTCTACATCGGCGGCAAGGGCTACGGGACGCGACTGCTCTTCGACCGCACGGAGCCGGGCATCGACCCGCTGGGCCCGGAGAACCCGTTGATCTTCGCCACCGGCCCGCTGAACGGCTCCGTGGCGCCCCAGTCCAACCGCTTCGCCGTGGTGACCAAGAGCCCGCTCACCGGCGGCATCGGCAACGCCGCCTGCGGCGGATCCTTCGCCTTCGGGATGAAGAAGGCGGGCATCGACGTGCTGATCGTCGAGGGCCGCGCTGCCGGGCCGCTGCGCCTGGAGATCGACGGCGACAAGGACGCCGTGGAGTTCATCGAGGCCGGCGACCTGTGGGGCAAGGGTACCTACGAGACCCAGACCCTGCTGCGCAAGGGCTGGAACCACTCGGTGATCGGGCCGGCCGGCGAGAACATGGTGCTCTACGCGGGAATCGTCTCCAACGAGCGCATCGCCGGCCGCACCGGCGTGGGCGCGGTGATGGGCTCCAAGAAGCTCAAGGCCGTCAGCGTGCGCGGCTCGCGCAAGCTGGAGATGGAATCGTCAACACCACCAACGGCCGCAACATCCTGCCCACGCGCAACTTCCAGCGCGGCCACTTCGACGGCGCCATGACCATCTCCGGTGAGTGGATGGAGGACAACGGGCTGGTCGGCGTCAAGTCCAGCTGCCTGCACTGTCCGGTCACCTGCGGCCGCGACGTGGAGGTCGAGGGCAAGGGCCGCGTCAAGGGCCCCGAGTACGAGACCCTGGCGCTGATGGGTTCGAACCTGGAGATCGGCGACCTGAAGAAGGTGTCCGAGTGGAACTACCACGCCGACGACATGGGCATGGACACCATCAGCCTGGGGGCCAGCCTCAGCTTCGCCATGGAGCTCCACGAGCGCGGGATGCTGGACGTGCCGCTGGACTTCGGCGATCCGGCGGGCGTGACCGAGATGATCCTGGACATCGCCCATCGCCGCGGCCTGGGCGACGACCTGGCCGACGGCACCCGGCGCATGAGCGAGAAGCACGGTGGCCACGACTTCGCGATGCACGTGAAGGGGCTGGAGCTCTCGGCCTACGATCCGCAGAACCTGAAGCTCAAGGCCGACATCCCGGTGCTGCAGCAGAACCTGGCCTGCGCCATCAACTCCATGGTGCTGTGCATCTTCACCACCTACGGGATGATCCCCAACGCGGTCCACAATATGGATCCCAGCTCGTTCACGTACAAGGCCATCAGCAAGGCGCTCGAGAACAGCGGGCCGCTGATGCGCAAGGCCATGGCCATCAAGGGCAAGCCCATGCTCTGGTTCGAGAAGTGGCTGACCTACATCACGGGCACCACCTTCTCCGGCGGGCACCTGCAGGAGATCGGCGAGCGCATCTTCAACCTGGAGCGCCTGTACAACCTGCGCGAGGGTCTGAGCGCCGCCGACGACACCCTGCCGCCGCGCATCCTGAACGAGCCCACCTTCCCGGGGATGACGTCGGGGCACCCCCTGGATCAGCTGCTGCCCCGCTACTACAAGAACCGCGGCTGGGACGCGAACGGGGTGCCGACCGCCAAGACCCTGGACCGTCTCCAGCTTCACGTCTGAGGTAGAGAGCCGTGAGTGTGACCGTCGAGCTGACCTACGAGATGGGCAAGCGCCTGGGCGCGCACAGCTTCCAGGTGGATGCGGCGAGCACCGTGGCCGACGTGGTGCGCGCCGCCCGCGAGCGCTTCGGCGAGCAGGCGGATGAGTTCGAGACGCTCTCCCGGGTTGCAGCGGTGGCGGTGAACGGCGTACTGGTGAACTACCGCAAGGGACTCAAGACGCCGCTGGCCGACGGCGACCGCATCAGCTTCGTGAAGGCGGCGGCTGGCGGCTGAGCGGAGCGGGCTCGTCGGACCTCACGGCAGGGCGGCGAGCGCTTGGTCCACCTGAGCCACGCGCCGGGGCGCTCCGATGGCGGTCAAGCGTTCGCGAGCGTCGTGCAGGGCGCGCTCGGCGGCGCCGTGGTCTCCCTGCAGGGCCGAGGCCCGTGCGCGCGCGCGCAGGGCGTCGGGCAGCCAAACCGCCCAGCCCCAGCGCAGCGGCGAGGATGATCGCGTGTCCTGCGGTGAAGCGGAGCATAGGTGCGGGCAGGTTGGTACGAGACTCTGAGGCAAGCCCACGCGGCTCCAGCCTTGCGCGAACCTGTGCGGGCACGCCTCCGCGGCGCCCGCGCTACGCTCGTTGTCCGGAGGTAGGCATGGCCCAGGAGGGAATCGGCCGGCGAGCGTTCCTCGTTGGAGCCGGCGCCGGCGCAGGTCTGCTGCTGACACGCGGCCTCGGCGTGCGCGGCGCGCCCGGCCACTCCGGCGCGCCGTCGCTGGGCGAAGCGCTGCGCGGTCTGGTCGCCTCGCTGACGCCCGGGCAGCGCCGGATCATCCTGCTGCCGTGGGATCACCCTTCGCGCCAGGTCACCAACACGATCTCGATTCTGGATCGCCCGCACCTGGGAACCCTGCTCTCGCCCCATCAGCAGGGGCTCGCGCGACAACTGTGCGACGCCATGCTCT
>CAMYOO010000143.1 GCA_947260035.1 uncultured delta proteobacterium
TCGGTGGCATGCTTGCGCAGGAAGAACTCCGCCAGCAGCGGAACGTCCTCGGGGCGCTCGCGCAGCGGTGGAATGTGGATCGGGATCACGTTGAGTCGATAGAAGAGGTCGCGTCGGAAGCGGCCCTCGTCCATCTCCTTGCGCAGGTCCTTGTTGGTGGCGGCGATCACGCGCACATTCACCTTGATCGGCTGGGTCCCGCCCACCGCGCGGATTTCGCCGTCCTGGAGCACGCGCAGGAGCTTGCCCTGCAGGCTCGGCCCCATGTCGCCGATCTCGTCCAGGAACAACGTTCCCCCGTCGGCCACCTCGAAGAGGCCGCGCTTGGTGGTGTGCGCGCCGGTGAAGGCGCCTCGCACGTGCCCGAAGAGCTCGCTCTCCAGCAGGCCTTCCGGAATCGCCGTGCAGTTCACGGGTACGAAGGCCGCATCGCCGGCGCTGCCGGTGAAGTGGATCGTCCGGGCCAGCACGTCCTTGCCGGTGCCGCTCTCGCCGCTGATGAGCACGCTGCTGCGGCTCGAGGCGACCTTGCGCACCAGGGCGAAGATCTCGCGCATGGCGGGGCTGGCGCCGATCAGATCGCCGAACGAGGTGGTCCGGTCCACGGCCCTGCGCAGCCGCGTGTTCTCTTCCTCCAGGGCCGCGCGCTCGAAGGCGCGCTCCAGCACGACCAGCACCTCGTCCTTCTTGAAGGGCTTGGTCACGTAGTCGAAGGCGCCTGCGCGCATGGCTTCCACGGCGCTGTCGATGCTGCCGAAGGCGGTCATCAGCACCACCGGGACCTCCGGACGCACCTCGCGGATCTCGCCCAGGAGGTCCAGGCCCGACTTGCCGGGCATCCGGATGTCCGAGAGCACCGCGTCGGCCGGGTGCTCTCGCAGAGCTTCGAGTGCCGCATCCACGCCGCCACAGCCAGATGCTCGGAAGCCCTGCTCTTCGAGCAGGGAAACGATCATCTCGCGCATGGCCGCGTCGTCATCCACCACCAACACCGAGCGAACGCGGTTCATACCCTCTCTCAGAGCAGAACCCGTGCCAGCCTGGAGCGCCCAGAGAGCCGGACAGGGCTCAACAGGTGTCATTATGCCACAATACGTGTCAAAATGACACATTTCGCGAGGGTCAGGCTGGCACCGGCGGCGAGCCGGTCCCCCAGCGAGAGCCCTGGCCGCCTGGCGAGTGCTGGGGAGGCGGCCTACGCGCCGTCGGCCTCGGACTCAGGCGGGTCTGGGGGCGGCAGGGCGATGCGGAACTCGGTGCCTTCGCCCAGCTCACTGGTGACCTCCAGGTTTCCGCCGTGGTCGGCCACGATCGTGTTGGCGACGACCAGCCCGAGGCCGTTGCCCGCGCCGGCCTGCTTGGTGGTGTAGAAGGCCTCGAAGATCCGGGGGAGCTCGTCCTCCGGGATTCCCGGACCGGTGTCGGCCAGGCGCACCTCGATCCAGCCGTCGTCGCCCGGGGTCACGCTGGCGCGCAGGGTCCCGCCCTCGCTCATGGCGTCCACGGCGTTGAGCAACAGATTGAGGAAGACCTGCTGCAATTTCTCCGCGTCGGCATGCACCTGCGGGACCGGCCGGTAGTCGCGACGGGTCGTGATGCCGCGGCGATGCAGCTTCTCCGAGAGGAACGTGAGGGTTCCCTCGAGGACCTCGGTCACGTCGGTGGGCTGTCTCACCGGCTCGCGCGGACGCGAGAGGTTCAGCAGCGCCTGGATGATCCCGGAGATGCGGTCGATCTGCTCGGTGATGGTCTTGAGCCGCCAGCGCGAACGATCGTCGTCGACGGCCGACTCGAGCAGCTCGGCGTGGCCCCGGATTACACCCATCGGCGTTCCGATCTCGTGGGCCAGCCCAGCGGCCAGGGTGGCCACCGAGGCCAGCTCTTCCGCGGCCCGAGCCCGGCGACGGGTGAGGCGCAGCTCGCTGGTGCGCTTCTGCACCTGCAACGCCAGCTGATGGCCCGTATCGGCCAACTCCCGGTTCAGGTACTCGAGCTCCTGTTCGCGCCGCTCCACGTAGGCCTCGGTGGCGAGCTGGGCATCCAGGACCAGGACCTTGAGAAGCGCGTCCAGGGTACGCTCGGCGCGGCCCGGGTCGCCCGCGCAGGCCTCGCCGACCACGGGTTGGATCAGCGAGAAGTAGAGCCGGTAGGAGCCGAAGTAGAAGCGCGGCTCCAGGCCGATCCGCTCGTGCACGCGGCCGATGTGGAGCCGCTCCTCCACGTAGGCCTCGTCGATCTCCCTGCCGGCCAGGCTGAGCAGGTACTCCCGCTGCTTGACCAGGAGCCGCTCCTTCACCTTGGGATCGGCCAGCAGGCGGCGGGTCGGCTCGAAGGAGAGCAGGTGCTGGTAGAACGCCGCTACGAGGCGGTCCGCGTGCTGCTCCAGGCTTGGGCGCAGCTCGGCCAGAAGTCGCCGGTCTTCCTCGGTCAGGTCGAGGAACGCCAGGCGCTGCGCCAGGTCCGGCGGAGGGGGAGTCTGGGGCATGCGGATAGACCTTCGCCCCCCTGACGCCTTCGGTCAAATCAGCCCGGCGCTGGGCCAGTCTGTCGCAGCCGCATCGGTGTATGAGGCGAAGCGCCGCACTCGGGGCCCTTCTCGTGAGCAAGCGGCGCTTTACAGGCGTTAAGGGCTGGCACGCAGTTTGCGTTAGAGCAGCCCAACCGCGGTGGCCCGCGTTCAACGGGAGTGAACTGAACCATGAGCGATTTTCTGTCGATGTACTCCATTCAGCACTGGCTCGAGTCCTGCCCGCAGGGGTACCTGGAAGGAACCGCGTACGGGCACGATCCCGACGTACGGGAGCCGGAGCTTCTGATCCAGGACGATCTGCTGCGCGAGCAGGCGATCCGCACCACCGTGCAGCTGGTGGTCGGCGAGCGCTGCGCCCTGGCGGCCTCGTCCGGGCTGATCAACGCCTGCCCGGACCAGCCGAGCGCCCGCTTCCTCGCCACCCAGACCCTGGACGAAGCCCGCCACGTGGAGATCTTCACGCAGCGGCTCCTGGACCTGGGCGTCAAGAAGAACGAGCTGGAGAGCGTGATCCAGGCCCACGCCAACCCGAACCTGGTGAAGTTCGCCGAGATCCTGCTGGAGAAGGTGGACAAGAAGGACTTCGTGTCCGGCGTGGTGGGTCAGAACATCGTCCTCGAGGGCATGGCCTTCACGGTGTTCGAGCTGCTCCACCAGACCAGCCAGGCCATGAACCCCAAGTTCGCCCAGACCCTGTCGGGAACGATCGCCGACGAGCGGCGCCACGTGGGCTTCGGTGAGAACCGCATCGGTTCCCTGATCAAGGAGAACCCCGGCAAGAAGCCCGAGGTCGAGAAGATGCAGCAGGAGATGTCCTACTACATGCTCGCGACCTTCGCGGACTCGTTCCGGAACATGGACGCGCGCGAGGAGATCCAGCGGGCCAAGGAGCAAGCCGGCGCGGCCGGCATCACGAGGCGCTGCTGGCCGACACCGTCCTGAAGGAGTTCAAGACGCGCCTGGGCCGCATCGGCATCGACTACCAGACGCCCGCGCGGCCCTGAGGAGGATAGCCGCGATGAGCCAGGAGCCGGCGGACATCCATGACATGGATCCGGCGCTGTTCCAGGAACGAGTGCACTCGTTCGAGTTCTGGTTCGACGCCGTTCAGGGGTATCTGGCGGGCAAGACCTACGGGCACACCCCTGACCTGAAGGAAGAGGAGCTCGACGAGGACGCGAAGGACCGTCTGATCACGGTCCTGTGCAACTACGCAGTCGGCGAGACCGCGGCGCTCGAGGGCGCCAGCGGTCTCGTCGGCATCGCACCCAACCGCAACACCAAGCTCTTCCTGGCCACTCAGGTGGTGGACGAGGGGCGGCACCTGGAGGTGCTGATCCATCGTCTCCAGGAGCTCGGCGTGCGGGATGCCGAGGCCGAGATCGATCGCCGAGGCAGCCCCAAGCTGATCGAGTTCCGGCGCCGCCTGCTCGACCTGGTTGCGAGCAAGGACTGGGAGGCGGCCATCTTCGCCCAGAACGTGATCCTGGAGGCCATGGAGTTCGCGGTCTTCCGGCGTCACGCCGAGGACGCGGACCCCGTGACCCGGGAAATCCTGCTGGGCATCATCAAGGACGAGCGGCGCCACATCGGGTTCGGGGAGAACGAGCTGGGTCGGCGACTCCAGAGCGCCCCGCACGTGCGCGCCCGGCTGGGCGAGGTCCGACGAGAGCTGGACCCGTTGGTGCTGGGAAGCTTCGACGATGTCACCGAGGAGATCGGGCTGAGCCGGGACGAGCGCCCCGAGCTGGCGCGCAGCTACCTGCGTGCCGTCGAGCGCCTGGGGTTCACGCCGTGAGCGGGTCGGAGAAGTCGGCCGCCCAGGACGCTCCGCGACAGCGCTACGTGCTGGACGACCGCGGCTTCGACGAGGTCCCGAAGAAGTACCGGAAGTTCTACCGGCGCTGGGGCGGCCCCGGCGACGAGCTGGAGCCCAACGAGGTGCTGTGCCCGATCTGCAAGGTGGTGATCCGCTCCACCCGCGAGCTGCGCCCCGGCGATCGCGTCTACTGCATGGCCTGCATGGCGCGCCTGGAGGTGATCGTGGGCGAAGGCGGCAGGCTCGAAGCCGACGTGATCTACTGATCCGAAGGCGCCGGACGAATCCGGGGCGCTAAGCTGCCCGCGTGAGCGTTCGCAGCCACGGCAAGCCCCTCACCTGGACCCTCGTCTGCCTGCTCGCACTGGCATGTCGTGGGCCGGTCGGCACCACCTGGCGGCCGACGATGCCCGACGCCCAGTGCGGGGATCCCTCGAACATCACCGGATCGGTCTTCCTGATCGGCGATGCGGGCGCGCCCACGCTGCCCAAGGAAGGCACCGACCCCCACGCCGACCCGGTGCTCGGCGCGATGCGCCACGCAGTAGACGCCGCAGTAGCGCGACTCGGCAGGGACAACGTCCTCGTCCTCTTCCTGGGTGACAACGTCTACCAGACCGGCCTGGATGCGAAGCCGGGCAAGTACCGCACCCATGGCGAGCGCGTGTTGCAGGCGCAGATCGCCGCCGCCGGCGAGGCGCGCGCCATCTTCACGGCCGGCAACCACGATTGGGGCATGGTCGGGATCGACGGGTTCGATCGGATCCGCGCGCAGGATGAGTTCCTGAGCCGGCAGGGTCCGCGCGTGAAGATGCTCCCGCCCGGGGGCTGCGGTGGTCCCGGAGTGGTCGATCTGGGCCCGCACCTGCGCATCGTCTTCGTCGACGTCATCGGCTTCAATCATGCCGAGTTCTTCACCGACGTCCACGAACAGGCCTGCCCCGACGAGCCGGATCCGCTCAAGCCCTACCGGCGCTTCGCGCGGCTCATGGATGAGACGGAGGGCAGGCACGTGGTGCTGGCGACGCACCACCCACTCGTCACCGCGGGGCCCCACGGAGGCCACTACACGTGGAAGCAGCACATCTTCCCGCTCACCGACTTCTGGCCCTGGGCGTGGGTGCCGCTCCCCATTATCGGCTCGGCCTACCCGCTGTCGCGGCAGCTGGGGGTGACCGAGACCGACGTGGTGAACCAGGACTACACGGCCTACGTGAACGCGGTCTACCTGGCTGCGACGCCGCGGGCGCCCGTGCTGGTAGCGGCGGGTCACGAGCACAGCCTCCAGGTGCATCGCGATGCCGTGGGCATCTTCTACGCCGTGAGCGGCGCCGGCAGCACCAAGAAGGTGGACCGGGTCGAGCCCATGGACACCTTGCTCATGGCCGAGGCGAAGCCCGGCTACATGCGCCTGGACGTGCACCGCAAGGGATCGCTCGACCTGGAGGCGATCGGCGTCGAGCGCAGCGGGCGCTACAGCCTGTTCCGGGGCTGCGTCGCCCACGGGCCCGCGAGCGAGTACATCGAGCCCGCCTGGGAGAAGCGGTAGGCGCTGCGCCGCACGTCAGGGCGCTGGGCTGAATGCGACGTACGTGCTTCCCGAGGGCTGACGCAGCCGGCCGCCGCCGGCCGCGATCACCACGAACGGCCGCCCGCCGGCCTCGTAGATCGCGGGTGTTGCGAAGCCCGCGGCGGGCAACTCGGCCTCCCAGAGGAGCCGTCCGCGCTCCAGCCCAAACGCCCGCAGCCGCGCATCCGGCGTGGCGGCGATGAAGAGCAGGCCGCCGGACGTGATGGCCGGGCCCCCGTAATTCTCGGCGCCAGTGTCCGTCAGGCCCTGGGCCGCCAGCTCGGGGTAGGCGCCGAGCGGCACCTGCCAGTCGATCTCGCCACGCTCGAGATCGATGGCGGTCAGCGTTCCCCAGGGCGGGGCGGAGCCTGGAAAGCCGTCGGGATCCGACAGCTTCGCCCAGCCCGCGTGGATGTAGCGGGGAAAGAGCCCGAGCTGGGGCGGCGCATCGGCGGGGGGCGCTTCGCTTCGGGCCGTGTGGTCGCCGGGGAAGTAGAGGTAGTAGAGCAGCAGGGCCAGCTCGGCCGGCCGCATGAAGTCGGAGCCGGGCATCCGCCCGCGGCCGTCGCGGATCACGCGCCACGCCTCCAGGGGGCCGAGCCGACGGCGCAGGCCGGTCAGGGGCGGGGACAAGCCGACGCCGGCCCGATCGACGCCGTGGCAGGGGGCGCAACTCATCACGTAGGCCGCGCGCCCGATCCCACCCGGACCGCGGATGCGCGGTGTGGGAAACATGCGCAGCACGTAGGGTACGTCGTTGGCGTTCACGTAGAGGCGCCCAGTGCGCGGATCGAAGGCCGCGCCGCCCCATTCGGCGCCACCGTCCAGGCCGGGCTGCACCACGCTCCCGGTCAGGCTCGGCGGGGTAAAGGGTCCGTCGTTGCGCAGGCCGCGCAGCGCGTCGAGCACCAGGGCGCGGGCCACGGGTGTGCGCCGCGTGACCGTCTCCTCCGTCAGCTGCTGGCGCGCGAAGGGCGGCGGGCGAAGCGGCAGCGGTTGGGTGGGTGAGAGCGCCTCGCCCGGCACCCCGTCGCCGGGAACCGCCACCTCCTGGATCGGGTGCAGCGGGTCCCCGCTCTCGCGCTCGAAGACGAAGACGTGGCCGCTCTTGGTGGTCTGGGCGACTGCGTCGATCCGGGCGCCGTCGCGCTCCAGGGTGACCAGGTTGGGCGGCGCCGGGAGGTCGCGGTCCCACACGTCGTGATGGACCACCTGGAAGTGCCAGCGACGCTCCCCGGTGGCGGCGTCCAGGGCCAGCAGCGAGTTCGCGAACAGGTTGTCGCCGGGACGGTCGCCGCCGTAGAAGTCGTACGCAGCCGAGCCCGTCGGCACGAAGACCAGGCCGCGCTCCGCATCCACGCTGAGCCCCGCCCAGGCGTTGGCCCCGCCGAAGCGCTCGGCGGCGCCGGCGGGCCAGGTCTCCGCCCCGACCTCGGTCGCGCCGGGGATCGTGCGGAAGATCCAGCGGATCGCACCGCTGCGCACGTCGTAGGCGCGCACGTGCCCCGGCGCCGCGTTGGCCAGCTCCGAGACCCGCGAGCCGAGAATCAGCAGGTCCCGGTAGAGGGCACCCGGGCTGGTGGAGACCACGAAGTCCCGTGCGCGTTCCGCTCCCAGGCCTTCCGCCAGATCCACCCGTCCAGCCCGGCCGAAGTCGCGGATCGCCAGGCCGCTGCGGGCGTCCACCGCGTACAGGAAAGAGCCCGCCGCGTAGAGGATGCGCTCGTCGTCGCCGTCGGCCCAGTAGCTCATCCCACGGTTGGGGCTCACGCCCGGGCGTGGCTCGCGGGCGTCGCCGAAGCTCCAGAGCTCCTGGCCGGTAGCCGCGTTCAGGGCGAACAGACGCAGGCTGGGAGAGGTGGCGTAGAGCACGCCGCGCACCACGATTGGATTGCACTGGATCTGCGACGCGCCGCGGGGCGAGGCATCGCCGGAGTCATAGGTCCACGCGACGCGCAGGCGCTCCACGTTGCCCGGGTGCAGGCTCTCGAGAGGGGAGAAGTGGCTGCGCGCCGGGTCGTGCAGGTAGGAGCGCCACTCGCGTTCGGCGGGCGGGCTCCCCTCCCGTGCTCGCAGGAAGGTCGAGCTCGGCTCGCCGCGGCCCGTGTCGGCGGGACTGCAGCCGAACGCGAGTAGTCCTGCAACGGCCAGGGCCCGCCTGCTCATGCCTCGATCCTACGCGTCTGCGGGCGGACGGGGCGCCGAGATGGCGAGCGCGCGCCAGCGCAGCCAGGCCAGCGCCAAGGCGGCCAGGGTGCCGGCCGCCAGAGGCGCCAAGGCGGCAAACGGCCCCACGTCAGCCCGCGGCCAGAAGAAGCCGCGCAGCCCATCCAGGCCCAGCGTGCTGGCGACACCCGGGGCCAGGGCATAGAGCACCAGCAGGTAGACCAGCCCCGCGACGTCGGCGCGCTGGGAGCGCGTGCCGAAGTTCAGCGCCAGCAGCAGCGCCAGGTCGCGGGTACCCAGCAGGGCGAGCCCGACCACCAGCTGCTTCTGGAGCTCCGAGACGGCCGGCTCGCGCTGCAGCAGGAGCGCGGCCACGGTCGCGCCCGCAACGGGCACACTCACCAGCCAGAGCGGCAGCTCGTCCAGGAAACGCTCGCGCTGGCCGTGGCGGTGGAACCAGAGCAGCCGTCGGAACACGACCGGCTGCTTGGACTCCGCGAATGCAAGCACGTAGATCGCGGAGTGGGCCACCGCATAGGCGATCAGCAGCCGCGTCGGTGTGAGCGGGGTCGCGGGATCCCCCGCGCCGAGCTCCGGCGGAATGAAGCCGGCCGCCCAGGTCATCGAGAAGGCCAGGAACGCCAGCCAGACCAGCGGCGTGCCACGGACCTGAAGCTCTGCGCGCATCAGCCGGTGCACACCCAGCACGGCCCAGCCGGCAAAGGCCAGCAGCGAGGCCAGGAACGCCAGGAAGATCGCCGGGCGCAGGCTGAACCACGCGAGCTGCTCGCTCCAGGCGGCGTCGGTCAGCGTGGTCTGGAGCACCGGCATGGCGATGAAGAACGCCAGCAGCGGCAGCAGACCCCCGGTGCGCGCCGGCAGGGTGGCGCCTTTGCGCAGGGCCAGCAGCGAGGTGACGACCGCTGCGGCGTGGAGCAGGACGGCCAACGCCGCCAGCAGCGCGACCTCGGCGATGCGCCGGGGCAGGGGCGCGCTGCCCAGGGTCAGCGCCACGCCGGCGCACAGTGCGGCGCCGTACCACGGGAAGATCGGCCCACCCAGCAGCTTGGCCCATGCGAGCTGCCACGGTGGCAGCGCCGACATGCGCTGCTGGTCCCAGGTGCGGCCCCGCACCTCCTCGGTGACGGCGTCGCCGGCCAGGCGCGTGCCCCACAGGATCAGCAGGCCTCCGAAGATCCAGAGCGCCGCGCGTGCCGCGGCGGCGCCCCCGTCGGCCTCGGCCGTGGTGGCGGTCAGGTAGACGAAGGCCAGCAGCAGGCCCAGGGTCAGCGGCATCGCCACCAGCCGGTGGGGCGTGAGCTCCAGCCAGACCTGGCGTCGGAACTCGGGGTTCTCCATCAGCCCGCGCCTCCCGCCGAACGCACGCGCTCTCGGTAGACGTCCTGCAGGTTGGTGCGCTCTTCTCCAAAGGCGGCGACGGGAAGCCCGTCCGCCAGCAGCGCGCGCAGCAGCTCCGCCTGGGCGGCGACGTCGCCGCTGAAGCGGAACTCGGCTTGGAGGCCGTCGACGCGAACGTCGCTTACGCCGGCGCGCTCGGCCAGCGCACGGGCCAGGTCGGCGCCGGCGTGGCTCAGCAACAGGCGCAGGTCGCGCACGCTGGCCGCGGGCGCCTCTACGGTGTCGTGCTCGATCAAGCGGCCGCGCCGCAGGATCATGATCTCCGAGCAGTACTCGTCGAGCTCGGCCAGGATGTGCGAGGACACCAGGAGCGTCATGCCCTGGTCTCCCAGCTCACGAAAGAGCCCCGAGAGCGCCAGCCGCGCATCCGGATCGAGGCCCGATGCGGGCTCGTCCAGCAGCAGCACGCGCGGCTCGTGGACGATGGCCTGGGCGATGGCCAGTCGTTGGCGTTGTCCGCGCGAGAGCTCGCCGGCGCGCTGTTCCAGAAGCTCCGCAATGCCCAGGCGCTGGGCGGCGCGCGCCACGGCGGCGGGACGCTCCGGCGCCGGAAGCCGGTGGGCTGCAGCGGCGTACTCCAGGCAACGGCGGGCGGGCAACGCATCGTAGAGGCCGAAGAAGTCCGAGAGGTAGCCGACGCGCTCGTGGCACAGACGCGGGTTGCGTCGCACGTCCACGGCGTCCACCGTGATGGTCCCCGCCAGCGGCTCGTCGAGGGCCGCGATGCAGCGCAGTAGCGTCGTCTTGCCGGCGCCGTTGGGGCCGACCAGCGCGGTGATGGAGCGCGGGGGGAGGGCGAAGGACACGTCGTCGAGCGCGCGCACCCCCGGATACTCGAAGGTGACGCCGTGGGCCTCGATCAACCGGCGCGCCCCCGCTCTTCGAGATGGCGCGCCCAGATGAACGCGAGGAAGCGCTCGACCCCTTCGACCACGTGCCGCGTGCGCAGCGAGTGGAACACCTCGAAGGCGTGCTGCGCCGTGGGAAGCTCGGCGTAGGCCACGGGCTGCTTGGACGTGGCCCGCAGCATCCGCACGAACTCCCGGGCCTCCGCGACGGGAACCAGGGTGTCGTGGGTTCCGTGCACCACGAAGAAGGGCGGGGCGTCGGGGTGGATGCGGCTGACGGGCGACGCGCGCTCGAACGCCTCCGGATCTTCGTCGTAGCGCGTCTTCATGACGACGCGCTCCAGGAAGGGGCGCATGCCGTCGTTGGGGTCCTGACCGAATCGGTTGGTGAAGTCGTAGACGCCGTAGAAGGGAACGCAGGCATCCACCCGGGTGTCTACATCCTCGAAGCCCGCCTGGTAGGCCGGATCGTTGGCCGTCAGCGCCACCAGCGAGGACAGGTGTCCACCGGCCGAGCCACCGGTGACGGCCAGGAACTCCGGGTTGCCCCCATGCTCCGCCACGTTGGCGCGGATCCAGCGGATGGCCATCTTCAGGTCGACCAGCGGATCGGGAAAGGTGGCCCGCGGTGCGAGCCGGTAGTTGGCGGCAACGCAGACCCAGCCGCGCGCGGCCAGGTGCAGCATCAGCGGCAGCGCCTGCTGACGCTTGTGGCCGATCACCCAGCCGCCGCCGTGGATCTGGAGCAGTACGGGCGCGCCTTCAGCCGGATTGCGCGGTCCGTACACGTCCAGGGTCTGGCGGCGTCCCGCGTCGTTCGCGTACGAGATGTTGCGGACGATTCGCACGTCGCGGTCGTAGAGCAGGAACGGCACCGCCAGGCGGCTGTGGCGCCGCGGCGGAGCGGCCTGCTCGCCCAGGGGCGTTGCCAGGCGCTCGGCGTAGTCCGCGCCCAGGGCCCCGCGCAGTGCACGCTCCACGATGTGGCGGCTGCGCCCCGCGATGGGAACCAGAGCCAGCAGCGCCAGCCAGGAGGCCAGGGTGATGCCGAGACCCACCCAGCCGGGCCAGGCCTGGAGAGCGCCCATCCACACGAAGAAGACGGTGGCTCCCACCTGCCAGGCGAAGTGGTGGCCCGCCAGCTCCGAGGTCAGCCAGCCGGCGAAGAAGCTGGGGACGCCGAAGACGCCCCTGCGCCTGGCCGGAAGCCAGGCGTTGAAGGTGAACCACGCGCCCACGCAGGTGACCGCGAGGAATGCCCAGGACCAGAACACCGGCGTCACCTCCCGCCGCGATCGTAGCGGTCGGGGCTAGCGGCGGCAGCCGCGCAAGGCGATCGGGCGGGGAGGGCGCCCAGCAGCAGCGCCAGGATGCCGGGCTCGGGGACCGCGATCAGCACGAAGTCCAGGAAGTGGCCGTGCACGGCCGCAGGATCGCCGTCCGATCCTGGGTAGTTGCCGGCGCTGAAGCCGATGATGTCCGGGAAGCCGGCGGTCGGCACGCCGAGCCGGATCGCCGCCTCGTCGCCGCCCTCCGCGCAGCCCCCGCCGCTGCAGTTGCGCTCCAGGTCGCCGGTGATGCTGAATGTCATCGTCACCACCTGGTTGCCGAAGCCCCCGGTGACGCGGAAGCTGTCCAGTCGGGACCCGATCCGGACGTTCGCGTCCGATGCGGATGCCACGCTGTCGAGCCCGGGCAGATCCAGGCTCCCGACCAGGCCGAGCCCGGGCAGATCCAGGCTCCCGACCAGGCCGAGCCCGGGCAGATCCAGG
>CAMYOO010000144.1 GCA_947260035.1 uncultured delta proteobacterium
CCGGGCTGCCGCGACCGCTCCTGGGGCGAGCGGCCGGTGGGCGAACCGCCCGGCGGCGCGCCCTCGGCGCCCGGGCAGGTCTTCTTCCTCTGGTCACCGCTCCAGTTCGAAGACGCCGTGGCCCACCTGGGAACCTTCGATGACGACAACGGCCGTCCCTGGCACGCCCACGGCGTCATCGCCCCCACCCTGGAAGCCGGCGGAGAACCGGAGGTGGCGATGCGGATCGCCCACCGCGTGAACTGGATCCCGGGCACGCGGCGCTCCCAGGGCGCGGAGCTGGACTGGACCTTCCTGGACGGGCGCACCGAAACCATCCGCCTGGAGCCGCTGCTCACCTTCCAGATGCTGGGCCTCGGCTACCTGAATCCGGAATGGGGCCACGGCTACTGGAGGGGCGAAGACGTGGTGGGCGGCTCGCAGTGGATCCTCAAGGACATGGACCCGCTGGACCCCCGCCACCTGCACGTGCAGCAGGTGTGCCGCGCGCACTGGGGCGATCGCCAGGGCATCGGCATCCTGGAGCAGCTCTCCATCGGTCCCCACGCCGGCTACGGGTTCGAGTCGCTCTTCGACGGCGCAAGGTAGAGCCTGCACGGAACGGGTACCAACGCTGCTGACGCAGTACGCTCCCGCTCTTACCGGAGGAAGCCCATGAAGCGACTCGTCTGGATCCCCGCCCTCGCCCTGTTGATCGGCTGCGCGGGGCTGCGCTCCCAGGACGTGATCGAGCCGGACGTCCAGCTCGTGAACATCGTGCTGAAGGACGCCACCCTCTTTGAGCAGGAGCTCCAGGTGGACCTGCGCATCTTCAACCCCAACGACTTCGACCTGCCCATCGGCGGCCTCACCTTCGACCTGCACGTCAACGGCGACCGCATGGCCCGGGGCAACAGCGCCGACGGCGTCAAGGTGCCCCGCCTGGGCGACGCCGTGCTGCAGGTGACCACCCGGACCAGCTCCATCGCCATGGTCCGGCAGCTCATGAATCCGCCCAAGTCCGGCCTGTACGAGTACGAGATCAGCGGGGACGTGGTGATCAGCGGGTTCGCCCGCAAGCGGGTCCCGTTCGAGCACAAGGGCGAGATGCCGAGCCTGACCCGGGTGCCCGGCGCCCCGACGCCCTAGGCGCCGGCGTGTTCGATCCCGAGCCGGGCAGCCTGCGGCGCCACGAGGTGCCGGCCTGGTACCACGACGCCAAGCTCGGGATCTTCGTCCACTGGACGCTGGCAGCCGTACCCGCGTGGGCGCCCGATCAGGGCTCCATGCCGGAGCTGACGCGCGACCACTTCGAGGACTCGGTGACGCTCTCGCCGTACGCCGAGTGGTACTCCAACGCGCTGCGCATTCCCGGAAGCCCCACCGCACGGCACCATGCGGCGACCCACGCGGATGCGCCGTACGAGGACTTCCGCGAGCCCTTCGAAGCCATGCTGGAGGGCTGGGACCCGAAGCCCTGGGCGGAGCTCTTCGCCGCGGCCGGCGCCAAGTACGTCGTGCTGGTCACGAAGCACCACGACGGCTACTGCCTGTGGCCCACCCGTCACGAGAACCCGCGCCAGCCCGGCTGGCACAGCCGCCGCGACGTGGTGGGCGACCTGGCACGTGCCGTGCGCGCGCGGGGCATGCGCTTCGGCGTCTACTACTCGGGCGGGCTCGACTGGGCCTGGCATCCGCGGCCGATCCGCAACCTGGCCGAGCTGGCCGCGGGAATTCCGCTGGACGAGTACTACGCGCGCTACGTGGATGCCCAGTACCGCGAGCTGATCGAGCGCTACGCGCCCAGCGTGCTCTGGAACGACATCGCCTACCCGCCGGGCCGTGGGCTCTGGAAGCTGCTGGCAGACTACTACGCAGCGGTGCCGGAGGGCGTCGTGAACGATCGGTTCCTGCCGGCGAACCCCGTGCTCAACCGACTGGTGCGCCTGGGCCCGATCAAACGCCTGGTCAATTCGCTGGCGCGGCGCGTGATGATGCGCCCGGACTTCACGTTCGTACCGCCTCGCCCTCCCCACTGCGACTTCCGCACCCCTGAGTACGCCGCATTCTCCGACGTGCGCCTGAAGAAGTGGGAGGCGACGCGCGGGATCGGCCACTCCTTCGGCCACAACACCAACGAGCCGGAATCGAACTACGTGGACCCCGACGGGCTGGTGCGGAGCTTCGTCGACGGCGTATCCAAGAACGGCAACCTGCTGCTCAACGTGGGCCCCACGGCGCAGGGCGTGATTCCCGAGATCCAGGCCACGCGCCTGCGCGCCCTGGGCGATTTCCTGGGGCGCTCCGGCAAGGCCATCTACAAGACGCGTCCCTGGCACGTGGCCGAAGGCACCACCCGCGAGGGCCCGGCCCTGCGCTTCACCGCGCGACGCGACCGGGTCTTCGCCCTGGTCATGGGACGCCCGACCGGCGACAGCCTCACCCTGCGCGACGTTCCCGGCCGCAGCGCCGAGCTGCTGGGCCACGGACCCTTGCAGGTGCGGCGCGACGGAGCCGACCTGCTCTGCGCCTGGCCCGCCGATGCGCCCGACGCGCCGGTGCACGCCCTGGCCCTGGAGCGCGCCTCCTGGGCGCCGGCGGAGCGGCGCTAGGTGTGGGACCCAGACAGGTTGTTGACGGGTTCCCCCGAGGCCAGCCCAGGGCGGCTTCGTTCCCAGGAGTCGGAGACCCCATGGGAAAGCCGCTCCTGCGCCCCGCGAAACGCGGTTCGGGTGGGGACCGGGCGATCGGGGTTTCGTGTCGGTCTCCCGGGGTGTCCGCCGGCGAGTCGGGCTCGTAGCCGGGCGAATCTTTCGGGGTGGGATATCGATCTCCACTTGAAAAAGTATAACATCGCGGTATTCTACCTGTTAATGCGTCACTCCCCCCAAGAGAAGCTCCCGTTCCCCAACACCTGGGGAGGTCGGCGCGAAGGCGCCGGGCGGCCGCGATCCTCGCCCTGGATGCCCCACGAACCGCGCGCTGCCTTCGCCTCCCGCCATCCCGTCCATGTCACCCTGAAGGTGCGGCCGGACGTGCCGTCCCTGCGCCACGGGAAGCTCGTCCGCGAGGTCGAGCGGTCCTTCCGCAAGGCCTGCGACCGGCGGCGCTTCCGCCTGGTGCACTACTCCCTGCAGTCGAACCACGTCCATCTGATCGTCGAGGCCGCGGGCGCCGAAGACCTGGGGCGCGGGATGAAGAGCATCGGAGCCCGGCTGGCCCGGGCGGTGAACCGGGTGTTCTCGCGCATGGGGCCGGTGTTGGCGGACCGCTTCCATCACCGGGTGCTGAAGACACCCCGGGAGGTGCGGCATGCCCTGGCCTACGTGCTCCTGAACGCCCGCCGGCATGCCGGGCGGGAGGCGCGGGGAGCCGGGAAGGTGGATCCGGCCTCGTCAGGGCGCTGGTTCGACGGGTGGCGGCGCAGGGGGCTCTCGGCCATGGACCCACCCGCCGTGGCAACGCCTCACACCTGGCTCATCCAGAGGGGGTGGCGGCGGCACGGGCTGATCGGGCTGGCGGAGATCCCAGCTCCCGGCTGAGCCTCCGCCCCTCGGCGCGAAGCGCCGGCGGACCCCTGCCGGTGTTCGCGGCCACCGAGGCGCAACGCCGGAGCAGGTGATCCACTCACCCATCCCAACCGGTCTACGTCACGCGGCCACCGAAAGGCCTGCGGTGGTTGGCCCGCCATCCGTGTCAGCGTCCTCCATGGTCCCCTCACCCAGGCCTACCAGGCGCGGGTCGCGATTCCCTGCGGCGACACCCACCAGGGTGCCCAGGCGAGCTGCGGTCCTTCGACGCTGATGTCGGCTTTGCGCGGGCGCACCGGGTGGGCCTCCACGTGGATCTCCCGGGGATCCACGCTCTCACGCAGCGGGGCCGTTGCCGAGCCGAACTCCTCCTGCAGGGCCTCCAGATCGCTGCGAAGCTCTTCGACACGCGCCTTGGCGCGATCCACGTCGCCGGCCTCGCGCTGCGCCCGGCTGGCGCTACGGGCGGCCGTGGCCGCACGGCCCACGTTGCCGGAACTGGCCACCTTGCGGCCGAAGATCGCGCCCAGCACCGTGGCGCCCAGGGACACGGCCGTCTGCAGCTTCTGGTGCCGGGCCTGGTCACGCTCGCGATCCACGCGTTCCTCCGCCCGGGCGATGCGGTCCTCGAGCCGAGCCAGCTTGGGCGCGTAGCGCTTGCGCAGCTTCTCCAGGTTCAGGTCACGCTTCTCCCGGGCCGCGTGCACCAGCTCGGCGCGAAACGCGCCCTCGTCCTGGCCGGGCTGGGAGTAGCGTTTGAAGTCCGGAGCACGGAACAGCTCCAGGCGCCGATCGCGGTACAGGGAGGAGACCAGACGCTTCTTCCAGGTGCCGTAGCTGCGCGCGCGCGAGGCCGCCGCCGGAAGCTCCGCAAAACTCCCCGCGAGCTCGGGCTCACCACGCGTGGCGGGGGGCGACGCCAACGCATCGAACTCGCGCCACGGATCCGTGGTGTCGCCGTCTCCCAGCGACGCCAGCGCGTGCAGCGTCTCCCAGCGGTCCGCCTTGGAGCCCCGGTCCACGAAGTGGAGCTGTGCGGTCGCCAGCAGCGCAGGCCGCCAGATCAGCCGCGCCCCCTGCGGTGCGGGCGTGGCCGGCGCCACGAAGCACTCGGGAACACCCGGCGGCAGAATGGGACGCTTCTCCGGCGCGCCGGCCGGCTCCGGCTCCAGCGCCCGCGGAGCCGCAGCGGGCTCGGCCGGTGTCTCCGCCTGCTGCCCCGTCTTCGAGAGGGTGCGGATCTGCTCGCGCGTGAGGGGCCCGCTCAGGAAGGACATCGCCCAGCGCGTGTGGAAGAGCTCCGGGCGATCGTCGTGCACGTTGTTCATCAGGAAGACGCGCTTGCCCAGTCCGGACAGGATCGTGTCCATCGCCTGACGGTCGAGGGTCGAGCCGGCCGCGGCGGCGGCGCCCTCCAGACCGTCGATAACGCGCGCCTTGTCCCGCTCGGTCTGGAGCCGACCCAGGAACCAGGTGCCGCAGTTGGACAGGCCCTTGTAATCCAGGTCCACCGGATTCTGCGTCGAGAGCACCACGCCCACGCCGAAGGCACGCGCCTGCTTCAGCAGGGTGAGCATGGGCGTCTTGCTGGGCGGGTTCGCCGTGGGCGGGAAGTAGCCGAAGATCTCGTCCATGTAGAGGATGGCGCGCAGGCTCGAGGTGCCGGGCTGACTGCGCATCCAGCTGATCACCTCGTTGAGGAGCAGCGTCACGAAGAACATCCGTTGCGCGTCGTCCAGGTGGGCGATGGACACCACGGAGAGCCGCGGGCGCCCGTCCGGAGCGAAGAGCATGCGGCCCACGTCCAGGGGCTCGCCCTCCATCCAGGCGGCAAAGCCGGGCGACGCCAGCAGGTTGTTGAGCCGCAGGGACAGCGCGAAGCGCTCCTTGGCCGGGAAGAAGGACTCCACGTCCAGGACGCCCAGCTTTTCGAAGGGCGGCTTCTGGATCTCGCCGATCAGGGCGGCCAGTTCCAGGTCGCGCCCTTCGCGCCAGGCGCGGTCGACCAGGTTGGAGAGCAGGATGTGCTCGCGACTCTGGAGCGGGTCCGCGTCGACGCCCAACAACGTCAGCAGGCCCGACACCGCGGCGCCGATGCGGTCGCGCAGGGCGTCGCCGTCGGCCAGCACCTCTGCGGAAGGCGCGGCCAGCGAACGCAGCACGCGGAGCGGACGCCCCGCGTCGCTGCCCGGCGTATACAGCGCCAGGTCGGCCGCGTCGCGCAGGCGGCGGATGCGGTCCGCGTCCTGCCCCCAATCGGCCAGCCCCTTGCGCCAGCGCTGGGCCGTCTGCGCGGCGAGCTGATCGGGCGTGAGCCCCTCGCGCGCCGCCTGGGCCGGATCCATCCAGGGCCGGAAGTCCTTGGGACGCAGCTCCGGAAAGGTGAGGAAGAGGTTGCCGAGGTCTCCCTTGGGATCGATGGCGATGGCCGGCACGCCGTCGAGGGCGGCCTCCTCCAGCAGGGAGACGCACAGGCCGGTCTTGCCGCTTCCGGTCATCCCCACGCACAACGCGTGGGTGGTGAGATCCTTCGATTCGTAGAGGAGCGGCTCGTCGCGCGTCTGCCCGGTCTCCGGATCGAAGACGCGGCCCAGGTAGAAGACGCCCAGCTTGTCGAAGTCGTCCATCGGCGCCCTCCTCTGCGCGGGCCAAGCATGCCACAATCAGCACGGCCGCCGCGCTCGTCCGAGCCCGGCGGCTCGAGGAGGACCCGCTCGCCATGGAGACCGCGCTGCCCAATCTCCATCCGGCCCTGATCCACTTCCCCATCGCCGCGGTGACACTGGGCCTGCTGGCCGATGTGGGCCTGGCCATGCGCATCGTGCCGTCCCGCTTCGACCCGGCCGCCGCCGCGCTGTGGGGCGTAGCGGCGCTCGGCGGGCTCGCGGCCTACCTGTCGGGCGAGGCCGCCCACGACGCGCTGCCCGCCCTGGGCGAGCTGATCCACGAGGCGGTCGAGGCCCACGAGCACGCGGCGCTTCCCGCGCTGGTGGCGCTCTTCGCGGTGGCCCTGGTGCGCATCGGCGACCTCTGGCTGGCCGCCCGCTCGGGAACCGAGCGACGCGCGCTGCGCTGGACTGCGCTGGGCCTGGCGTTGCTGGCCCAGGGCCTGGTGGTTCGCGCAGCGGACCTGGGCGGCGCGCTGGTCTATCAGCACGGCGTGAACGTGGGGGCGGCGGCGACCGATTCCGACGCCGCCGCCGACCACGATCACTGAGCGACACGACGTGAACGGCCCGCTCGAAGGCTTTCGCGTGGTGGACTGCTCGAGCTTCGTCTCGGGCCCGATTGCCACGCGCATCCTCGGGGATCAGGGTGCGGACGTGATCAAGGTGGAGCCTCCGGCGCGCGGCGACCTGACGCGCGGCATGGGTGCACGCCGCGGCGGCATGGGCGCCCTCTTCGCAACCGTCAACCGCAACAAGCGTTCCGTGGCCATCGACCTCAAGCAGCCCGAGGGCCTCGACGCGCTGCTGCGGCTGGTGTCCGGCGCCGACGTGTTCGTGGAGAACTTCCGACCGGGAACGGCCCAGCGCCTGGGCCTGGGCGAGCCCGCACTGCGCGCCGTGCGCGGCGATCTCGTCTACGTCTCCATCAGCGGATTCGGCGAAAGCGGGCCCTACGTGGCAAAGCGCGTCTACGACCCGGTCATTCAAGCCTTGTCCGGCCTGGCCGACATCCAACGAGATCGCGCCAGCAACAGGCCGCGCATGGTGCGCACCGTGGTGCCCGACAAGGTGTCGGCCCTGACCGCCGCCCAGGCCATCACCGCCGCACTGCTGGTGCGCGAACGGACCGGACGCGGCCAGCACGTGCGGCTGGCCATGCTGGACGCCGTGCTCGCCTTCCTCTGGCCCGAAGGCTACGCCGGCTACACCTGGCGCGGCGACGAGGCCCGAGGTGCGCGCCGCACCCTGGCCCAGGATCTGCTCTTCGAGACCCTCGACGGATTTATCACCGCAGGCACCGTATCTCGCGGGGAATGGGAGGGTTTTTCGCGCGCCGCGGAACGCCCGCATTGGCTCGAGGACGCCCGCTTCCGCGACGCCGCCGGCCTTGTGGCCCACGCGGACGAGCGCTTCGACCTGATGGCCGAGGTGCTGGCCACGCGCACGAGCGAAGCCTGGCTGGCGCGCCTGGACGCCGAGGGTGTGCCCTGCGCCCCGGTGCTGCGCCGGCGCGAGGTGCTGCGCCATCCGCAGGTTGCCGCCGCCGGAATCCTGGAGGAGTCCGAGCATCCGCACGCCGGCCCCATGCGGCAGCCGCGTCCGGCGGCGCGTTTCTCCGGAACTCCTTCCGGGGCTCTGCGCGCAGCCCCCCTGCTGGGCGAACACACCGATGAGGTGCTGGCCGAGGCCGGGCTGGACGCCGCCACGCTGGCGAAGCTGCGCGCATCCGGCGCGGTGGCCTGATGCTCATCGACGTCGAGCAGCTCACCTACCGCTATCCGACCGGCACATCCGTACTCGGCGGCCTGGACTTCGGCGTCGAGGAGGGCGAGATCTTCGGCTTCCTGGGTCCCAACGGCTCCGGCAAGACCACGACCCAGAAGCTGCTGGCGCGCCTGCTTCACGGCTACGGAGGGCGCGTGCGCGTCTTCGACCGCGAGCTCGCCGCACAGACTTCGGACTACTACGAGCAGATCGGCGTCTGCTTCGAGTTCCCCAACCTCTACGAGCGGCTCAGCGCAGAGGAGAACCTCTCCTTCTACGCCCGCTTCTTCGAAGAGGGGACGGACGCACCCGGGGAGCTGCTGGAGCGACTCGACCTGCCGCGAGACGACCGCCGCCCAGTAGGCCAGTATTCCAAGGGCATGAAGATGCGAGTGGTCCTGGCGCGCTCGCTCCTGAACCGCCCGCGCCTGTGGTTCCTGGACGAGCCCACGGCCGGGCAAGACCCGCCCCACGCCGTGGCAATCCGCGAGCTGATCCGCGAACGCGCGCGCCGGGGAACCACGGTCTTTCTCACCACCCACGACATGAGCGTGGCCGAGTCCCTGTGCGACCGCGTGGCCTTCCTCGCCGACGGCGGACTGGCCGCCGTGGACACGCCTCGCAACCTGCGCCTGGCCCACCGACGCCGCGCCGTCCGGGTCGAGCTGCGCGAGGGCGAGGCTCTCGTCGCACGCGAGTTCTCCCTGGACCGAGACGACGAGAAGCGAGCCTTCCTGGAGCTGGTCCGCGACGCCCCGGTCGAGACGATCCACACCCTCGAGCCCACGCTGGAGGACGTCTTCCTCCG
>CAMYOO010000145.1 GCA_947260035.1 uncultured delta proteobacterium
TTTCTCGCCGCGTTCGGGCGCCGACGCCTTGCTGGCGGCGCTGGCGGCCGGCGGCGAACGACTGGCCGAGGGCGGCACGGTCTATGCTGTGGCTCCCAGCTTCGCGGCGGGCGCACGCCGCATCCTGGGGCTGGCTGCACCCCGAACCTTCCAGCTGGAGACCCGCGAAGCGGCGAGTCTGGGCAGCGCGGGTGCGGCCGAAGCCGAGGTCCTGGACGAGACCCTGGTGCTGCCTCCCGCCCGGGTCGCTTCGCGTATTTCCGATCGCGCTGAGCACGAGCTGTTCGTGCGCGCCGCCCAGGGACTGGCCGGACTGGCGGCCAAGCACGGCGGCGCCGTGCGAGGCGCGGGCTCCTCCGTGGAGCTGATCCTGCTGGCGCGTCGCGTGGCGGCGCTGCGGGCGGACCTCGTGCTGGATGCCTTCGTGCCGCGTCGCTCCAGCGATCGGCTGCACGACGCCGATCTGGCCGACGTCCTCGACCGCCTGGAGGGTCAGCTGCGCAAGCACCTGAACGACCGCAAGGCGCGTGATGGGGACGAAGGCCTGCGCGCCGGCGCCATCGATGCCAGCGCCGCGACGGCGCAGCTTCGCTCGGTGGTGCGCTGGCCCCTGCCGGGCAGCGACCCGGAGGTGCTGGACTTCCTGGGGATCGATCCGAACGGACACCCGGTGGCGGGCGCGGTTCGCAAGCGGCTGTCGATCGATACGCTCGGGAGCGTGGTGGATGCCGTGCTCGCGCTGCGCGCCGCACTGCCGGCGCTGCTGGCGGGCGAGACGCCTCCGGTCCGCCTGGAGACGCCCAAGCTACTGCTGGTGGCGGACCGCTTCGACGACGCGGCGTTGAAGGCGCTGGCGGAGCTCTCGCTGCCGGTGGATCGGCTGCCGCTGGGGGGCGCCGCAGCGGAAACCGTGAGCGAGGGACGAGCCGCGGGTGGCCAACGCCGTCGCCGTCGTCGCCGCGGAGGACGCAGTGATCGGGAGGAGCCCGCAGAAGCTCGCAGCGACGGGCCCGAGGTGGTCGAGGCCCGGGAGGAGCAGGCGGCGCCCGTGGAGGCCGCGCCCCGCTTTGCGGAGCTGACGGCCTTCGATCTGGCCGACGAAGGCGCCAGCGAAGAACGGCCGCGTCGGGGTCGACGCCGGGGCCGGCGCCGTCGCGGCGGTCGGGGTGAGGGCGACGCGGAGGTAGCCGGGGAAGAAGACGACGAGGCCGAACCCGAGCGTGCCGCGGAGCGGCTCCGCAGCCGCGAGTCCGAGCGTGAGACGGAGCGGCCCCGGGGCCGCGGGCGCGGTCGGGGACGTGGGCGCGGGCGCAACCGCGAGCCGGAGGCCGAGAAGAGCGAGGAGCGGGTCGGGCTGGAGGATCGGGTCGAGGAGGAACCCGTCGAGGACGTGGCGCTTCGCGAAGCCGAAGCCGAGGCAGATGCGGAGGCCGAGGCCGCCGCGGCGCCGCCCGTGGATGTGCCCGAGGTCGAGGAGCCGCCGCTGCTGGAGCGGCCGCGTCGGGCGGCGATCGTGGCGCACGCGGATCGCGAGTCGATCGCAGCCGCTGCGCTGCTGGCACGCGAGGTGCGCACGCTGGAAGGCCTGTGGATCTACCCCCAGGACGAGCTGATGACGTTCTTCCGCAGTGTCGCCACGGAGCTGAGGGACGACATTCCCATCATCGTGATCGGCTTCACCGCGAGCCCGGCGCGAGAGGTGCTGCAATCGGTGTCGCTCTACAGTGGCCGTCTGGCCTGGTTCGACCATCACGACTGGCCGCCCGAGGACCTGGGCGCCCTGCGCGAGCTGCTGAGTGAAGAGGTGGTCAACGTGGAGCCGCGGCTCGACACGCCGCTGCCCATGGTGGTTCGCACCTGCACGCGGCGCAGTCGCTTCTCGGACAAGCTGGTGGACCTGGCTGCGGCCCGCTTCTCGGAGCACGACTTCACGCGCTGGGGCCGGGTCTGGTGGTCGCGGCTGGGCGATCTGGCCGGCCAGTCGGGGGACCGCCGCTCGGCCATCGAGGGCCTGCTGGCCGGTCGTCCCAGCGACCTGGCGCGGCAGGCGGCGCGCGTCGAGCCGCCCGCGTTCCCGCCGGAAGTGGCGTGGGTCAGCGATCGCGACTTCGTGCTGGAGCACTTCGCCGGCTACACCATGGTGCTGGTTCCGGTCGATCCGGAGCTGCAGCTCCACATGGCCGCCCGGATTGCGCGAGAGCGAGCCGCTGCCGAGCTGTCGCTGGCCTGGCACGAAGGCGGGGATCTCATGGTGCTCGGCGGGGACGACCGTCTGGATCTCACGTCCATGGCGGCTCACCTGGCCAACAAACAGGAGTGGATCGAGGCGCTTCCGACGGACGACCACGTCGCGCGCTTCCGCGTGCGTCAGCTCTCCGAGCATGTCGACGAGGTGGTCGCCGAGATCGCGATGGGCCGCTCGATCCTCGAGGGCTGATGAATCTGGTGGAGATCTTCTCCTCCGTGCAGGGGGAGGGGCCGTATGTCGGGGCGGCCACGCTCTTCGTGCGCCTGGGTGGCTGCGACCTGCGTTGCGCGTGGTGCGACTCTCCCCACACCTGGCTTCCGGCGCGGGAGTGCCGCATCCAGGAAGCGCGGGGCTCCGAGATCGCGCGCGCCGTAGAGAACCCGGTCTCGCTCGAGATCGTGTTGGAGGCGGCTCGGGCCCTGGATGGGCCTGCGCACCGCTTCGTCAGCCTGACCGGCGGCGAGCCCCTGCTTCAGCCCGAAGCGGTGGGCGCGTTGGCTCCCGCACTGCGGGCGCTGGGGCCGCGTATTCATCTGGAGACCCACGGCCTCGCGGTGGACGCCCTGGACGAGGTGGTCGAGCACGTCGACGTCGTCTCCATGGACTGGAAGCTCGCCAGCGACGTGCGCCGAGAGAGCGGAGAGCCGGGGCCGTTCCACGACATCCACCAGGACTTTCTGCGCGTAGCGCAGCGTGCCGGGGAGGTCGTGGTGAAGCTGGTCGTGACACCGTCGACCGGCGACGAAGAGCTGGAGGAAGCGTGGTCGCGCATCGCGGCGCTGGATCCCGCGCTGCCCGTGATCTTGCAGCCGGTCACCCCCTTCGCGCGGGTCCGCGAGCGCCCTACGGCGGCGCGTCTGCTCGAGCTGGCGGCGCGGGCGTCTCGGATCCTGGACGACGTGAGGGTGATTCCCCAGACCCATCCTCTTCTGGGGGTGCGCTAAAGCGCCCCACAGGTTCGCCCGATCCGGACGAGATGGACAACCGCGCCGCGCCGAGGCACAAGCGTCGCATGACCTGCGAGCTGCGCTACGAGGGCCACAAGGCCAGCGGCATCGTGCTGGACCTGTCCGCCAGCGGCCTCTTCGTGCAGACCGCGGCGCGCCCGGAACCCGGCTCGGTTCTCCAGCTGATCCTGGAAGCTCGTGGAGACACCCCCGAGCTGGATCTGCGGGTCCGGGTGGCGCGCCAGAGGCGCACCGAGCCGCGGCTGGCCGCGTTGGTGCCGCCCGGCCTGGGACTGCAGATCCTGGATGCGCCCGGTGGCTACTTCGACCTGATCGAGGCGCAGTAGCGTCCCGCGCCGGCTCTTAGTCGGCCAGGATCGTGTCGACGGCCTTCGCGAGGTCGACGCCCTCGGGCCCGACGCGCACCGCACCGGCGCAGCCTGCACGGTGCGCCATTTCCACGTCGCGCACGGCGTCGCCCAGGACCCAGCTCGAGGCCAGGTCTGCGCCCAGCTCCCGCCGAGCCTGCTCCAGCAGACCGGCCGCCGGCTTGCGGCAGCTGCAGCCCTCGTCGGGTGAATGGGGGCAGAGCAGGCTGGCCTCGATGGGAATGCCGGCCTGACTCAGGTCCGAGAGCAGGCGGTCCTGGAAGCGCTCGAAGTCCTGGCGGGTGAAGTAGCCGCGTCCGATTCCGCTCTGGTTCGTGACGATGGCCAGCCGGAAGCCGGCGCGCACCAGGCGGCCCAAGGCCTCCAGGACGCCGGGCAGCAGCCGGTAGTCCTCCACTCGGTGCACGTAGCCCGTGTCCTCGACCAGGGTTCCGTCGCGATCCAGGAAGACGAAGCGGCTCACGCGCGCAGGCTATCACGCAGGAGCCGTAGCTCCTCGTCCGCAGCGCGCGCCTGGCGCCCGCCGAAGCGCGCAGCCAGGTAGGTCTCGGTCAGGCGCGCAAAGGCCTCGGCGGCCTGGGGAAGCTCGCAGGACACACGACGGGCGAAGGCCCGGGCGGGGGTGGCGGTGTCGCGGACCAGCCCACGGCGGGCCAGCAGGCGCAGGGCCGCTGCGTACTGGCGCAGCACGGTGGGTCCGCGGGATTGCCGGTGCCGGCGCACGTGGTTGGCCGCCACGAGGGCTCCGAGCAGGGCCAGGGCCGTTGCCACGGCGCGTGCGTCCACCAGGGGCGTGCTGCGCGGCTGCTCGAGAGCCGGAGCGGCGCCGGAGGCCTGCGGCTTGCGCCAACGGCGCCAGGACAGCCAGGCGCCGCGCAGTGCGTGGGCCTGGTCCGTGCGGTCGAAGTCCACCACGCGCTGGAACCACCAGAGCTCCACCGCGCTGCTCAGCTCGCCCAGGCGGGCGCCCAGGCCGCTGGGGGCCTCGGTCATGCGCAGGTCCGGGGGCGTGGGATCGAAGCGCACCCAGCCCGTGCGATCGAAGTGCACCTCCACCCAGGCGTGCGCGTCGGCGCGGGTCAAGGTGACGAAGCCGCCCAGCCGGTTGCGGTGACCGCCCGCGAAGCCGTTCACCATCCGTGCCGGAATTCCGACCGAGCGGAGCAAGACGACCATCGCCGAGGCGAAGTACTCGCAGTGCCCCTCGAGTCCCTGCTGGAGGAAGGCTTCTACGGGTTCCGTATCGCCGACGTCTGGGGGCGTGTTGCTGTAGCGGCCGTTCTCGCGCAACCAGCGCTCCAGCTGTGCGGCGCGTTCGGCGTCGCTCTCCGCGCCGTCGGTAATCGTGTGTGCCAGGTCCTCGACCCACGCTGCCAGGACCGGAAGCTGGAGATGCCGCCCGCGACCGTCCGGCGTCTCCAGGGCCCGGTCGCCGGCCAGCGGCGCCTCCGGCTCGATGCGGCTGGCCACGGTGTAGATCACGCGCTGTTCGGCCTGCTGGGGGATGAAGAGCCCGCCGTTGTGATCGCGCTCCAGGTTTCGGAGCGCACCGGAAATACGAGTCGGCGGTCCCAGGGAAAAGACGACGCCCCCCGTGACTGGTTCGCGGATGATGCGTTGCACGCGCTCGGATTCGCGCATGCGTGGGGCCAGGTCGATGCCGATCTCCGCGCTGCCGGGAATTACCTTCTTGTCGGGAGGGGTGACCGACCAGGTGCGTCCATCGAAGTGGTCGAAGGCCAGGCCTCGCCAGTAGCCCGCGCCTTCCTGCGGCGGCGTTCCGGCCAGCGTTTCCACGTGGAGCACCGCCCGCGGATCCTGGCGGATACGACCCAGCTCGCCCAGCTGGATCTTGTCGGAGAAGCCCGAGGTCGCCACCTTCGCGCCTCCGCTGCCGCCGCGCAACATGGCCGAGCGCATGCGCGGCAACACCAGGAACAGCGCCAGGGCCAGCAGGATGGAGAGGCTGGAAGCCACCAGCGTCGCGCGCAGCAGGCCGGGTGTGGCGATGCGCTGGGCGGCCAGGGGGTCGCCGGACTCGAGCGCCTCGACCTGCAGCGTGTGCACCAGGAGTGTCCACACCGTGGTGAACAGGAAGACGACCAGGAGGGGCGGGAACAGCACGCTGTCGGTCAGGTTGGAGGCGAGGATCACCTGGAAGAGAGCCAGGGTCACCAGCAGGAACTCGGAACGGCGGGGTCGGGCATCCACCAGCTGGAGCGCCTGGGTCAGGGTGGCGAAGTGCGCCAGCGCCACCACGCTGGGTGCTCCGCGCAGCCACATGCCCAGGGCCAGCGCCACGATGAGCGCCAGCGCTGCATTGAGCGCGGGCGCGCTGCGCTGCACCGGAAGCTCGCGGCGGGACAAGGCCCAGCCGACCCCGAGCGCCTGCCCGATCAGGGCCCAGACGGCGACCTGCCCGGTGATGTCCAGCGTTGCGCTGGCCGCCGCCACCATGATGATGGCGCCCAGCGGGCGGGGCCCCTCGACGGAGCCGCGGAAGGAGCGCCGCACGCTCACGCCTCGCGCTCCACGGTGGCCAGGTAGCTCAGCAGGCTGGCCCGGTGGCGCCGGCCGGAGCCGGCCTCGATCTCCTGTGGGCCGTCCCGCAGGCCCACTCGCATCCCGGCGTCCAGGAAGGCCACCACCTCGGATGCGGCGCGCCGCACCGAGCGCTCGAAGTCCTGGCTGGCGCGGGCCAGGCGAACGTCCACGCGAGCGTTGCGTTCGCTCTCGGTGTCGCGCACCAGCAGCTCGCCGCGGCGCAGCGAGGCCCGCCAGTGGATGCGCCGGTGTGAGTCGCCGGTGGCGTACTCGCGCAGTCCCGCCACCTCGTGTCCGGCCCCCAGGGCATGTCGCGGCGTATCGCCTTCGTGGACGTCGGAGTTCGGCTGCAGGTGCACGGTCTCGGGATCCACCTGCGGGTACACCAGGATCTCGTCCGCGCGCTCGAGCAGCATGGCCTTGGAGAAGAGGCCGAAGGGATAGCGGGTGGAGACCCGGAACCCACGCAGCAGGTGGCAGCCGCGCTGCTCGGCGGTGAGGGCGTAGGTCCGCAGCTCGGCTCCCGACGGCGGAACCCGGAGCGCGAAGACGCGGCCGACGCTGCGGCCGCCGGCATCCAGGTCTTCCACCACCAGGGCGAAGGCGGGCACCCGGCTCTGCTCGTTGCGGACCTCCAGTGCCACGGGGGCGGGCTGCCCGGCGAAGATCTCGCGCGGCAAGCGTCTGCGGATCGTCACGCCGCGCAGGGCGGACTCCGAGAACACACCCGACAGCACCAGGAACGACAGCATGAACGAAAGTACGAGGTACAGGAGGTTGTTCCCCGTGTTGAGCGCGGCGAACCCCACGCCGAAGGTCAGCGCGAAGAAGGTCCACCCGGCACGGGTCGGCCGCAGGGTGCGCGGCGGCCGCAGCCAGCGCCTTACAGCGGAACCGGGACGCGCTCGAGGATGTCGCGCACGATCCACTCCGCCTCCTCCGAGCCGCGATGGGCGCCTCCCCGGGGATCGACCACCACCCGGTGGGCCAGCACGTCGACCGCCAGGTCGCGCACGTCCTCCGGAATGCAGTAGTCGCGTCCGTCCACCAGCGCGCGCGCCTGGGCGGCGCGGCGCAGCGCGATCGCGCCGCGCGTAGATACGCCGGCTTCCAGTTGTTCGCTCTCGCGGGTCTCGCGGACGAGATCCAGCAGGTAGGCCGCCAGGCTGTCCTCGAACTTGACCTGTCCGGCCGTCTCACCCAGGGCGAGCACGCTCTCGCGCGTCACCACCGCTTCGAGCCGCGGCAGCTCCGTGGCCGCCGGGTCGTCGCGCAGCACGGCGGCCTCTTCAGCCGGGTCCGGGTAGCCGACGTGCAGTCGCATCAGGAAGCGGTCGAGCTGCGATTCGGGCAGCGGGTTGGTGCCGTGGTGTTCGAGGGGGTTCTGCGTTGCGATCACGAAGAAGGGCCGCGGCAGGGCGTGCGCCACGCCGTCGACGGTGACGGAGGCCTCGCTCATGGCTTCGAGCAGCGCGGACTGGGTCTTCGGGCTGGCGCGGTTGATCTCGTCGGCCAGCACCACGTTGGCGAACAGCGGACCGGGCTGAAAAGCGAAGCTGGCGCTGGGCCTGCCGTCGAGGATCTCCGGGGCGGAGACGCCCAGGATGTCACCGGGCAGGAGGTCGCTGGTGAACTGGATGCGCCGGAAGCTGGCGTCCACGGAGCGGGCCAGCGCTTGGGCCAAAGTGGTCTTGCCCACGCCGGGGACGTCTTCCAGCAGCAGGTGGCCCCCCGCGATCAGCGTTTCGACGGCGCGTCGCACCACCTCGGGCTTGCCTCGGAGCGCGCGTTCCACGTTGCTGCGCAGGGCCTTGGCGGCCTCCGCGGCCTCTGCGGGTCGGAGGGAGTGAGGCATGGCCCTTCATCGGCCCGGAACGCTTCCGATTTGAGAGAAAACCCGCACGATTTCAACGGGATGCGGGCGTGGCCTCACCCTGGCCTCGAAGGAGTTGCGCGCGCGTGCACCGGCAAGAGGCCCGTCTGCGGTGGGGGATCTTGAAGCGTTCTTGATCTCCGGTCGGGCGCGCAGGTGTCACCATGAGCGCATGGAAGTCGCCACCGTGAGCATCGACGTAGAGGTCGCCGACGACGGGACTGCGGAGCGGGTGGCCGCCGAGGCCTGGGACGCCGGCGCGCTGGGGCTGGAGGAGCAGGCAGGGTCCGAGGGCGGCATCCGCGTGCGCATCTACGCTCCGATGCCCCAGGCGGCGCAGCTGTGCGGGGCGCTGGAGCGGGCTCTGGGCGCGGCGGCCCGAGTGGCGCCGCCGGAGCCGGTGGTGTCGCGCGACTGGTCCCAGGCCTGGCGCGAAGGGCTGGAGGCGGTGCGCGTTTCTCAGCGCCTGGTGGTGGCCCCGTCCTTCGTGGAGACTCGGACGGAGCGCGAGGAGCGCGTGCTGATCATCGACCCGGGGCAGGCCTTCGGCACCGGGCACCACGCCACCACTCGGCTCGCCTTGAGTCTGCTGGATGACGTTCTGGCCGGCCTGGGCAGCGACGTCGAGCACGCGCGGGTGCTGGATGCAGGTACCGGAACCGGGGTGCTGGCCATGGGCGCCGCCGCGCTGGGTGCGGCGCACGCCATCGGGTTCGATCTGGACCCGGTGGCGGTGTGCGAAGCACCACGGCGTTCTTCATCGGCCCGCTGGAGGCTCTCGCACCGATCCAGTTCCACGTGATCGTGGCCAACATGATTCGCAGCGAGGTGATGCCCCTGATTCCGGGCTTCGCACACGCTCTCGCGCCCGAGGGCGTGTTGATCCTGTCGGGTCTGTTGGAAGCCGATCGCGAGGCGATCGAGCTCCAGCTGGTTCGATCCGGCCTGGCCGTCGTCGAAGAGCGCTCCGAAGCCGACGCGGGCGATCGCTGGGTCGGCTATCGGCTGAGGCCCGCCGCATGAGCGGCGTGCACACTTCATCTCACCCCGCTGGAGTCCCGGCGGGAGCCCACCATGAAACGCTTCATCCTGGCCCTCGCGGCCATCGCCGCGGGAAACCTCGGACCGTCCTGTGGGTCGAGTCAGAGTCCGCTGGGGCCCGCGCCCGGCCTGCCGGAGTATCGCGCCCTGGGAGCGGTGGCCGTGCCCGGCGCCCGGGTGGACGTGGCAGGGCTGAACCTGGCCGTGCGGCGTGTGGATCTCAGCATCGACACGCGGATCGGCACGCACCAGGTCGCCGCGACGTACAACTCGGCCACGGATGCCTGGTTGTGGAGCTTCGACATCCGGTACGACGGAGAGACGTTCAGCGACTACAGCGGAGCGGCGCACGACATGGACGGCGTGGCCGCGGGAGAGGCGGTTGCCGGCACGTACTGGGTGCGCCTGGACGAGCGCACGATTCGAACCAAGGGAGGGCTCGTCCACGAGTTCGCGCCGGCGGGCCACCTGGCGGCCATCTACTGGGCCAGCGATCCCTACCCCCGCATCGTGACGGAGGTCGCGTCCTTTGCAGGCGTCGAGCGGGTCGTGGAGGTCGATCAGTGCCGGTGGAGCGGAAGCTGCAAGCGCGTGTACACGATCGAGCGGGACGCAGCGGGGCGGCCCACGGCCATCGAGGACCGTGCGGAGCGGCGCGCCGAGTTCGGCTGGGATGCGTCGGGTCGGCTCGTGGTGGCGCGCGATGCGCTCGACCGGGCCCGCGGCTGGCCCGGCTTCCGCTACGAGTACGGCGCGAGCCTGAGCGCGGTGGTCAACTCGGAAGAGGAACGCGTCGAGTTCGACGCTTCGGGCGACCGCCTCGACGTGCGCGCCATCGGAGCCGGCGATCCGGTCTGGAGCTTCGTCCGGAAGCCCAAGGCCGGCGGAGTCTATGAGACGGAGTTCAGCGATCCCACCGCGCGCACGGTCCGGTACTTCTACGACGCGGAGCGTCGCATCGTGCGGATCGTCAACCCGCTGGGGGAAGAGAGCGCGTGGAGCTGGCAGGAGCGCAGGCCGGTGCGGCTCCAGGCAGCCGACGGCACCACGGTCGACTGGGTCCTGGAAGGGGATGACGTCGCCAGCGAGGCGGGGCCCGGCGGCAACCTAGTGACGTACGCCTACGCGCCTACGGCCGTGGATCGGGCGGCGCCGCTGCAGACCCCGAGGCTGAGGGTCGAAGACGCGCTGGGTCTCGTGGAGGAGCGCCAGTACGACGCCGAGGGTCGCATCCAGCGGGTCAGCAACGGCGCCGGCGAGTCGCTGCTGTTCAGCTACAACGGCGACGGTGAGCTGATTCGGATGGTGCGCCCGGACGGGACGGCACTGGAGTTCCATCGCTACCGGGATCACGGCCATCCCGAAGGGTTGCGGGTCGACGGGACGGACTACGACCGGGTCTTCGACGACGTCGGCAACCTGCTGCAGCGCGCGCCCATCGAGCCGGATCTGCCGGGCGTGGCGAGTCGCAGCTTCGACGAGGACCGCAACGTGGCCTCGCTGATCGTCGTAGAGCAGTACTTCTTCTATCCCGGCACCGTCGTGTCTGTGGACATCGATCGCGGCAGCGACGGCCGCATCCTGGCGATCTCGCGATCGGGTCCCGGTGCGGCCTTCCTTTACGACGCGCTGGGGCGCTCGGTCGAGCGCTGGGAGGCGGTGGCCGGTTCGTGGGCGGTGACCCGCTTCGAGTGGGATGCGGCCGGGCGACTGGTCGGCGTCGAGCGCCCCGACGGCGCTCGTGAGGAGCGGGTCTACGACGGCGCAGGGCGTCTGGCCTGGCGGGCCTTCGGGCGCGGATCGCCGCTGGCCGTGGAGAGTGCCGTCTCGCTCACCTGGCAGGGCGGGCGAGTGCAGCAGGTCGTGGACCTGGACGGCTCCAGCGACGCGTACGCCTACGATGGGCTCGGGCGCCTGGCGTCGATCTCATTCTCCGAAGGAGGCCGCCTGGGCTTCACGTGGGACGCGCGCTCGCGTCCTGTGGCAATGCAGGTGGAACACCAATCCAGCGGCTTCACGGCGGAGCTGCAAGTCGGCTACGACGCTGCCGGCCGGGAGGTCTCGCTGGGCCTGAACGGTTCCTCGCTGGTGCAGCGCAGCATCGCCGCGAGCCGCGTCGCCGAGATCCACTATGGCAGCGGGCTGGTCCGCAGCTTCACGCGCGACGAAGCGGGGCTCAACCAGACCGAGACGTTCGATGCGGGCGGGGCGCCCCTTGCGCGCGCCACGCTGGAGAATACGAGCGTGTCCGGAGGACCCCTGTGCATGAGGCAGCAGGTGGACTTCCTGGAGGGATCCTCATGGTCCGCAGCGGAGGACTGGTGCCTGGGGCGGATCCAGTCTCCGCTCAGCGCGATGAGCCTGAATCCGGGAGATCCCCCCGTGGACTGGGCTCCCCTCAGCGACATCCGGCTCATGGGCGGCAACTCGTTCCAGTACAACGAGGACCGCAGCCGGCTGCTCGAGGTCCACGACCTCGCCTCGGGAGCATCGGTGCACGCCTACTTCTACGACGCCTCGGGCAACGTGGTGGAACGCGACGGGGAGACGATCGTCTGGGATGCAGCGGGTCGCGTGCAGGCGGTCGGCGACGAGCATGAACTGAGCTGGGATGGCCTCGGCCAACCGTTGGAGCAGCGGACGCCCCAGGGTACGACCCGGTGGGGCTTCGGAGGCATGGTGGAGGTCGACGCGAACGGAAGTCCGCTCGCGTTGGAGCTGGGCGAAGTTCGCGTGGATCTGGTGGCCGGCCAGCATCGCTACCGCCACTTCGACTCACGGGGGAACGTCTCCTTCGTGAGCGATGCGGCGGGATCCCTGCGCACGCTCTACCGGTACGACGACTTCGGAAAGGTCGAGGTCCAGGGAGCCGACGACGATTCGCTTCGCTTCGCCCGCGGGCGACAGCTGGGCGATCTCGTGCTGCTGGGACACCGGCTGCTGGATCCGGAAGCCGGGCGCTTCCTGGCGCCGGATCCGATCTTGCAGCTCTTCAATCAGTACGCGTACGCACTGGGCAACCCGATCCTGTTCTGGGATCCGAGCGGGCTCGCCGGCACGTTCCATGGTCTGACGGCCGGGGAGTGGAGTGCGGCGTTGACCTTCAGTGGAGCGTTCACGCAGTTGGCGGCCCTGGCGCTGGGGGTTACGCATTTTGGAGCGGGCGTCGCCGTCGTCCTGGGCGCCTACCTGGGGGCGCTGGAGATGGCCGGCGGCTTCCCCTGGGAGGGGGATCGCACCGTCGGCGATGGGCTGAGATCGATCCAGCGAGACATCGAAGGGATGCTCCGCAGGTCGCCCGGCTCGCCGGCCCCGGCCCCGTCCCCGTCCCCGGTCCTGCCGGGCGGCGGGGGCGTGAGGTTCTCCGGGCTTCCGGGCGGCCCCGGCCATCCCCTCGGCGGATCGCCCAACAGGGGTAAGGAAGGGATTGCCGGACCGGGCATCCACTTCTCCAACGGAGTGTCGTTCTCCGCGTGCGCGCCGACGAAGCTCGGCCGGCGGATTGCGCCGCGCTGGATCGGGTTGCTGGCGTGCGTCAACGTGGCGCTCGGTGTGGCCGTCTGGCGCAGGACACGGCCGTGATGCGGCCCAACGAGGAGGACGGTGGCGATGGCACAGACTACGGGGGAGCGGGTCGCACGTTGGTGGCTACGGGGAAGCGTGAAGAGGTGGCCGGAGATCTTCTACGCGTCGATCAGCGTCTTTCTGCTCACGCTCGGGGTGTGGGATGGCTTTCACGCCTTGCAGTTTGCCTTGGGAACGGTGGTGATGATGATGGCCGTGGTGGCCTTCGAACGGCGCCAGTACGGCATGATCATCCGCAGGCTGGAGGAGGAGAACGCCAGCTTGCGGGCGGCCGCCGGGCAGCGCTGACGGCTCTGCGCCGCGCGCGGCGCAACCGCTGCATCTCCGCGGGCGTCGTCGCGGCCTGCCTGATCGTCGCTCGTCAGCTGTGGCCCGACCCCGCGCTGCGCGAGCAGCCGCTGTACGCGCTGGTGGTGAGCGTGGGTTACGGGCACGTGCTGGGCGCCTGGGTCTTTGGATGGGGGGCGTTCCGGCGGCGCGCGCCTCACCGGCTTCGCAGTCGGCTCGGGGCCGCCTTCGCTCTGAGCTGCCTGGGTACGGCTCTGGCAATTCACGTGTCGCTGCTGTCGCGCTGGCCCGTCGTGGCGGCGCCGCTGCTGGGGCTTTCGCTCTGGCACGCCGTGGAGAACGACGCATCGCTCGCCGGCTTCTACGCCGGCGTCCGCAGGCGGGTTCGCGTGGGAGGCGGGCTGCAGTGGGGCCTGCTGGCAGCCGGCGCGGCGACGGCGGCCGGGGCGGTGCTCCTGACGCGACCTCCCGTGTTTGGCCTCAGCTTCGCCGAGCTCTTCGCGGCGCCGATCCTGTATCACCTGATCTCGTGGCTCGTGCTGTCGCTGGATCGCGTCCGCGATCTTGCGACCGTGGATTCATGCCTGGCGCAGCGGCGCACGGCACGGCTGGTGCTGGTGCATGCAATTCCGCTCGCGCTGTGCGCCGTCGCCTTCTGGTCCGGTGGCGCAGAAGGCTCGGCGCGGAAGGCCCTCCTTCACCCGGGGATCTATCTCTTCTGGGCGGGGACGCACGTGGTGCAGACGGCCTGGGTGCGCGGTGTCGGGACTCAGGCGGAGATCGCCGTGCGCCAGTGATCCAGCACGGCGTGCAGCGCGTCGCTCAGGTCGTGCCGTGGCTTCCATCCGGTCACGGCCGCCAGGCGTCCCGCGCTTCCGACCGCCACGTCGGTGGGCCGGTGGCGCGCCGGGTCCACCTCGACGCACGGTGAGGCGGAGGAAGCTTCGAGCAGGAGATCCAGGATCTCGCGGGCGCGCGTGCCGCGTCCGCTGGCCACGTTGTAGACGTCGGGCGGGACCTGGGGATCCAGCAGTCGCAGGTAGGCGTCGACGACATCCTCGACGGCCAGGAAGTCGCGCACGGATTCCAGGTTTCCCACGCGCAGCAGGGGCTCGTGGCGCCCGGCCTCGATCTCGGCCAGCTGGTGGGCGAAGGCGGAGGCGATGAAGCTGTCGCTCTGGCCGGGTCCGGTGTGGTTGAACGGGCGCACGCGGACGACGGCCAATCCCTGGGCGGCGTAGCTCCCTCCCAGGAGATCCGCGCAGGCCTTGGTCCA
>CAMYOO010000146.1 GCA_947260035.1 uncultured delta proteobacterium
ACCTTCGAGCTGCGCCCGGAGCACTGCCCCGTGGACGTGAAGGTGCTGTGGGACAAGCGGCCCGTGCGCGAGGCGCAGGTCGCCGTGCACGGCCTGCCCGGCTCGGTGCGCCGGGCCCTGAACGGCACCGTGAGGCTCAAGCTCGGGCGCGGTTCGCACACGTTGGTGGTGGGCAGCGGCGATCGCGTCGCCGAGCGGGCCATCGACGTCACCTCCTACCGGACCACCTGGGCGGTGCTGGATCTGGGCGGCGGGGACGAGCTGCTCTTCAAGGGCTGCCCGCCGGCGGTGGAGCCCTACCTGCAGGGCGACTACTCGGGCGCGGCCCGGGCCCTGGAGCGAGAGGGCCAGGCCAAGGTGGCCCACGTGCTGCTGGGCCGCCTGGACGAGGAGCAGGGCCGCACCCAGGCGGCCGCCGAGCACTACGAGAAGGCCGACCAGCTGGTGCACGCGGCCGAGCTCTGGGCCTCGCTCTCGGAGTTCGATCGCAGCGCCACGCTGTTCGACCGGGCCGGCACCCTGGTGCGCGCGGCGGAGATGTACCGCGCCGCCGGCGAGCTGGCCGCGGCGGGCGGCGCGTTCGAGCGCGCCCACGAGTGGTCCCACGCCACGGCCTGCTACCGCGAAGCGGGCGAGATTCCGCACTTGATCGGCGCCCTGGAGCATCTGGGCTCGTACTTCGAAGCGGGCCAGCTGTGCATCGAACGCAACGACTGGACCCGCGCGATCCGCAACCTCCAGCACGTGCCCCCCGGCGACGCGCACTACCCGGAGGCCTGCGGCCTCCAGACGCGCTGCTACGAGGAGCTGGGCGACGCCGAGCTGGCGGCACGCAAGCTCGAGGAGCTGGTACGCACGGCGGGGCCCGAGGCCGCCGGCGTCGACACCCAGGTTCGCCTGGCCGGCCTCCTGGAACGCTCGGGCGAGCACGAGCGTGCGCTGGTGCTGCTCGAATCCGTGCGCGAGCAGGATGCCAGCGTTCCCAACGTGCTCACCCGCATCGAGAGCCTGCGCAAGAAGGTCAGCCAGGACCACAGCGCCACCGTCCACCACACCCCCACCGTGGGCCGGGCCTTCCAGGACCCGGGCTTCCAACGCTACGAGCTGCTGGAGGAGATCGGCCGCGGCGGCATGGGGGTGGTGTTCAAGGCGCGCGACCAGCGGCTGGGCCGCATCGTGGCGCTGAAGAAGCTGCCGGAGAACCTGCGCGACCATCCCAAGGCGGTGGATCTCTTCCTGCGCGAGGCGCGGGCGGCCGCGGCCCTCAACCATCCCAACATCGTCACGCTGTTCGACGCCGACGAGGAGCAGGGGACCTTCTTCATCACCATGGAGCTCCTCGAGGGCCAGAACCTCTACTCCATCCTGCGCCGAAGCGGGCACATCAAGCCGCGCGACGTGGCCCGGCTGGGGATCCAGGCCTGCGCGGGCCTGGAGTACGCCCACAGCCAACGCATCGTCCACCGCGACATCAAGACCGGCAATCTCTTCTTCACCCAGGACAAGGTCTTGAAAATCATGGACTTCGGCCTGGCGAAGATGCTCGAGGAGGTGCGCCGGGCGGTGACCGTGGTGGCGGGCACGCCGTACTACATGGCGCCCGAGCAGTCCGCCGGCGAGTCCGTGGATCACCGCGCCGACCTCTACGCCCTGGGAGTAACGCTGTTCGAGCTGGCGACGGGAACCCTGCCCTTCGAGGAGGGCGACGTGGCCCTCCGCCACCGCCACGACCCGCGCCCGGATCCGCGCGAGCGCCAGGCCGACCTTCCCGACGTACTCGCCCAGCTGATCCTCGACCTGATGCAGCAGGACCGCGAAGCCCGCCCCCCCTCCGCCGCCAGCGCCGCCACCCGCCTCCAACAACTCCTCACCCGCCGCTAGCAACCTACGGGACAGTCCCTTTAGTTTCCCCGCTTCGGGGGAAACTAAAGGGACTGTCCCGTAGGTTGCGCCTTCCGGGTGGCTGGCCTGGGCTATGCTGGGCTTCCCCCATGGAGCTCGATCACATCCACATCAAGGGCGCTCGCGAGCACAACCTGCGCTCGGTCGAGGTCCGGATTCCGAAAAAGAAGCTCGTCGTGCTGACCGGCGTCTCCGGCTCCGGCAAGTCGTCGCTGGCCTTCGACACGCTCTACGCCGAGGGGCAACGGCGCTACGTAGAGTCGCTGTCCGCCTACGCGCGCCAGTTCCTGGGGCAGATGGAGAAGCCCAAGTACGACACCGTGCGCGGCCTCTCGCCGACCATCTCCATCGAGCAGAAGACGACGGGCACGAACCCGCGCTCCACCGTCGGAACCATCACCGAGATCGCAGACTACCTGCGCGTGCTCTACGCGCGGATCGGCGTCCAGCACTGCCACCAGTGCGGGCAGCCGGTTCGCGGCCAGACCGCGGAGCAGATCGCGCGCGAGCTGATCTCCTCCCACGACGGCAAGCGCCTGACGCTGCTGGCGCCGCTGCTGGTCAACCGCAAGGGCGAGCACCGCGAGCTGCTGGCGGAGGCGCGCCGCGAGGGCTTCGTGCGCCTGCGCATCGACGGCGACATCCGCTTGTCCGAAGAGGTGGAGGCGCTGGACAAGCGCCGCAAGCACACCGTCGAGGCCGTGGTGGACCGCATCGCCGTGCGGCGCGGGGTGGCGCCGCGACTCAACGAATCGGTGGAGACCGCCCTGCGCGTGGGCGGCGGCATGCTGACCTCGCTGGCCGAGAACGGCCGCGAGCGCGTCCACTCCGAGAAGATGGCCTGCCCCGACTGCGGCATCTCGTTCCCGGAGCTCACGCCCCAGAGCTTCTCGTTCAACAGCCCCCAGGGCATGTGCGCCGACTGCAACGGACTGGGCACCCGCGTCGAGATCGACCCGGAGCTGGTGGTGCCCGACAAGGGCCTGTCCCTGGACGAGGGCGCAGTGAAGCCGTGGGGCTCGAAGGTCTCCACCAAGACCGGCTGGGCGCACGGCTTCCGCGGACAGATCGTCAAGCACCTGGAGATCGATCCGAGCGCGCCGTTCCGGAAGATCCCCAAGCGCAAGCGGGATCTGTTGATGTTCGGCGCCGGCGAGCAGCGCTTCCACGTGCGCTGGACCGGCAAGACCGGCAAGGGAAGCTTCGACCTGCAGTGGGAAGGCGTGGTGCCGCGGCTCATGCGGCGCTTCCTGTCCACGCGCAGCGAGCGCGCCAAGCGCTGGTACGGCCAGTGGATCGGTAATGCCATCTGCTCCACCTGCAGCGGCATGCGCCTGCGCCCGGAGAGCGCGGCGGTGCGCGTGGGCGAGATCACGCTGGTGGAGCTGTCCAGCTTCACCATCGAGGAAGCCCGGCGCTTCTTCCGCGAGCTGGGCCTGAAGGGCGCCAGCCGGGAGATCGCGGCCGAGCTGCTCAAGGAGATCCGCGGGCGCCTGGACTTCCTGGCGGGGGTGGGCCTCTCCTACCTCTCGCTGGACCGGCCGGGGCCCTCGCTCTCGGGCGGCGAGTCCCAGCGCATCCGGCTCGCCAGCCAGGTGGGTTCGGACCTGACGGGCGTGATCTACGTGCTGGACGAGCCCTCCATCGGCCTCCACCAGCGGGACAACCGGCGCCTGCTGGCCACCCTGGAGCGCATGCGCGACATCGGCAACACGGTGGTGGTGGTCGAACACGACGAGGAGACGATCCGCGCGGCCGACCACGTGATCGACTTCGGCCCCGGTGCCGGCGTCGCCGGCGGCCGCATCGTACACGCGGGCACGCCGCGCAGCCTGGAGCGCTCGCGGCGTTCCCTGACCGGCGCGTTCCTGTCCGGGCGCGAGCGCATCGCGGTTCCCCTGGCGCGACGGACTCCGGTAGGCAGCCTCAAGGTCCTGGGCGCCGCGGCCAACAACCTGACCGACCTGGACGTGGAGATTCCGCTGGGCGTGATGACCGCGGTGACCGGCGTCTCCGGAGCCGGGAAGTCCACCCTGGTCAACGACGTGCTGTATCCGGCCCTGGCGCGTCTCTACCACGCCTCGAGCCGCCGCCCGGGCGCTCACCGCGGGCTGTCCGGCACCGGCCAGCTCGACAAGGTGGTGAGCATCGACCAGCGCCCCATCGGCCGCACGCCGCGCAGCAACCCGGCCACCTACATCAAGGTATTCGACGAGATCCGGCGCTTCTTCGCCCTGTTGCCCGAGTCGCGGCTGCACGGCTACAAGCCCGGCCGCTTCTCGTTCAACGTGAAGGGCGGCCGCTGCGAAGCCTGCCAGGGCGACGGCGTGCGCAAGATCGAGATGCACTTCCTGCCGGACGTATACGTGCGCTGCGAGGAGTGCGAGGGGCGGCGCTTCAACGAGGCAACCCTGCGCGTGGCCTACAAGGGCCACTCCATCGCCGACGTCCTGGACCTCACCGTCCGCGAGGCGCTGGAGCTCTTCGCCAGCCATCCGCGCGTCGCCGCACCATTGGGCCTGCTGGCCGAGGTAGGACTCGACTACCTGCACCTGGGCCAGCCGTCGCCCACGCTCTCCGGCGGCGAGGCGCAGCGCATCAAGCTGGCGCGCGAGCTATCGCGGCGCGCCACCGGCCGCACCCTGTACATCCTGGACGAGCCCACCACCGGCCTGCACTTCGACGACGTGCGCAAGCTGCTCGCGGTGCTCTCGCGCCTGGTGGACGCCGGCAACAGCGTCATCGTCATCGAGCACAACCTGGACGTGATCAAGTGCGCCGACTGGATCCTGGACCTGGGACCCGAAGGCGGGCCCGAGGGCGGGCGCATGGTGGCCCAGGGCACGCCGGAGCAGGTGGCCCGGGTGCGCGGGAGCCACACGTCCCGCTACCTGCGCGACCTGCTGCCCACGCGCAACACCCGGCGCAAGACCACGCACCGCCGCCGCAAGGTCTAGACCGCCCCTCGGGAAAGCGCGCAAAGGGCCCGTCGGAACTGGTAGTGTTGGGGCTGCGCAGGCGGGCCGGCACGGTGCAGCTCCCGCCGCGCGCCTGACCTGGCAGGGGTTTCCTTGGCAACGTCGAATTCCGGCGAGCGTTGGCTCGAGCGCGACGACCTACAGCAGCTCGTCGACGCCCTGGCCACAGCCGGCTACCGGACCCTGGGACCCGTTGTCCGCGACGGCGCGCTCGTACTCGACGACGTCGCACGTGTCGAGGACCTGCCCACCGGCTGGCGCGACTCGCAGGCGCCGGGCCGCTACCGGCTGGAGAAGACCGACGACCCCCGGGTCTTCGGCATCGTGCACGGGCCGGACGGCATCAAGCGTCTGGCGTTCAGGGAGCGCGAGGTCCTGCTGGAGGTCGAGTGCGAGGGCCCCGGCAAGCCCTTCCGCGCGCGCGCGACGCCGCCCGAGCCGGAGAAGATCGCAGTGCTCGGCGTGCGCGCCTGCGACCTGGCCGGCCTGCTGACCCAGGACCGCATCTTCCTGCACGACCGCTACCCGGATGCCTACTACGCCGGCCGGCGGCAAGGGCTGCTGCTGATCGCGGTCAACTGCACCCGCTCCGTGTCGACCTGCTTCTGCACCTCGATGGGGACCGGGCCGGAAGCCCGCGAGGGCTACGACCTGGCGCTCACCGAACTGGACGGCGGCTTCGTCGTGCGCAGCGGAAGCCCGGCCGGCGAGGACCTGCTCACCGCCCTGGGCGGACGGCCGGCCGCAGCGGCGGAGCGCCTGCTGGAGGAACGCCGGGCGCTGGACGGCTGCGCCGCCGGGATGAAGCGGCGACTCGACACGCACGACCTGCCGGACCTGCTCTACGACAACCTGCGCCACCCGCGCTGGGACGACGTGGCCGAGCGCTGCCTGTCCTGCGCCAACTGCACCATGGTCTGCCCCACCTGCTTCTGCCACGACGAGCGCGACGAGCCGGCGCTGGACGGAACCGGCACCGTTCGCGTGCGCGAGTGGGACTCGTGCTTCAACCGGGACCACGCCCAGATCCACGGCATCAACTTCCGGCCGCACGTCCGCGAGCGCTACCGCCAGTGGCTGGTGCACAAGCTGGCCAGCTGGATCGACCAGTTCGGCAGCTCCGGCTGTGTCGGCTGCGGGCGCTGCATCACCTGGTGCCCGGTCGGGATCGACCTGACCGAAGAAGTCGCGGCGATTCGCGGAGAGCCCTCGTGACCAACCACGTCACCGCCGCCGCGCGGCTGCTCCTGCCCGAGCCGGCCGAGATCGTGGAGAAGCACTCCTACGGAAAGGACATCCACGTGTTCCGCATGCGGCTCGTGGATCCGGGAGCGCGGCCGCGCTTCGACTTCCTCCAGGGCCAGTTCAACATGGTCTACGTCCCCGGCGTGGGCGAGGTGGCCATCTCCATCTCCTCCGACCCGGATGACCAGGATCTCGAGCACACCATCCGGGTGGTGGGGCGAACCACCGGCGTGATCGGGGGCATGGACGTGGGCGACATCGTCGGCCTGCGCGGCCCCTACGGATCCGGCTGGCCGCTCCACGAGGCGCGCTGGAAGGACGTGCTGGTGATCACCGGGGGGCTGGGCTGCGCCCCCGTGACCGGAGCCATCGAGTACATGTTCCGGCGTCGCGCCAACTACGGCCGCATCACCCTGCTGCACGGCGTGAAGAAGCCCGCGGACATGGTGCATCACGAGCGCTTCGAAGCCTGGCGCCGCGAGCCCGACACCCAGGTCATGCTCACCACCGACGAACCCGATCGGAGCTGGCGCGATCGCACGGGCGTCGTCACGGAGCTCTTCCAGGAAGTGGAGATCGACGCCGGCCGCTGCATCGTGTTCATGTGCGGCCCGGAGGTGATGATCCGCTACGCCGCGCGCATCCTCTCGGAGCGCGGCGTCTCCGAAGACCACATCTTCGTTACGCTGGAGCGCAACATGAAGTGCGCCGTCGGCCTGTGCGGCCACTGTCAGTTCGGACCGGAGTTCGTCTGCAAGGACGGCCCGATCTTCTCGTTCGCCCGCATCTCGCGCTTCTTTGGAATCCGGGGACTATGAGCGCACGACCCAAACTCGCCGTGTTCAAGTTCGCGTCCTGCGACGGTTGCCAGGTCTCGCTTCTCAACCTGGAGGAGCAGTTCCTGGCGCTCACCGAGCGCGTAGAGGTGGCGTTCTTCCTGGAGGTCACGAGCCACGTGGACCCGGGCCCCTACGACGTGGCGCTGGTCGAGGGCAGCATCACCACGCTGCACGACGTGGAGCGCATTCGCAACGTACGCGAGAACGCGGCCACGCTGATCACCATCGGAGCCTGCGCCACCAGTGGCGGCATCCAGGCGCTCCGCAACGTGGCGGACGTGGAGGCCTGGAAGCGCCACGTCTACCCGAATCCCGAGTGGATCACGGCGCTGGCCACGTCGACGCCCATCTCGGAGCACGTGAAGGTCGATGCCGAGATCCAGGGCTGCCCGGTGAACGGCGACCAGGTGCTGCGCGTGGTGCTGCGCGCGCTGCTGGGCACCGCGTCCGACCTGCCCGGCGGCAGCGTCTGCATGGAGTGCAAGCGGCGCGGGAACGTGTGCGTCGTGGTGGCCAAGGGCATGCCGTGCCTCGGCCCCGTGACCCGCGCCGGTTGCGGAGCGCTATGCCCCGCAATGGGCCGCGACTGCTACGGCTGCTTCGGCCCCAGCGACGACCCGAACCCCGACGCGCTGGTGGAGCAGCTCCAGGCGCTGGGCGACTCGCGGCGTGATGTCGCGCTGCGCCTGCGCGGCATCGCGGGCTGGCGCCCCGAGTTCCGCGCGCTGGCGGACCGGCTCGAGGGGCGCGATGGCTGAGCGACGCATCATCGAGATGGGCGATGGCTGAGCGACGCACCATCGAGGTGGGCGCGCTGGCGCGCGTGGAGGGCGAAGGCGCCCTGCACGTGTCGGTGGAAGGCGACCGCGTCGTCGAGCTGCGACTCGAGATCTACGAGCCGCCGCGCTTCTTCGAGTCGTTCCTGCGCGGCCGCGCCGCGACCGAGCTGCCCGACCTGGTGGCGCGCATCTGCGGCATCTGCCCCGTGGCCTACCAGATGAGCACGATCCACGCGCTGGAACAGATCTTCGGCGTCGAGATCGACCCGGCGGTGCGCGCGTTGCGCCGCCTGTACTACGCGGGCGAGTGGATCGAGAGCCACCTGCTGCACATGACCTTCCTGGCGGCGCCCGACTACCTGGGCCTGGACGACGCCCTGGAGATCGCGCGCAGCCAGCGCGAGCCGGTGGAACGCACCCTGCGCCTGCGCCGGGTCGGCAACCGCATCCTCGAGCTGCTGGGGGGCCGGCCGGTGAACCCGGTGGGCGTGGTGGTGGGTGGCTTCTCGCGCATCCCGCGGCGCGCCGAGCTGAGCGAGCTGGCCGAAGCGCTGCGCCACGGCCGCGGCGAGGCCGAGGTGCTGCTGAGCTGGTTCCAGGGGCTGCCGGTGCCGCGGCGGCCCCGGGAGGTGGAGCTGGTCGCCCTGCGGCATCCCGACGAGTACCCGATGAACGAAGGCCGCATCGCCAGCACCGCCGGCCTGGACGTGGCGGCGGCGGAGTTCGACCAGGCCTTCGAGGAGGTGCAGGTCGAGCACTCCACGGCGCTCCACTGCCGCGTGCGAGGACGCGGGTCGTACCAGGTGGGGCCCCTCGCGCGCCTGCTACTCAACCGCGACCACCTGTCGCCCGCCGCGCAGGCAGCGCTGGCATCGCTGGGCGACCGCTTCGAGCAACCCGACCCGGCCGCCTCGGTGTTCGCGCGCGGCATCGAGGTAATCCAGGCCTTCGACGAGGCGCTCGCCGCG
>CAMYOO010000147.1 GCA_947260035.1 uncultured delta proteobacterium
GTCGAGAACGTCGAGTTCCGCAAGGGGCGCATCGAGGAGCTTCCCGTCGAAGACGAGAGCGTCGACGTCATCCTTTCCAACTGCGTCATCAACCTCTCGCCGGAGAAGGACCGCGTCTACGCCGAGGCGTTCCGCGTGCTGCGGCCGGGAGGCCGGCTGATGATCTCCGACGTGGTTCTGGAGCGGCCGCTTCCCCAGGCCGTGCTGGACAGCGTGGACGCGTACCTGGGCTGCGTGGGCGGAGCCAGCTTGCGGGGGGAATACCTGGAGACCGTGCGCAAGGCCGGCTTCGCCGAGGTGCGCGTGGAACGCGAGTCCCACTTCGCCGACGCCGTCGGCCTGGATGACCCGGCGGTTGAAGAGTTGATGGAGAAACTCGGGATCACGCCGGCCCAGGTCCTGGAGTACGCCGAAGCGGTGACCAGCCTGCACCTGTTCGCGCGCAAATAGGCCCGCTCTGCTCCGCTGGGCGAACGGCATGGCCGACGTCCCTCAGGAACGCTTTCATATGCCGGCCGGCGGATTCGTGCGTCGGTCGGCGCGTGAAAGGCAGGTGGGATGTCCGAGGAGACCGTCGACGTACTGATCGTGGGGGCGGGCGCGTCCGGCGCCGCGGTGGCCTGGAGCCTGGCGGATACGCGCATGAACATCCTGTGCCTGGAGCAGGGCGGCTGGATGAACCCGGCCGAGTACCCCAGCGCGGGCCTGGACTGGGAGATCCGGGGACAGGGCGACATGGCGCTCAGCCCCAACACCCGCAACCGACCCGCGGACTACCCGGTCAACGATTCCGGCTCGCCGATCGCCATCTCGAACTTCAATGCCGTCGGCGGCAGCACCATCCTCTACGCCGGCCATTTCCCGCGCCTCAAGCCCTCGGACTTCCGGGTTCGCAGCCTGGACGGTGTCGCCGACGACTGGCCCATCGACTACGCGACCCTGGAGCCCTACTGGGCGGAGAACGACCGCATGATGGGAGTGGCCGGGTTGTCCGGCGACCCCGCCTATCCGCCCAAGGACGTGCCGCTGCCGCCGGTACCGCTCGGGAAGCTGGGCGAGCAGATCGCCGGGGGCTTCAACAAGCTGGGCTGGCACTGGTGGCCCTCGGACAGCGCCATCGCGACCCGCGAGCACGGCGGGCGCGCGCCCTGCATCAACCTGGGCCCGTGCCTCACCGGCTGCGCCCAGGGCGCCAAGGGCAGCACCGACGTCACCTACTGGCCCGCCGCCGAACGGCGCGGTGTGCGGCTCCAGACCGGCTGCCGCGTGCGCGAGGTGCTGGTGCGGGACGACGGCATGGCCGACGGCGTGGTCTACTACGACGCCGAAGGGGTCGAGCGGCGCCAGAAGGCCGAGATCGTGATCCTGGCCTGCAACGGAGTGGGTACGCCGCGGCTGCTGCTCAACTCCGCCTCGAAGGGCTGCCCCGACGGACTGGCCAACGGCAGCGGCCTGGTGGGCCGCAACCTGATGTTCCATCCCTATGGGATGGTGGTCGGCCTGTTCGACGAGCCGTTGGACGGATATCAGGGACCGACGGGCTGCGCGGTCTGGAGCCACGAGTTCTACGAAACGGATCCCTCCCGCGACTTCGTGCGTGGCTTCTCCTTCGAGGTGACGCGTGGCTTTGGACCGGTGCAGTCGTCGCTCTGGGGACTCTTGAACGGGCAGCTTCCCTGGGGCGCCGGCCATCACGATGCCGCGGCCGCAATCGTCGATCACATGGCCGGGGTATTGGCCATCTGCGAGGACCTGCCCGAAGAGCACAATCGCGTGACACTGGACCCGGAGCTGACGGACGGCAACGGGATTCCGGCGCCGAAGATCGACTACCGCCTCAGCGACAACAGCCGAGCCATGCTCGACTTCGGCGTAGCCCGTGGCCGCGAGGTGTTGGAGGCGGCCGGAGCGCGCCAGACGTTCGTGGAGGCGCCTCTGGGCATCGCCGGCTGGCACCTCATGGGGACCTGCCGCATGGGTACGGATCCGTCGCGTTCGGTGGTGAACGAGTGGGGGCGCGCCCACGATGTGCGCAACCTGTTCATCGTGGACGGAAGCATCTTCGTGACCTCGGGCGGTGTGAACCCCACCTGCACGATCCAGGGTCTGGCGCTCTACATCGCCGATCGGATCAAGAAGAATCTCTCGAACCTGTTCGACTGAGCAGATGGAGACGGGCGACATGAACGAGGCCGCTGCCGATCTGCAGCTCACCCCGGACCAGGTGCGAACACTCGCCTGCGTGCTGGATGAGTTGATTCCCCCCAGCGCGGACGGTCGCCTGCGCGGCGCCGGCCAGCTGGGTCTGGCCGCTGCCGTCGAGCAGGGCGCGCGCGAGCGACCGGAGCTGGGTCCCGGGCTGCTGGAGGGCCTGGCCGCGCTGGACGAACGCGCGCGCACGCGCAACGCCGACGGCTTCGCCCGCGTCGCGGCCTCCGAACGCCGGGCCCTGCTGGAGCAGGTTGCGGCGCAGTCGCCGGCGTTTCTTCCGCCCCTGGTCTTCCAAGCCCTGGTCGCCTACTACGCGCACCCCGAGGTTCTCGAAGCCCTGGGCCACGAGCCGCGGCCGCCGTATCCCAAGGGCTACGACGTGCCGGCCACGGACTTCTCGATCCTGGCCCCGGTTCGCGGGCGCGATCCCTTCTACCGGCGGCCCTGACGACCGCCGCTGCCGGGCCGGCGCCGATTGCGACCGGCGTTGCCGCGGTTCCGGGCCTGCGGGCGCCGGCCTTGGGGGCGCTCCTCCAAGGAGACCTCGCCCTCGAAGCCGGGCAGCTCGCAGCGCGGGATCGGTGCACCGAGGATGCGCTCGATGGCTCGGATCATCGCCCGGTCGTCACTCGTGACGAAGGTGGCTGCATTGCCGTCGTTGTCCGAACGCGCGGTTCGTCCGATGCGGTGGGTATAGGCCTCCGGCGTGGACGGGACGTCGAAGTTGATCACGTGCGAGACCTTGGTGACATCGATGCCGCGGGCCGCGATGTCGGTGGCGACCAGGATGTCGAAGCGGTTGCCTCGGAAGCCGCGCATGGCGCGGTCGCGCTGGGACTGGGACATGTTGCCCTGCAGCGCCACGGCCCGGTGCCCGGCCCGGTCCAGCTTCTCCGCCAGCCTGCGTGCGCGATGCTTGGTGCGCGTGAACACGATCGTCGAAGCGGGCCCCTCGTCGTTGATGATCCGCTCGAGCAGCTCGTGCTTGCGCCCCTCGCTGACCGGGTAGAGCGCGTGCTCGATGGCGGCCGGCGGCGTGCTGTGGTTCAGCTCGGCGACGTGGGGATCGCGGAGCAGATCGTCCGCCAGGCCGCGGATGGCCCGAGGCATGGTGGCCGAGAACAGCAGGTTCTGGCGTCGCTTGGGAAGCGCCGCCAGGATGCGGCGGATGTCCGGCAGGAAGCCCATGTCGAACATGTGGTCCGCCTCGTCCAGCACCAGGGTCTCGATGCGGTCGAGCCGCACCGCACCCTGGTTGTGCAGGTCGAGCAGCCGGCCGGGGCAGGCGATCACCACGTCGGGCCGGCGCCGCAGCGCCGCGATCTGCGCGCGCGCCGATACGCCGCCGTAGATCGTGACGCTGCTGATCCGCGTGAACTTGGCCAGCATGCGGAACTCGGCGTCGATCTGGCTGGCCAGCTCGCGGGTGGGAGCCACCACCAGGGCGCGCGGCCCGGGCCCGGAGTCCTCCAGCAGGCGATCGAGGATGGGAAGCGCAAAGGCCGCGGTCTTGCCGGTGCCCGTCTGGGCCAGGCCCAGCACGTCCTGGCCGTCCAGCACCGCGGGAATGGTCTCGTCCTGGATGGGCCGCGGCTCGGTGAAGCCGGCGGCGGCGACGGCCCGCAGCAGCGGCGTGGCCAGGTCGAAGCGGTCGAAGCCGCTCGTAGAAGTTCGGTGTGAAGCAGTCACGTAGATAAGGGTCTCCGCCGGGCCGTTGCGTACGCGCAGTGGGGCCGGGCCGTTGGGTTCCAACCCGCACAACAGGTAGGGGGCAAGAGGTCGGTTCAGGCGGCGCGGTCTCGCGTTGACGAATCACGTCGAGACCCCGTTGAGCGCCGCTGCCGGGCGGGGGGCCCGGCCAGATGGACTGGTATCTAGCTCTTCCTGCGGCAGGGCGCCATGACGGCTTTAGCCGCCCTCGCCCAGGTGCAGCATGGCGTGGCTGCCGCCGTCGCGCTCCATCACCTGGACCATCAGGCTGCGCCCATCCTTGGAGGCGTGCAGCATGCGCTGGCCCATCATGTTCATCTCCTGGTCCACGCTCCAGCCGTTCGCGTCCATGTCGGTTCGGAAGGCCTTCAGGAGCGCATCGGTCGAGCCGTCGCTCTGGATCGACACCATGGTGCCCTCGGCGCCGGGCTCCTTGGACGTCATGGCGCCGACGATCGTTGCGCCTTCGGGAATGGGGACGTCGTCCGGGAAGCCCTCGGGAAGCTCGGCGTTCTTGCCGAAGCGGCCTTCGATCTGGCCGTCCCGGGCGCTGACGTGGACGTCTTCTCCGTCCCGAGAGACGCTGACGTCTCCCGTCTCGGTCTCGATCGTCTCCTGATCTCCGCCGCACGCCGTGCTTCCCAGTCCCAGGATCGGAACCAGGAGCCCCAGCGCCGCAATCCGCCGTATCCCGCGCAAGCGTGTCATCGAGCCCCCCTCTTGGCCGGGAGGATAGCCCGACGAGGTATCTAGGTGTCTAGGCGTCGCCGGCCGGCCGGCCCAGCAGGCGCCGGGCGCCGCGCTGGACCGCCGATTGCGCGTCGTCCACCAGGGTGTAGGCGACGGGCACCACCAGCAGCGTCAACAGGGTGGAGGTGGCCAGCCCTCCGATGGCAACGATGCCCATGGGATTGCGCCACTCCGAGCCGTCGCCCTGGCCGAAGGCCACCGGGAGCATGCCGAAGATCGTCGAGATGGCCGTCATCAGCACGGGGCGCATTCGCACGGGGCCCGCTTCGAGCACGGCCTCGCGCATGGGAAGACCCCGTTGGCGCAGCGTATTGGTGTAGTCCACCAGCAGGATGCCGTTCTTCATCACGATGCCCATCAGCATCAGGAAGGCGATCTGGCCCATCACGTCCAAGCTGTGGCCGGATACGGCGATCGCCGCAAAGGCGCCGATGAAGGAGAGGGGCGCCGAGAGCATGATCGTGAACGGGTGCACGAACGAGTTGAACTGTGCGGCCAGGATCATGTAGATGGCCAGCAGAGCCATGAAGAAGGCGAAGACGACGGCCGCCAAGGTCTCGCGAAGGCGCTGTGACGGCCCCACGGGTCGCATCACGTACTCGCCGCCGCCCACGATGCCCAGCTCCTCGGCCATGAGCGTGACCTCGGTGTCGGCCTGGCCCGCCGACTTGCCCTCCAGGTTGCCGAAGATCGTGATCGAACGGGTCCTGTTCTCGCGGTCGATCTGGACCGGCCCCGTGCCCATGGACGGAGTCACCAGGTTGCGCAGCGGGATCAGCGAGCCGTCCGAGGCGCGCACGCGTACCAGCTCGATCTTGTCCATCTCGTCGCGGTACTCGGGCCGCACCTGCACACGCACGTCGTAGCGCTCGCCCTTGTCTTCGAACGACGTGGTCTCGAACCCGGCGAAGAGCGCCGAGATGGTGCGCCCGATCTGGACCGCCGGGACGCCCAGGTCAGCCGCGCGCTCGCGGGTGATCTCCAGCGAGACCTCGGGCTTGCCGGCCTCGTAGGACATGTTGAGATCCACGTAGCCGCCCGACGCCTGCATCCGCTCCATCAGCTTGCGTGCGTGTTGCTGGAGCGGGCCCATCTCCGGGCCCCGTACGGCATACATGAGCTCAGCGCTGCGCCAGCCGGATGCGCCGATGATCGGGATCTCCTCCACCGCGAACTCAGTCACGGGCAGCTCGAGCGCGATGACGCGCTGGCGAGCCCGGCTCATGAACTCCTGCTGGCTGTAGTCGCGCTGGCTCTTGTGCACGAGCTGCACGTAGACGATGGCCTCGTTGACACGCTTCTTGGTGCCCGCGCCGATGGTCGTGAAGACGACGCGAACGTCGGGCAGCGAGGCCAGGTCCTCCTCCAGCAGGCCGACCACGCTCTGGGTCTGCGTCAGTGCCGTGCCCAGCGGGAGCTTGAGCCAGATGTTGAACTCGCTGCGATCTTCGGGGAGCACGAACTCCACGGGGACCAGCCGCGCCGCGCCGAGCCCGGCGATGAAGGCCGTCAGCGCCAGCCCCACGACGGCGGCGCGGTGCTGCAGGCCCCAGCCCAGCAGCCTGCGGTAGCCGGCTTCCAGGCGCACGAAGCCCGTCTCCAGGCCGCGGAACACAGGACCGCCGCTGCCGGAGGGCCGCACCTTCAGGTAGCGCGAGCAGAGCATCGGGGTCAGGGACAGGGCAATCAGGGTGGAGAGGCAGACCGCCGTGGCGGCGACCAGCCCGAACTCGCGGAAGAAGCGCCCCACCACGCCCGACAGGAACGCGATGGGGACGAAGACCGCGCAATTCGAGGCGGTCGTGGACATGACGGCCAGCCCGATCTCGTCGGCGCCGATCGAGGCCGCCTCGCGCGCGGGCATGCCCGACTCCATGTGCCGGTAGACGTTTTCCAGCACCACGATCCCGTCGTCGATCAGCAGGCCGATCGAGAGCGAGAGCGCCATCAGCGTCATGGTGTTGAGGGTGAAGCCGAAGAAGTAGAAGAATGCGAAGCTCGCCACGATGGAGGAGGGAATGGCGATGGCCGCAATCGCCGTGGAACGGATGCTGCGCAGGAACACCAGCACCACCATCGAGGCGAAGAGTGCGCCCCAGGCCAGCGCGATGCCCACGTCCTGGATCGCGTCGACGATGAAGCGCGAGTCATCCATGGCCACCACGATCTCGTAGCCCTCGGGCAGCTCGGCCATGGCCGCCTCGAGCTCGCGCTTGATCTCGTTCGCGACGGCCACCGTGTTCTGGCCCGATTGCCGCCGCACCATCAGGGCGACGCCGCCCCGCCCGTTCAAGCGCGAGGCGGTGCGCTGGTCGGCCATGCCGTCCTCGACGACGGCCACGTCGCGCAGGTGCACCACTCGGCCGGCGCGCGCGACCACCACGATGCCGCCGAACTGCTCCACCCGTGTGAGGCGTCCACGGGTGCGGATGGAGATCTCCTGCTCGTCGGTCTCCAGGCGTCCGCCGGGGAGCTCCGCGTGCTCGCGCTGAACCGCGTCCAGCACGTCGTCCACCGCCAGCTCGTGGCCCGCCAGGCGCAGCGGGTCGATCCAGATGCGGATCTCGCGGGCACGCCCGCCCACGATCGTGACGCTTCCCACCCCCCGCAGGCGCTCGAGCCGCGGCTTCAGGCGCTTGTCCGCCAGCTCGGTGATCTCGCGGATCGAGTGGGGCCCCGACAGCATCACCGCCAGGATCGGCATGGCGTCCGGGTCCACGCGCTCGATGACCGGCGCATCCGCGTCGCGGGGGAGGTCGGCGCGCACCGCCGCAACCTTGTCGCGCACGGCCTGGGCCTTGTCCTTGACGTCGTACTCGAGCTCGAACTCGACGTAGATCAGCGAGAGCGAGTCGCTGGAGGAGCTGCGCAGGGTGCGGATGCCCTCGATGGTGTTGATGGACTCCTCGAGGATCTGGGAGACCTCGCGCTCCATGGTCTCGGGCGAAGCGCCCTGGAGGGTCGTCACCACGGTCACCATGGGGAACTCGACGCGCGGGAACAGGTCCACGCCCAGGCGCTGGACGGACACGATGCCCAGCACCACCAGCCCGCCGATCAGCATGACGGCAAAGACCGGGCGGCGGATGCAGACGTCCGGGAGCCTCACGAGGCTCCCTCGCCGTCCTCTCGTGCGCGCACGCGCATCCCGGGGGCGATGATCTGGGCCTCGTCGCCCACGATCACGATCTGCCCCGCCTCCAGGCCCGAGTTCACCTCTGCGGCGTCGGGAGACTGCACGCCCAGCCGCACCGGAACCGCCACCGCGCGGCCCGCCTCCAGGGTCAGCACGCGAGTCTCACCGTCCTCGCTGCGGATGGCCTCGCGAGGCACCAGCAGCACGTTCTCGCGGGGTCGGGCCAGGATTTCCACCTGTGCAAAGACACCGGCCTTGAGGCGGTGGTCCGGGTTGGGCACGCGCATCTTCACCAGGTAGGTGCGCGTGGCCGCATCCACGGCGTCGCCCACCGATGTGATGCGGGTCTCGATGGGGTCCGCGAGGCCCTGCACGTGAATGATGGCGCGGTCACCCATATGCACGGCCTGAAGGTGGGCCTCGGGGATCGTGGCCCGTCCCTCCAACTCCTCGGTCTCCTGGAGCACCACGACCACGGTCTGGGGCTGTGCCAGCGCCGTGGTGCCCTCGTCGGCCAGGCGCTTGGAGACGGTGCCCGAGAAGGGGGCCTGGGACAGGGTGCGGCGCAGGTTGAGCTTGGCCAGATCCACCGCCTCCTCGGCCTGGCGCTCGTGAGCCTTCGCCACCTCGACGCGGGTTCGGATGCGGTCCACTTCCTGGCGCGAGATCACGTCCTTGCGCAGCAGCGCCTGGGCGCGCGCAGAGTCCGACTGCATCTGGCGCCGCTCGGCCCGGGCCAGGTCGCGGCCCGCCTTCGCCTGGCGGAACGCCAACACGTAGGGATCGGGGTCGATCTGGAACAGCGGCACCTCGGCACCGATGTGGCTCTCGCGCAGGGCGTCCAGGCTTCCCGGGGCCGAGATGCGCTGGGCGATGCTGCCGCGCGCCACGGTGGCTGTGGGGACATCCAGCACCGCCGGAGCCGGCGAGCCGGCCTGCGCGCTATCGGGTGCGCTTTCGCTTTCGCCGCAGGCGACCAGGGCCGCCCCGACCAGGGCCAGTGTCGCCCTGTGCCGCCATCGACTGGAATTCCGCACGCTGCTCCCGGTATCGCAGGCCCCTAGCGCCAGCCCCGGGGATTCTCGCGAAACTTCGCGCGCCACGCCTGCATTCGTTCGGCGAAATCGCGAAGCAGCTCCGGGTGGCCTGCGGCCACGTTGTACGCCTCTCCGGGATCGCGCTCCAGGTGATAGAGCAGGGGCCAGGTGCCCAGGGTCGGCACCGCTTCCGAGGCCCCAGGCGGCCGGTAGTCCCGGCCGCTCAGGGCCTTGCCGCCGGGCGTGTCCGGCTTGTCCAGGGGGACCGGCCAGACGCCTCCAGATCGTAGTCGTGGAAGAAGTAGAGGGGCCGAGCGCCCACTCCGGTGTCTCCTTCTCCCAGCACGGGCCACAGGTCGACGCCGTCGATCACACGATCCGCTGGGGGTGCCAGACCCGCCAGGCCCAGGAAGGTGGGGAAGAGGTCGATGTTCATGGCGGGGACGCTGCGGACCGTTCCGGCCGGGATGCGCCCGGGCCACCATGCGAAGAAGGGCACCCGGAAGCCGCCCTCGTAGCTCTGGCCTTTGCGACCACGGAGCCCGCCCGGGCTGCCTTCGTACCAGGGACCGTTGTCGCTGGTCACCACCACCAGGGTGTTCTCGGCGGCGCCGGTGCGCTGCAGCGCGGCGACCACCTGGCCCACGCTCCAGTCGAACTCGGAGACGACGTCGCCGTAGGGGCCGCCGGCGGAGCGGCCGGCGAAGGCTTGCGAGGGAAAGAAGGGCTGGTGCGGATCCTTGTGAGCCAGGTACAGGAAGAAGGGTTGGTCCCGCGACTCCTCGATGAAACGGACCGCCTCTTCGGTGAAGATCCTGGTGTACGGCGCCTGGTCCAGGCCGATGTCGGCGATCTCCTCGGTCTGGTCGCGCCAGAAGGCCACCGGCCAGTCGTCGTTCGACATGTTGAAGCCGACGAAGCGGTCGAAGCCGTGGTTCGAGGGGTGGTACTCGGCAAGCCCCGTGAAGTCGCCCAGGTGCCACTTGCCGACGGCCATGGTCCGGTAGCCGGCGACCTGCAGCGCTTCGGCCAGGGTGATCTCCGAGGGCGGCAGGCCGGCCACCGCGTTGTCTCCGCCGACCAGGTCCACCGCGCCGAGCTTGGAGAAGACCGTGCCCGCGCGGTACGTCAGCCGGCGCAGCAGCGAGTCGTCCGCCGCCTGGAGCGCGGCCATGATGCCGCTGCGCAGGGGGTAGCGGCCTGTCAGCAGGCCGGCACGCGACGGCGAGCAGACCGGGGCGCTGGCGTAGAACTGGGTCAGGCGCATGCCTTCGGCCGCCAGCCGGTCCAGGTGCGGCGTCTGGATGGCGCGGCTGCCCTGGACGCCCAGATCCCCGTAGCCCAGGTCGTCGGCCAGGATCACGATCAGGTTGGGGCGAAGTGCCTCGCCCGAGCCGGTGGGCCTCACCTGGCGATCCACCGGCTCCGCCGCCTTGTCGGGATTCCGGAAGGCGCTGCGGTCGATGCCGTGGTCGATGGGCGCCAGCGCGGCCCGGCCCAGCCAGGCCAGCAGGCCGCCCAGGATCAGCAGCAGGACGATCCGGCGTCGCACGGCGTCGCTCCCCTCCCTTCGGGTTTCCTATTCTAGAGGGCCCCCGCGTCCGCGTCGCTTGCCGCGAGTGGACGCCCGACAGGAGTGGTCGCGATGCTCGCACGATCGATTCGCAGGTTCAGGGCGCCGGGCCGGTGCGGCCTGGGGATCGCGCTGCTGGCCGCGGCTGCGGCCGGGTGGTGCGGTGGCGCCGATCTCGCCAGTGCCGCAGAGCGGCCGCCGAACATCGTGCTCATGCTCAGTGACAACCTGGGCTTCGGTGAGATCGGTGCGTATGGGGGAGGTGCGCTGCGCGGTGCACCCACTCCCAGGCTCGATCGCCTGGCTGCCGAGGGAATGCGCTTCACCAACTTCAACGTCGAGTTGGAGTGCACGCCCTCCCGCTCGGCCCTGATGACCGGCCGACTCCCGGTCCGTTCCGGAACCTGGCGCGCCGCCAGCCCGGGATTGCCGGGGGGCCTGGCTCCCTGGGAGGTGAGCGTTGCCGAAATGCTCTCGGCGGCGGGCTACGACACGGCCATCTACGGAAAGTGGCACCTGGGCGACGCGCCCGGCCGCTACCCGACGGACCAGGGCTTCGACGAGTGGTGGGGGTTTCCGTTCTCCACCAACGTGGCCACGTATGTGGACCGGGTCGGGTTCGATTCCAAGGTGGCGAAGATCCCGCATCTCATGGAAGGGGTGAAGGGCGGGGCCGTCCGCGAGGTCGAGCCCTACACGGTGGCCAACCGGCCGCGCATCGATGCCCGGATCGTCGAGAAGTCCACGGAGTACATTCGCCTACACGCCGGGACGGACGAGCCCTTCTTCCTGTTCGTGTCCTGGTCGCTGGTCCACCATCCCTATCTGCCGCATCCCGACTTCGACGGGAAGTCCGGGAACGGCGCCTTCTCCGACGTGATGCTCGAGCACGACCACCGGGTCGGACAGATCCTGGACGCCGTCGACCAAGCCGGAATCGGTGAGGACACCATCGTCCTCTACCTCAGCGACAACGGGCCGGACTCGGCCTACTACCCGGTGGTCTCGTTCTCCGGCCCGTACCGCGGCTACCTGGGAAGCGCCTACGAGGGTTCGGTTCGCACGCCGATGCTGGTCCGCTGGCCGGGCCGGGTACAGGCGGGACGCGTCAGCAACGAGATCGTTTCGCTGGTCGACCTGTTCCCGACTCTCGCAAAGCTCGCAGGCGGCGAGGTTCCGGATGACCGGGCCATCGACGGCGTGGACCAGAGTGCGTTCCTGCTGGGGGAAAGCGAGCAGTCGGCTCGGGAGAGCGCGCTGTTCTTCTCCGGCCGCACGCTGATGGCGGTGAAGTGGCGCCGCTTCAAGATCTTCCTGACGGGCGACGATCCCTCACCGCGCGACCGCTCGTGGCGCCGCCTGTGGGCGCCGCTGGTCTACAACGTGGAACAGGATCCCCGAGAAGAGGTGGACATCGCCATCAGCAACCTCTGGATCCTCGAGCCGCTGATGCGTCAGATCTATCCGTTCCTGTTCAGCGTGGAGAGCGAGGGCCTGATCCTCCCCGGAGGCGACGAGCCGGAGGAGGCCAACGTCGAGATCCCGTTCCAGAGCCAGGACGAAATCGAGAAGAGCATGTCGGCGATCCGCTGGAAGATCATGAAGCAGCGCGTTCGCCGGATGCTCCCCTTCAGCGGGGAATGAGCGTCGGCTCCGCCGCTACCAGCTTCCCACGTTCTCCATCGAGGCCCACGGCTCCTGGGGCGCCAGCGGCGCTCCCTCCTGGAGCAGCTCAACGGAGATTCCGTCCGGAGAGCGGATGAAGGCCATGTGCCCGTCCCGGGGCGGCCGGTTGATGGTCACGCCTCCGTCCATCAGGCGCTGGCAGACGGCGTAGATGTCCTCGACGCCGTAGGCCAGGTGGCCGAAGTTGCGCCCGCCGGAATACTCCTCCGGATCCCAGTTGTGCGTGAGCTCGACCTGGGACTCCGGATTGTCGGGGGCGCCCAGGAAGACCAGCGTGAAACGTCCCGGCTTCACGTCGACGCGGCGCTGCTCGACGAGGCCCAGCTTGTTGCAGTAGAAGTCGAGCGAAGCGTCCAGGTCGGTGACCCGAACCATGGTGTGCAGATAGCGCAAGGGAACCTCCGTCGTTGGGAACGAGCTAGAGCGAGTGCGCCGCTCGGACCAGGTTGCTCATCA
>CAMYOO010000148.1 GCA_947260035.1 uncultured delta proteobacterium
CCGTCCTGATCGAACTCGGAGACGAGCTCCGGCGCGTGGTCGGCCAGCGCGCGGAAGCGCGCCTCGCTCTCGGCCAGCGCGCCGGTGCGTTCCGTGACCGCCTCTTCCAGCCGCTCCCGGTCCCGTTCGCGTTCCTCGTCCCGCGCCACGCGCTCGGTGACGTCGCGGGAGTTCATCACCCAACGGCGGGTCCCGTCGGAGTTTGTGAAGCCCCGGGCCGAACTCTCCAACCAGCGGTAGCTGCCGTCTCGGTGGCGGGCGCGCGTCAGCAGGCCCGTGGCCGTTCCGCTGGTGGCCTCGTCGGCGAACGCCAGCGCCGCGGCCACGTCGTCGGCGTGCACGAAGTCGCGCGGGTACCCGCCGAGGAAGGTCTCCGCGGGAAGGCCCAGCACCTCTGTGTAGCGTGGGTTCACGTAGGTGAAGCGCTCCTCGTCGTCGAGCTCGGCCACCAGGTCGTAGGCGCTCTCGGTGAGTGCGCGGAACCGTTCCTGCGTATCGCGAAGCTCGGCCTCGCTGCGCTCTCGCAGGCGGTCGTAGAGTCGGATGGTCTGTCGCGTCGCGACGTGGATCTGGAGCGGCAGGCCCGCGGCCATCAGGGCCAGCCAGGCCAGCGCCATCGGGATCGCGAGAGTTCCCTCGGAGGCGAGGCCGTGTGCCGACACCATGTCCAGCGTTGCCGCGATCAGCAGCAGCCCCGGCGTCAGGATCAGGCTGAGGGGGCGCCGTTCCCGGCGCGCAATGGGGATCAGCACCAGGGCTGCCGCGAGAGTTCCGGCGGGCTCGGCTGCCAGCGCGATGAGCGTGTCGAGTCCGCCCAGCGGGTACTGGGTGGCGGCCAGCCGCAGCAGCGCCAACGCCAGGCCCACGGGCACCACCCAGGCCGGCGTGCGCCCCCGGCTCAGCGCCAGCGCGCCGGCGAGCTGGCCCGTGGGGAAGAGCGGCCCGAAGAACGCAACTCCGGGCCCTGCGATCCAGGCCGGAGCGAAGAGCACGGCCGCACCGGAAGCCAGCAGGGCAAGCCAGGCGCTCGTCCACAGCCAGCCGGCGTAGCTCCGACGCGCGTGGGCACCCGCTGCCAGGAGTCCCGCCGCCAGCAGGCCGAGCGCGATGGTTTCCGCTTCCAGGGTCGTCTCCAGGGGCTGCCCGCCCCGCAGGGGAAGCCCCCTCATGCCCCAGGATCAGCCCCCTTTATATCATCGCGGATCGGCCGGGGGGACCGGCGTTGACGGCTCGGGCCAGGCGCTCGAATCTCCCGCGATGTCCGACCCGGTGGTAGCCGCGACGTTGCGGCTCGGTCTGTGCCTGCTGCTGGGCAGCGCGGCGCTTCACAAGCTTCGCGACCCGGCCCGCTTTCGCGCGACCCTGGGCGACTACCGGCTCCTCCCCGCGGCCTGGGTGGCGGGCCTGGCAGGTTTCGTGGGGATCCTGGAGCTGGGGCTGGCCGCTGGGTTGCTGGTTCCCTCCGTTGCGCCGGGGGCGGCGCTTGGCTGCGCCGCGCTGCTGGCCGTCTACAGCGCTGCGATCGCCGTCAATCTGGCGCGTGGCCGCCGCCACATTGACTGCGGCTGCACGGGCCCCGCGCAAGCGCAGACGCTGTCGGGCTGGCTTCTGGTGCGCAACGCCGTGCTGCTGGCCGCCGCCGCCGCTGCGGCGCTCCCCTTCGCGCCGCGGCCGTGGCTCTGGCTCGACACGCTGTCCCTGGGCGCGACGTTGCTCGGGTCCTCGTTGCTGTGGCTCGCCTCGACCCGGCTCATGACCGAGTGGCCGGAGCTGCGCCGCCTCAGGAGGTTGTCATGATCGATGCGTTGCTCGTCTCCCACGTGCTGCTCTGGATCCTGACGCTGCTGCTTGCAGCCAGCGTGCTGGCCTTGGCGCGACAGGTGGGTGTGCTTCACGAGCGGGTGGCGCCGGTCGGCGCGCTCTCGCCTGCGGCCGGTCCGCGGGTGGGGGAGGCGGCGCCGGAGCTGGTCGTCACCGACGTGGCCGGCGCTCGCGTATCCGTCGGCGGTTCCGGCGAGACATCCACGCTTCTCTTCTTCGTGTCGCCTACCTGCCCGGTGTGCAAGTCGCTGCTTCCCACCGTCGAGCGAGTCGCAGCAGATGAGGGCGCTCGGCTGCTGCTGGCCAGTGACGGCCCGCCCGAGGAGCACACGGCCTTCGTGCGGGAGCACGATCTCGGCCGCTTCCCCTACGTCCTCTCCACCGAGCTGGGCCTGGCGTGGCAGGTGGCGCGGCTGCCCTACGCGGCGCTGATCGACCCGCAGGGGGTGGTTCGGGCCAAGGGGCTGGTCAACAACCGCGAGCACCTGGAGAGCCTCTTCGAGGCCGAGCGGCGCGGGGTCGCGTCGCTTCAGGAGTTCCTCGCGGACGACTGAGCGGCCCGCCCGCCCAGAGCCGAGAGCGGAGCCCAGGGCGAGCGCGTAGACTCGATAGGGAATCGATGCCGGTGACACTCCTATTGATCGCATGCGCAGCCGGCGCCTCGGCAGTGCTGCTCTGGATCTCCTGTGATTGGCTGGGCGGCGCCAGCCAGCGGCTCGCCGATCACTACGGGATCCCGACCATCGTCAAGGGTTCGGTGATCACCGCGGTCTCGTCGTCGGTCCCCGAGTTCGCCACGGCCCTGCTGGCGATTCCCGTCCACGGCGATTTCGAGCTGGGGCTCGCCGCCATCATCGGCTCGGCCATCTACAACGTACTGGTGATTCCCGCCTGTTCCGTGTTTGCGCGCGGGCGAAGTCTGCAGGCCAATCGCGAGCTCGTCTTTCGCGAGGCGCTCTTCTACCTGGTGGCGGTGATCGTACTGCTGCTGGTGATCTGTCTTGCGGTGGTCTACGACGGAGCCGAGCCGGGGCCCGACGTTCGTGGCACGTTCACGCGTCCGCTGGCCCTGCTGCCGCTTCTGCTCTACGGCCTCTACCTGTACATCCAGTACGAAGAGGTGCGCGACCATCGCCAGCACGCCGTCCGCGTCGACGGGATCCATCCCCTGCGCGAGTGGACGATCCTGGTGGTGTGCATCGGGCTGATCTGTGTGGGCGTGGAGGTCCTGCTGCGCTGCGCCATCGCCCTGGGCGACCTGCTGAATACGCCGACCTTCCTCTGGGGCATGACCATGGTCGCTGCCGCCACCAGCATCCCGGATACGTTGATCTCGGTGAACGAGGCCAAGGTCGGGCGCTCGGACGCGTCGATTTCGAACGTCCTGGGCAGCAATGTGTTCGACCTGCTGGTCGCGGTTCCGGTCGGCGTCCTGATCGCGGGAAGCGTCAGCGTGAGCTTCACCATGACCGTGCCGATGATGGCCTTTCTGGTGCTGGCGACGATCGTGCTGCTGGTCTTCATGCGCCGCGACATGAAGCTGGACCGTCGCGAGGCCGGCATGATGCTGCTGCTCTACGTGTCCTTCGGCCTGTGGATGACGAGCGAGGCCTTCGGCATCACCAGCGTCCTCGGGCTTCCCTCCTAGGGGCCAGAAACGCGGTCGCGCCCTCAATCCGCTGGGGGAAAGTACCGATGCACCGGCCGTGCTCGGGGCAATCGGTACGCAGTGGGCGCGCACCCTCCTGTTGACGGCGGGGCTGCTGGTCGTGGGAGTTCCCACGCGGGCGGAGAGCCTGGGGCCGCTGGTCGTCGAGGTCCAGGCGCAGCAGCCGGTCTACGCCAGCCTGGCCGCCGGGGCGCAGGCGTGGCTGCGCGTGGAGCTGGAGGCCCAGGGGCTGGCGGGGCCCGGCGCGGAAGAGCCCGGCACGGTCGCGGTGTTGCGGGGCGAGCTGCGCGTCGCCGAAGGGCAGGCGGAGCTGCGGCTGCAGCTCGAAGACGGGCAGGGCCGCGTGCGGGCAGGCGTGCGCCGCCGCGGGGCGTTGCTGCGCCTGGGATCCCTGACCCAGCAGACCGCCGGCGCGTTGCTGGAGCGGATGCGGGTATCGGGGCAGGGGCTGCGCGCCGTTCCCGCACCCTCCCTGGAGGAGCTGGCCCGTACAGGCCGCGTCCTGGACTGGATGGAGCGCGGCGACCTGGCCCGCGCGCGCCGTGAGCTGGCGCATCGCGGCTCCCGGCTGGCGGGCGCACTGCTGGCGGAGATCGACAGCCGGGCCCAGGCGCCCGGGACTCCGGAGGGAGAGAGCCTGCGCGTCCTGCTGCTGCAGGGGCAGGCGCCGGAGGTGGAACGCAGGCTGCGGGCCGCGTCGCAGGGCGGCAAGGACGCGCGTAGACTGTTGGCTGCGGCCGAGCTGGAGCGCGAGCTGAGCAACCCGCGCCGGGAGCGCGAGACGTTGACCCGCGCAGCGGCGCAGGCGCCCGACGACGCCGAGGTGCAGCTCGCCTACGGGCTGTCGCTGGCGCAGGTGAGCCCCGAAGACGCGCGCCCCGTGCTGAAGCGCGCCGCCGCGCTTCGCCCCGACGATCCGGCCCCGTGGGAGGCCCTGGCCCGACTGCCGGGTGCGGGACCCGAGCCGCGCCGCAAGGCCGCGGAGCGGGCGATGCGACGCTTCGAGCGCAGCCGCGCGGAGCGCCACCACGCGCGCGATCGGTCCAAGGCGTCGGCCCAGCGCCGCGTCGGCCAGATGCATCTCGCGGTGGGTGACGACGAGCAGGCGTTGCTGGCCTTCGAGCGCGCGGTCGAGCTGGACGCGGAGAACGCCTCGGGCTGGAAGGGCCTGGCGCGCGCGCAGCAGCAGGCGGGTGACCTGGCCGGCGCCGAGGCCGCCTACCAGCAGGTGCTGGAGCGCACTCCCGACGATGCGGAAGCCCTGCGCGGTGTGGGCAGCGTGCGTCTGGCAAGTGGCCGTGTCGAAGAGGCGCGCCCTGCGCTGGAGCGGGCCGTGGCGCTGGCGCCGCAGGACGATGCCGCGCGCCTGGAGCTGGGCCGTGCCCTGCGCCGGAGCGGTGAGCCCGAGCGCGCTCTGGAAGTCCTCGAGGGGGCGACGCTCCGTCTGCCGAGCGCCTGCGCGGCGTGGCGACCCTGCACCTGGAGCAAGGCGACGCACCTGCGGCGACCCGGGCGCTGGAGCGCGCCATCGAGTTGGATCCGGCGGATCCGGCCCTGCACGAGGCGCTGGCCGAAGTGCGCGAGGCGGCCGGCGAGGCCGAGCTGGCAGACGAATCGCGCGGGCTGGCGCGCGTCTGGGGCGGCGAGGGCGCCGTTGCGGAACCCGCCGCTCTCGCGGCGACCCCGGCGACGGCGACCCGCGCCGCGAGCTTCGACGGGCCCCGCTTCCTGGCGCCCCTGGCGGCGAGCTTTCCACGCGTGAACGAGCGCAGCCGACTGCCGGTGGAGCGTGTGGCGCTCCTCGGTGTGGCGCCGCGCCGGGACTGGCGCGGCTGGCTCGAGCTCGGCGTTCTGCCCAAGCGGATCGACCGGGCGCGTCTCGAGCGCGATCTGTTGGCAGCATTCGACACGCTCTTCGAGATCGGCCCAGTGGAGTCGCAGACGCGCGCTGCCTACGCCGGCCTGCACCGCGATTCCCCGGCGCGCGGCGACGTGGCGGCGGCCAACGCCGCGCTGGGAACCCACGCCGTCATGGTCGCGCGGCTGGTGCGCGCCGAGAGCCACGCCAACTGGCGCGAGGCGTTCTCCGGCGAAGGCGTCGAGGTGCGCATGTTGGTGGGAGCGGAGCCCGGCGTCGTGGCGGTCTTCGCCAACGCCCAGGGCCTGGCCGAGTCCGGCGCGGCGTATCTCACCTGGAATCCGCTGGCCCTGGCGCTGTGGGGGCTGGTCCTCGCCGTGACGTTGGTCCGCGTGATGCGCGGCTGGGGCAGCCTGGAGATCCAGATCGACTACGAGCAGCTCGGCGCCGGCTTCTTCACGGCCCGCGTGTCGCGCCAGCCGGGCCGGGTCAAGTCCAGCTCGCGGGATCGCAAGGTGCGCGGGCGTCGGCGCTTCCGCGGTCGCCTGCGCGAGTTCGGCCGTTTCCAGCGCAGCTTCCAGGACCGCAAGGCGTCGTTCGGCTGGCTTCCGGCCCGCACCTACCACGTGGCCGTGCACGGTCTGCTGGAGCACCCGATCACCAAGGAGGTGATCGGACGCTTCTTCGACGAGAAGCCGGTGGTGATCGAGCGGGGCAAGCGCGCCCAGGTGCTCTTCGACTTCCGACCCACGGAGTGCAGCGTAGAGGTGAGGATCAGCCGCCGGGGTGCAGCCCTGGAGGGCGTGCAGGTTGCCGTCGAGGGCGTTGCAGGCTCGCTGCGCTACGCCAACAGCGGATCCGTCAACCTGGAGCTGGGCAAGGGCCGGCACACCGTCCTGGCGGGCCACGACGGGCGCGTGGTGGCTCGACGCATTCGCATCGACACGTTGGAACCCACAAGCGTCACCCTCGACATGGAAGACGAGGAAGCGCTCGTCTTCGACGGCTGCCCCGAAGCCGTGGAGCCCTTCCTGTCCGGCGCACGGGAAGCCAGCGCGGATCTGCTGGAGGCCGCGGGCCGGACCGACGTGGCGCGCAAGCTGCGGGGCGATGTGGCGGCCGCGCGCGGCGATCGCGCCCAGGCGGCCCAGCTCTTCGAGGACTCCGGGCGCTTCGCCGAGGCGGCCCAGGCCTGGTTGGCCCAGGGCGCTCCGGAGCGCGCCGCGGCGTGCTTCGAGCGGCTGCAGCAGCTTCCCGAAGCGGCGGAAGCCTGGCGCGCGGCGGGCGAGGTGCTGCGCGCCGGCCGCGCCTACGAGGAAGCCGGTGACTACGAGGCGGCGATCGACTGCTACCACCTGGCCGGCGAGCGCGAGCGCCTGGCGGCGCTGCTGGAGAAGAGCGAGTCCTTCGTCGAGGCCGCCGAGGTCGCGCTGGAAGAGGGCAACGCGGATCGTGCCATCGCCAATCTGCAGCGGGTCTCGCCGGTGGATCCGAACTACGCGGCTGCCTGTCGCAAGCTGGCGGACATCTTCGGCGGGCGCGGTGAGGCCGGGCTGGCCATCGCCAAGCTGGATGAAGCCGTCGCCGCGGCCCCGTCGCAGGACGTGGCGGACCTCCAGCAGGAGAGGGCGCTGCTGCTCGAGGCCGAGGACCGCCTGGAGGAGGCCGTGGAGGCGTGGGAGGAGGTTCGCCAGCGCGACTTCCACCGCGCCCAGGCGGCCGAGCGCCTGGTGGCCCGGCGCGCGCAGCGGGCCGCGCGGGCCGCGGCCGCGACACGCACGCAGGCGGCGACCCGCGTCGAGCCCGCGGACGAGCGCTACGAGATCCAGGGCGAGCTGGGTCGCGGCGGCATGGGCATCGTCTACAAGGCCTTCGGCACCCGCCTGAGCCGCACCGTGGCCATCAAACGGCTGCCGGAGAACCTGCGCGAGCATCCCAAGGCGGTGGAGCTGTTCCTGCGCGAGGCGCGCGCCGCCGGTCAGCTGAACCACCCCAACATCGTCACCGTGCACGACGTGGACCAGCACGACGGCGCCTACTTCATCACCATGGAGTGCATGGACGGTCTACCGCTGAATACGCTGCTGCAGCGACACGGACGCTTCCCGGTGCCCGCGGTGGCGAAGATCGGGCTGCAGGTGTGCGCGGGCCTGGGCTTCGCGCACTCGCGCCAGATCGTGCACCGCGACATCAAGACCTCGAACCTCTTCATGACCCGCGAGAAGGTGGTGAAGGTCATGGACTTCGGGCTGGCGCGCTCCATGGCCGAAGTGCGGCGCGCCGGCACCGTGATCGGCGGCACGCCCAACTACATGGCGCCGGAGCAGGCCGCCGGCGACGAGGTGGATGCGCGCGCGGATCTCTACGCCCTGGGCGTCACGCTCTTCGAGCTGGCCACCGGAGGGGTGCCGTTCACCGAGGGCGACGTGACCTACCACCACCGCCACACCCCGGCGCCGGACCCGAGGGAACGGATCGCCGACCTGCCTGTGCCCCTGGCCGAACTGATCCTGGAGCTGATGGCCAAGCAGCCTGAGGACCGGCCGGCCAGCGCGGCCGAGGTGGCCGCGCGCCTCAAGCCGTTTGCGCGAGCGCCGCGGGGCTAGGTCTCCGCGCGAAGGGCAGCCGACACGTCCATCCTGCGTACTTGGAGCGCCGGCAGCAGCGCCGCCACCAGCGCCACGGCCAGCACGGCGGCGAAGGTGACGGCGACCCCAACGGACGAGAGGATCGGGCGCGGGAAGACGCTGGGATCCGTGAAAGCGCCCAGGGCCCAGCAGAGCGCAACGCCCAGCAGCGCGCCCAGGCCCGCCGTGGAGCCCGAGACCAACAGTGACTCCACGACCGTCTGCACCACCAGCACGCGGTTGCGCGCGCCGATGGCCTTGGCCACGCCGATCTCCACGGTGCGCTCCGCCAGGGTGGCCAGGTGCACGTTGGCGATGCCCACGCCGCCGATCAGCAGCGTCACGGTGCCCGCCACGCCGATGAAGATCATGAAGCCGGCGTAGAAGAGGTCCACCAGCCCCAGCAGCTCGTAGCTCGAGAAGCGCTTGATGGCATCGGTGTCGTCGGGGTGGAAGCCGGCCCGGGGGCCCCAGACCCGCAGCACCGCGCGCGCCGCTTCCTCGGCGTCCAGGCCGCGCCGCGGGAAGAGCAGGAAGAAGTTGGCGGCGTCGGAGTCGTAGCCAAGCCGCTCTTCGGCGCTGGCCGCAGGAACGATCAGGATGCGGTTGTCCGGCCGGTGGGT
>CAMYOO010000149.1 GCA_947260035.1 uncultured delta proteobacterium
AACTACGAGCAGCGCACCTACTGGAAGTGGGGCGCCTACGGGCAGAGCAAGCTGGCCAACCTCTACTTCACCTACGAGCTGCAACGCCGGCTGGAGCGCGCGACGCACGGCACGCTGACGGCAGCCGCTCACCCCGGCTACGCGGCCACCAACCTGCAGTTCGTGGGGCCGCAGATGATGAACTCGAGCTTCCTGGAGCGGGCCGCCGGGCTGGCGAACCGCCTCGTCTCCCAGCCGGCCAGCATGGGCTGCCTGCCCACGGTGTACGCCGCGGTCCACACGGACGTGGAGGGCGGCAGCTACTACGGCCCGGACGGCTTCCAGGAAATCGCGGGCCATCCCAAGAAGGTGGCGTCCACGAAGCGCTCCCACGACGAGGCCACCGCCGCGGGCTTGTGGGAGCTGTCGGAGACGCTGACCGGCGTCACCTACAACGCGCTGGCGTCCTAGGTGCGCATCGCCACCTGGAACGTGAACGGGCTGCGGGCGCGGCTCGACTTCGTGCGCCACTGGCTCGAGGCACGGCAGCCCGACGTGGTCGGGCTCCAGGAGCTGAAGCTCAGCGAGGACCAGTTCCCCCACGACGCTCTGGCGGAGCTGGGCTACCGGGCTCTGGTGCACGGCCAGAAGGCCTGGAACGGGGTTGCCGTGCTGGTGCGCGAACCGCTCGAGGCCGCGCTGCAGCAGGCGGGCCTGCCGGGGCAGGAAGAGATGGGCGCGCGACTGCTGTGCGTAGAGGTGGCCGGGCTCCACTTCACCACCGTCTACGTGCCCAACGGCAAGACGCTCGAGCACGCGGATTTCCCGCGCAAGCTGGCGTGGCTCGACGCACTCACGGACTGGTGGCGCAGCGGACCCGGCGCCGAAGCCTCGGCGGTGCTGTGCGGCGACTTCAACGTGGTGCCCGGTCCCCTGGACAGCTGGGACGAGGAGCGGATGGCGGGCGGCATCTTCCACACCCCACAGGAGCGCGCGCGCATCGAGAAGCTGCTGGGCGCGGGACTCGCCGATCTGTTTCGCGAGCGCTTCCCCGACGAGCGCGCCTACTCCTGGTGGGACTACCGGGGTGGGGCGTTCCACCGGGGCCACGGCCTGCGCATCGACTTCCTGCTGGGAAGCCGGGCGGTGGCCGAGCGCGTGCAGCGCGTAGAAATCGACCGCGACTACCGCAAGAAGCAGGACGGCCTCACCGCGTCGGATCACGCACCGGTGCTGGCGGAGCTGGCCTGAGGGCTGGTAGTCGCCGGCGCACTCTGGTGCGCGTTCTTTCCGCGGAGCGCTAGGCTCCCGCAGTGGACGCGCTGACCCGCCTCGTCGAAACCGAAGCCATCAAGCAGCTCAAGTACCGCTACTTCCGTTTCCTCGACGGGAAGCAGTGGGACGCCATGGCCGGAATCCTCGCCGAGGACGCCACGGTCGCCTACGACCAAGGCAAGTACACCTACCAGGGCCGCGAGCAGATCGTCGAGTTCCTGCGCAACGCGCTGGGCCGAGACTCCATGCGCACCGCGCACCACGGCCACCACCCCGAGATCGACTTCACCAGCGATACCACCGCCACCGGCATCTGGGCACTGCGCGACACGGTGATCGACAAGGACAACAACTTCACGTTGAACGGTGCCGCGTTCTACCACGATGAGTACGTGAAGGTGGACGGCGAGTGGAAGATCCGTTCCACGGGCTACCAGCGCCTCTACGAGGAGATCGACACATCGGCTCCCGGTTCCTGATCCTCGTGGGGCTCGTCGCCGCGGCGCTGGCTGCGTTCGCGGCGGTGCGCGCGGCGTTCGCCGCAGGCGCACCCGCGCTGGGCGCTGCGCTGGCGCTGGGCTGCGTCGCCAGCGTGCTGCTGGTGGCGCGCGACACCCGGCGCGCCCGCTTCGGGATGTCCACCGGCGCGGTAGGCGCCGTCACCGCCCTGCTGTTGCTGCTGCTGGGCGCGCAGCTGGTCTAAGGAGCGAGGCCCGCCGTGCCGATGAGGTCGGCGGGGGTTCGGCTTTGTTCGCGTTCGCGTCGCTCAGCATGATGGTGATCGGGGTCGTCACGCTGGTGGTGGGCGTGCGCCTGCTCATCCGCGCCGGCCAGACGCGCGAGCTTCCGGAGCTGCTCTTCGGAGCCGCCTTCGTCACCGGGAGTGTGGACCGCGCCCGGCGCGCTCTTCGCGGTGGTCTGGCGGGTATTCCGCCCCGGGGAGCGCTGGGCCCTGGGCCTCGCCGAGCCTGCCGTCGTCATGTGGTGCGCGTTCTTCCCGCCGCCGGGCTTGCGCCGCCGGCTGCTATTCTCGGGAGCATGAGCCAGCCCCACCACGAGTTCGCCGAAGCCGAAGTCCTCGCCTCCTACGACGTCTACGTCGCCCAGCGCGACCGCGTGGAGCGCGGCGAGGCCCCTTGGGACAGCCTGGTGGACTTCTTCACCGACGACGCCGTCTTCGTCGACCCGGCCTGGGGCCGCATCGAGGGCATCGACGAGATCCGCCGTTTCCTCAATGACAGCATGGCGGGCCTGGAAGGCTGGACCTTCCCGCGCCAGTGGACGGCGGTGGCCGAGGGCAACCGCCTCGTCTCCGGCTGGCAGAACCGGTTGCCCGGGAGCCGCCCCGATGGGACCCCCTGGGAAGCCCCCGGCGTCTCGATCATGGTCTACGCCGGGGAGGGAAAGTTCTCCTCCGAGGAGGACATCCTGAACATGCTGCACATCGCAGAGCTGGTGCAGCAGAGCGGCTGGAAGCCGGGTCCGGGCTTCACGCCGCCGCCGGCCGATCCTCGCCGATAGCGCGCCGACGGCGCGACGTCGGCTCGCCGACAGGCCCCCTTTACAGCCCGTACGCCAAGCCCGATTCTCTTGCCGGGTCCGAGGTGATCCGGGTCGCTCAAGTCTTTCCCCCCAGCGACCGAAACAGCGAGTGCGCGCCCTTAGGAGAAAGCCATGGCCAAGGCCATTGCACTCGGCGCGCTCGCCATCCTACTTCTGGTGCTGGTCCCGACCGGCGCGGCCCGTTCCGACGACGCCGCGGCCGCGACGAATCGGTGCAGCGAGGGCCGAGGCTTCTCGCTGGACGAGCCCGAAGGCTGGATGTGCGAGCGCACCTCCGACAACACGGCAGAAGCCGTCGAGCAGGTGGCGATCTGGCCGGCCCAGGGGCCGGGGACGATCGCCATCGACCTGACCATGTTCACGGGCGACGCGTCCCAGGTGACGCCGGAGCAGGTGGTGGAGCGGACCATCTCGCACCGCCTCCTGCCGCCGGGGCCGCCGGACATCCTGCCCTTCGAGGCCGGGCATCCGCAGCTGCGCACGGCCGGTGGCGCGGTGCGCCTGTCGCGTGGCGAGGTCTACGCCGTGGCGCTGGAGGGCCGGCACGATTCCGGCGCCTACTTCGTGGCGCTGCTCACCAAGACCAGCGGCCCGGCCACCGCAGACGAGCTGGCGCTCTTCCGGCGCACCATCCGCTCCCTCCGGGTAACCCCAGCAATCTCCAGCCGCGGCAACTAGAGGCAACTAAAGGGACAGTCCCGTTAGGTGCCGGCAACTAACGGGACTGTCCCTTTAGTTGCCTCTAGTTGCCGAGCTTGAGGATGGCTTCGTATTCGCGGGTGACTTCTTCGACGAAGTCGTGGAGATCGGGGACGGCGTCCCAGTCCGAGTTGAAGCCCCAGCAGAAGACGTCGTTGTAGCTGATCATCGCGATGCCCAGGGCCTGACGCGGCATCAGCGGCACCACCGGGTAGGTGGCCAGCATGTGTGCGCCCAGCAGGTAGACCGGCACGGACGGGCCGGCCACGTTCGTCACCACCATGTTGACCGCGCTCTGGGTGCCGAAGCGGGAAAACTGCGCCATCACGCCGGGCGGCAGGAAGTCCGCGAAGCGGCCCAACAGGTCCACGGCCTGGCTCTCGCCGGAGTGCTTGAGGTCGCGGGTGATCTCCACGATTCGCGCCAGGCGACCCTGGGGCTCCTTCTCCGCCAGGGGCAACGTCACGATTATGGACGACGCGCGGTTGCCCATGCGCCCGTCGTCGTCGGAGGTGCGCATGTTGACGGGCACGGCTACGCGGAACTCCAGGTCGTCCACGGCCCCGGCGCGGTCCAGCAGGTAGCGGCGCACCGCACCCGCCACGATGGCCAGCGAAGCGTCGTTGATGGTGCCCCCCGCGCTCTTGCCGACGCGCCGGATCTCGGCCAGATCGAACTTCGTCCAGTCGAAGCGGCGGTGCGGCCCAAGCTCGGCGTTGAGCGGCGTCTGCGAGGCCGGGTGCAGCCCCGTCTCGGCCGCGTGAACCGCTCCGCGCAGGGCCTCGATCGCACGGTCCAAGACCTGTCCCGAGGGCTTGCCGGCGGACTCGGCGCTGCCGCGCAGCAGCTTCAGGGGCGCGCCGGCCTGGCGCAGCGCCTCGTCCAGCATCAGGCGGCGCCCGGCCGGAGCCTGGCGCGGCTTCCACGGGTGCGACGGCGGGTCGGGCTGGTAGTTGGGATCGGTGCCCATCAGCATGTTCAGCAGGTCGGTGCTGGCCACGCCGTCGGCGAGGCAGTGATGCAGCTTGGAGAGCACGGCGAAGCGGTCGCCCTCCACTCCCTCGATGACCCAGATCTCCCAGAGCGGCTTCCCGGCGTCGAGCTTCTGGGACAGGATGCGTCCCACCAGGCGCTTCAGCTGGCGCTCGTCACCCGGACGCGGCAACGAGGTGTGGCGCAGGTGGTAGATCAGGTTGAAGTTGGCGTCGTCTACCCAGACGGGCCGGTCGAAGGTGGGAATCCACTCGATACGCTGGCGGAAGCGAGGGTGCTTGTGGAGCTGGCTCTCCGTGAAGTCGCGCACCCGCTCGAAGTCCAGGCCGCCGTCGGGCTTGCGCAGCGGCCCCAGCTCGTAGAGTCCGACCGAGCCGATGTGCATGTGGGTCTGCGCGTCCTCGAGCTCGAGGAACATCGCGTCCATGGCGGAGAGACGGTCGTAGTAAGTGTGGGCCACGTCGTCAGTCTATCGGACGGCTCGCGCCGGGGAGGTCTGCCAGCGGACACCCGGGCCGTGAGGTCCACGATGCTGCGGATCATTGTACGAGCGGCTGTGTCAGAACGCCTCAGAAACCTCTACCCGACGCCAGGTCGCGCAGAGCCCCGTGCACCCGCACCAAGGCCTCGGTATCGCGCCCGCAGTAGGCGAGCAGCGCCCGGCGCAGGGCGGGGGCCTCGGCCTCTTCCACCTCGCCCCGCTGGAGCCGCAGCAGCACCGCAGCCGCGGCGGTCCCGTCCGCCACCGCCTCCAGGTCGCCGTACCCGAAGCCCGGCGCCAGGGCCGGCGCGACGCTCTTGAGCGAGAAGGAGCCGGCGAAGCCCGGGTGGTAGACGTGCTCCCGCACCAGCGGGTGCATGTCCAAAAGCCGCCCCCGCACGTCGGCCAGGGCGATCGCTCGCTCCGGCAGGTCGCCGGCCAGGGCGCCGAGGATCCGATGCTCGTACCTACTCCAGACCAGGATCGGCACGTCGTCATCGCGCAGCGCGTCGATCAGGCTCTGGGCCAGCCCGAACCTCGGATCGGTCCCGGCGGGCGCCAGGTACTCGCGATGCTCCAGCGACCCGTCGCGCGCCAAGCGGTGGAGCGACCACTGCACGGGGATCACCTGGTAGGGCCGCGTTCCCGGGAAGAGCGGAATCGCCGGTGCGATGGTCTCGAAGTCCAGGTACCAGACCGGCGGCTCGAACACGCCGAGCGCGCGGCCCAGGTCGGGAGAGACCCAGGGCCGGCCCGTGCGCAGCGCGTCCACCCAGCGCGCGCGGCGCTCGCCGTCGGCCCGCTTGAACGACAGGTGCCACTCCGCCGAGCGGTCCGCAGTGCAGTGGTCCCAGAACTCGCAGCCGTAAGGCTCATGACAACGCCGGCCGGGCTCCTCGTCGGGCGCCTGGCCCAGCGCCAGGACGCCGTGCATCTCGGCCACGCGCCGCTCCACCCCGGCCAAGGTGGCGTCCACGTCGCGGCTCATGTCCTCGCGGCGGAACAAGCGCGCCCAGTCGATCGGCCCCTCCTCGCGCACGTAGGTCTTGTCCACGTGCACCAGCTCGGCCGAAGGCACCTCGAGGCCGCAGCCGCGCAGCACGAACTTCTGCACCGCCAGGTCCGGCACGTGCGCGGGCTTCACCGCGGTGGATGCCTTGACCTCGCGCAGGCCGAAGCGGCCCTCGCCCAGGCGCTCCAGGAGATCCACGCGGATACGAACGCCGGCGTGGGTGAAGGCCGCCTCGAAGATGGCGGGCACGTCCGGGTCTGCCAGCAGGGCGCGGGTGCGTGCCTCCGCCGCGGCGTGGCGGTAGTAGGGCTCGTCCACCAGCACACCACCGGGGAAGAGCGCGTGGGCTGCCACGCCCACCTCGTGGCCCATCTCGAAGATCGCCTGGCGGGCGGCGTCGGGCTCGGCCGCGACGTCCGGACGATGGCGCCCCAGCCAGAGCCGGCGCGGGCACTGCAGCCCGGCCGTGTAGCGGGACTTGGAGAGCAGCACCTGCGAAGTCTTACTCATACACCGGGAAGATAGATCTAGGCAGGGTCAGATGCGGTCACCTGGCCGACGCCCGAAACGAAACGTGCCGGCCCGGGGAAGCCCCCGAGCCGGCACGCGTTTTTCGGTGCCTGGCGGTGCGGCTAGAACTGGTAGCCCAGGCGCAGGCCGAAGAGGTGCTCGACCTCCGCGCCGTCCGTCAGGCTGTACATGTCGGCGTTGTACTCGGGCGCCAACGTGATGCTCTCGGTGATGTTGAAGCGGTAGCCGACGCCAACGCGGAGCAGACCGTCCGAGTTGTTGTCCTCATCCAGGATGGCGCCGCCGCCCACGGTGAAGCGCAGGCCCTTCCACGGGTGGATGAAGATCGGAACCAGGGCCACCATGTTGCGGAGGCCGGTGGCACCCTCGATCTGCACGCCGATGCCCGCGTACTTCATGAACTGGTACTCGTACTCGATGCCGCCGTTGAACTCGGTGGTGTCGAAGTCGTCGTCGCTGACCGAGGACAGGTAGACCGACACGTGGTTGCGCTTCCACTCGTCGCTGGCGGCGGGAGCGGGTGCCGGCGCGGGCGCCGGGGTCGCGCGCGTGCGGCGCTGCGGCGTTCCGCCGGGCTCGGGGCCACCCATGTCGTCAGCGGAAACAGGGAACGCGCCCACGAGCAACAGCAGGCTCAGGCAGGCAACCAGGGATCGAAGCATCGGCATCTCCTTGTGAACAATCACGGGGCGAAATTAGTAGACGGGTAAACCCGTGCAAGCACATTCGGTGCTCCGCGCCGCCGCATTGTGCCCCATCGGAAATCTCCCTGCGAGGCTTGATGGCTCGTTTTCTTCCGCTTGTGTAGCCATTTGACCCCAGCCCCTTCCGAACGGAGCTAGCGGTACTCGCTCGCGAGGATCTCCCCGAGGAGCTCGGCGGCCTCGGGGCTGCGCAGGATCCCCGTGTGGTCATAGGCGAGCGGCCAGCGCGCACGGGCGTCCCGCGCCGCCTCCCAGCGGACGGCGCTCGACAGGGGGATGGTCTCGTCCCCGACGCCGAAGAGCAGGTAGAAGCTCACCTCTTCGGGCAGGGACCTCCGGATTCCCTGTTCGGCCGGGCCCTCGAAGAAGAGCCCCGCGAGGAAGTCGCTCCCGGGTGCGATGTCTCTCCACGAGGCGATGACGAAGGGCGACGAGCGCACGCCCGAGGCCGCCGAAGGAACGCCTCCCCACGGTGTCGAGAGCGAGACGAACAGCCGCACCGGGAAGTCCACCACGGACTCACGGAGCGACAGGATGAAGTCTCGTGAAACCAACCCGCCCATGCTGTGCGCCACCACCACCAGATCATCGAAGCCGTGGCGCAGCTGCATGTTCATCACGGTCTGCGTGAGAAACTCGGAGATGCCGCCCAAGCGAGCTCCCGATGGGTAGAAGAACACCCAGGGCTGGAAGCGCTCTCGATCGAGGCTCTCGATCAGAGCCGTGAACTCCTGCGGATAGCCCAGCGCGCCGTGGACGAAGAGAACGGGGATGCGCGCCGGGTCGTACTCCTCCAGGAAGTAGATCCCCGGCCGAACGTCCCACAGGAAGCGGAAGACCTCGCCCGTGCCGGGCAGGGCCGCATCGCTGGCGGCGCCCTCTGAGTGGCCGCGCGGCGGCTCGCGCACGGTCAGGCGCAGCAGCACCGCGAGCGCGATTCCGGGCGCCCCGACCACGAAGAACGCCATTCGCCAGCCGAAGAACTCGTTGATCCAGCCACCCGCCAGGAAGCCGAACAGGATGCCCACGTGGATGCCCATGGCGTAGATCGACAGGGCCGTGGCCCGGCGCTCCGGCGGGAAGTAGTCCGCGATCAGCGAGTGTGACGGCGGGCTGCCCGCCGCCTCGCCGACCCCCACGCCGATCCGCGCCAGCGCCAGCTGCCAGAACGCCTGCGCGCCACCGGAGAGCGCGGTCATCGCGCTCCAGACCGTCAGGCCGATCGCGATCACCGAGCGCCGGACCCAGCGGTCCGCCAGGCGCGCGATCGGGATGCCCGCGAACGTGTAGAAGAC
>CAMYOO010000150.1 GCA_947260035.1 uncultured delta proteobacterium
ATCGGGCCTCATCTCGCTCCCCCTCCGGAAGGACACGGGGATGCTATCTCATGCCCTGCAGCCGTCCAGCGGCGGCTACGAACCGCAGTCTTCCACGGCTGGACGGATGAAGGGCCTTGCCCGCATGCTTCGATCCCCCCGGAACGTCTGGATCCTGCTGATCTTCTTGACGGTGTTGCTGCGCCTACCGGCGCTCCTGCACCCGATGACGCTGGATGACGAGGGCGGGTATGCAGTGGTGGCCCACGAGGTTCTCTTCGGGGGAACCGTGTACGAGGATGCCCTCGATCGCCGGCCCCCCGGCATCTTCTGGACCTACGCGGCGATCTTCGCGGTGGTAGGCCCCTACGCCTGGGCGCCCTTCCACGTGGTTGCGGTGGGCTGGATCCTGGCCACCATGCTGGGCCTCTACGCCATCGGGAAGCAGCTCTTCTCCCGAGAGGCCGGGCTCGCCGCCGCCCTGCTCTACAGCATCGCCAGCACCCGCAGCGACTGGGTGAACCTCGCCCTGAACGGCGAGGTGATGCTGAACCTGCCCGTCGTCTGGGCGCTCTACCTGGCGTTCCGTTCCAGCCGCTCCCGGCTGCGCCCGGAGCTGGCCGGAGCGGGCGCTCTGCTCGCCATCGCCTTCCTGATCAAACAGCCCGCCGCGACCGCGGCGCTGCCGGTGGGTCTCTATCTGCTGCTACCGGGCTATCGCGCGGCACGCGGCCTGCGCCTGCAGGACTCCGTGCTCCAGGCCGCTCTGCTGACGGCGAGCTACTTCCTCGTGCTGGGTGCGGCCGCCGGGGTGCTGCACGCGCAGGGCGTTCTCGACGACGCCTGGCACTGGACCTTCACGGACCACGACGTTCCCCACGGCCCCACGGATCCGGTCTTCTGGTCCCGCGCCGCGGTCGAGGTGGCGGCCAGCGCGGGCAGCTGGCTCCCGCTGCTGCTGGCGTGCGGCGTCTCGCTGCGCCAGCGGACACGCTATTGGACGGACCGTGGGCCGGAACGCAGCGCACTCCTGCTGCTGCTGGGATGCACGGCCATCGGCGTATCGGCCAGTGGCCGCTTCTACTCGCACTACTTCTTCCTGCTGCTGCCGGCGCTGGTTCTCCTGGCCGCGCCGGCGTTGGCCGACATCCTGAGCGGGGCCGTTCGCTACCGCTTCTTCCTGCTGCGGCGCGGCGTCATGGTGTTCCTGCTGGCGGGCACGGCCGGCGCCTTCCTGGTGCACAACAGCATCGGGATCCAGGAGTGGCGGACGCCCAGCCCGCTCAGCAGCTACGTGCGCGAGCACTCCACCCCGGAAGATCGCATCTTCATCTGGGGACAGCGCGACTGGTTCTATGCGGAAGCGCAGCGTCGGCCGGCATCGCGCTACATCCTCTCGTTTCCGCTCACCGGCTACGTATTCGGCAGCCCTCTGAGCGACGACCCCGGCTACGACACCAGCGAACGCATCCAGCCCGGTGCATGGGAGAACCTGGAGCGGGACTTCACAGAGCACCCGCCGCTCTTCTTCGTCGATACCGACCCGCAGGCCGAGGCGCACAAGTATCCGCCGCAGCGTTATCCGTATCTGCAGCGCCTGCTGGCGGAGGAGTACGAGGTGGTGCTGTCGATTCCGGACGGGGTGGTCTACCGCAGGCTCGCCGCGCCGCCTTCGCGCAGGTGACGCAGCGCCTTGACGCAGCGCTCGTTGGCCTCGGGGCTGCCCACGCTGACGCGCACGCAGTCCGGCAGCCCGAATCCATCCAGGGAGCGAACGATGACGCCCAGGCGCATCAGTGCGTCGCCCATGCCGGGCGCCACGCGCACCAGCACGAACGAGGCGTCGCTGGGCCAGATCCGGTAGCCGAGTGCGGCGATCTCGCGCTCCAGGTAGCGCAGGCCTTCCTCGTTCACGCGCAGTGAACGCTCGATGTGCTCGTGGTCGTCCAGGGCCGCGCAGGCGGCCGCCTCCGCCAGGCGCGTGACGCCGAACGGCGGTCGCACGCGCTCGAGCCAGCCGCACAGGTCGGCGTCGGCGATGCCGTACCCCACACGCAGTCCCGCCAGCCCGTAGAGCTTGGAGAAGGTGCGCAGGGCCAGGGTCCCGGGGCGTCGCCGTGCCCACTCCACGGCGTCCACGCAGTCTTCCCGTTTCACGTACTCGACGTACGCCTCGTCCACCACCAGGACCACGTCGTCGGGCAGCGCTGCCGCGAAGCGATCGAAGGCATCGCGGCCCACGCTGGTGCCGGTCGGGTTGTTGGGATTGCAGACCACAACGATGCGCGTGCGCTCGGTCACGGCGGCGGCCATGGCGTCGAGGTCGTGCACCAGCTCGTCGTCCAGGGCCACCCGTACCAGCTGGGCCCCGGCGCTCTGGGCCGCCACCTTGTACATCGCGAACGAAGGCCACGGGCAGATCATCTCGTCGCCCTGGCCCAGGAATACCTTGGCCAACAGCTCGATGATCTCGTCCGAGCCGGCGCCCACGATCACCTGCTCCGGACCGACGCCGGCGTGCTCCGCCAGCCGGCCGCGAAGCTGGCGGCAGGAGCGGTCCGGGTACTGGTCCACCGAGCCCGCCAGTTCCTGCACGGCGGCGATCGCGTGCGGCGACGGGCCGCAGGGATTCTCGTTGGAGGTGAGCTTCACGGCGTCTCGCACGCCGAGCTCGCGCTCGACCTCGTCGGCCCGCTTGCCCGGCTGGTAGGGCTCCAGCTTTGCGATGTGCGGCTTGACGCGGTCTTCCAGGCTCACGGTGGCAGACCCTAGCCGATGGACTTGCCGCGGCCTTCCCAGTGGGGGGCTCGCAGGTCGCGCTTGAGCACCTTCATGGCGCCCGAGAGGGGGAGCGGCTCGGTCCGGAACTCGACGGACTTCGGCACTTTGTAGCCGGCGATCGATTCACGCGTGTGGGTGATGATCACCTCCGCGCTGATCTCGATGCCCGGCTCCGTCACCACGATGGCGTGCACCGCCTCGCCCCAGGTCTCGTGGGGGATCCCGATCACCGCCACCTGCGCAACACCGGGGTGGGTGCTGATGGCCGACTCCACCTCGGCCGAGTACACGTTCTCGCCGCCGGTGACGATCATGTCCTTCACGCGATCGACCAGGAAGAGGTAGCCGTCCTCGTCCAGGTAGCCAGCATCGCCGGTGTGGTACCAGCCGCCCGCAAAGACCTCTGCCGTTGCCTCGGGCTTGTTCCAGTACTCGCGCATCAGGTGACCGCCCTTGGTGCACACCTCGCCGATCTCGCCGCGCTGCAGGATGCGTCCATCGTCGTCCTGGATCGAGACCCGGACGCCGAGCACGGGCCGGCCCACCGAGCGCAGGTGCACCGAGCCGGGCTTGTGATCCTCGGGCAGCAGCAGGGTGACCGTGGAGCACGCCTCCGTCATGCCGTAGCCCTGCAGGAGATCGAGCTCGGGCAACTCCTTCTGCAGCCGCTCCAGCGTCGCTTCGGGCATGGGCGACGCGCCGTAGACCAGGCGTTGCATCGACGCGAGGCGCTCGGGTCGATACGCGTCGCTGGCGAGGCACATCCCGATCATGGTGGGCACCATCAGGGTGTCGGTCACCCGGTGCTCCTCGATCAGGTCGAGCACGGCGTCGGGGTTGAACATGGGAATGAAGACCACGCGGCCGCCGAAGATGGGCGGGCCCAGGATGCCCAGCATCGAGGCGGCGTGGAACATCGGCGTCTGCATCAGATACGTCTCGAGGCGCAGCGCTCCGATGGTCATGGCGGCGTGATAGATGTTCAGCGTCTCCGCCCGGTGCTCGATCAGCACGCCCTTGGGCAGGCCCGTCGTGCCGCCGGTGTACATGAGCACCACCGGGTCGGTCTCCTCCGGCTCGGGCGGCAGCTCGGGGGAGGCCTCGGCCAGCAGCGCCTCGTAGCCGAGATCGTGAGGAACGTCGCCCTCGCCGATGAGAACCACCTTGCGGATCGGATCCGCGTCGCCCATCTCCGCGCGAGCCGCCGCCACCAGGGGCGCAAACGTGGGATCGGTGAAGACCACTTCGGTGCCCGAGTCGGTGACGATGTACGCCAGCTCCTTGGGCGCCAGGCGCAGGTTGAGCGGATTGATGACGCCGGCGCCCAGGAAGGCGGCGTGCCAGAGCTCCAGGTACTGGTGGCTGTTGAGGGCCAGCACCGCGAAGCGATCGCTGGCCGCCAGGCCGAGCTGCTGGGCCAGCGCGTGGCAGAGGCGACTCACCCGCTCGGTGTGGGTGTTCCAGGTGCTCCGGTAGTCGCCGTCGACGATGCCCTCGGTCTCACCATACTGGTCCATGGCGGGCCCATAGGAATGGGAGTAGATGAGTTCTTTCATGGGCACCTCCTGGCGTGGGTGGCAGGTCCGACCGGCGCCGCTCGACGGTAGCCCGCCCGGACCGCACGGCTAGGCGTCCAGCGCCGACTCCGGCGCCGCGGCCATCCGGTCGCGGGCGTAGTCCAGGGTGGAGGCCGGGCTGGCGAAGAAGTGCTGGCTTCCCGCGTGGATGTCGCGGAAGCAGCGCTGGAGCGGCCCGTCGCGCAGGGCGGTGGTGCCGGCCAGCAGATAGGCCTGACGCACAATGTCCGCGCCTTCCTGGGTTACGTGGACCGTAGCCTGGCGCACGGCGTTGTTCTCCCCGGGGTCGATCCGGCCCGTCTCCACGGCCGTCTGCTCGATCGCCGTGAAGGTCTCCCGCACCCAGGCGCAGGCCGAGAGGTAGCGGGACTCCAGGGTCCCGAGCGCGTGGAGGAAGCGCTCGTCGTCCTTCAGGAACGAGCCGGCGCCCATGCGGACCTTGGTCCGGGCGATCGCCGCCAGCTCGTCCAGGGCGCGCCGGGTCACGCCCATGGCGAAGCCCGCGTGGCCGGCGGCCGTCTGTGCGATCACGCCCAGCTCGTAGACGGGTCCGCCGCGGCGGCGGGTGGGTGCGGCGAAGAGGAAGGTGGCCCCCTCGGGCACGAACGCACCCTGGATCGCGTAGTCGAAGCTGGCCGTCGCATCCAGACCCAGCACGTCCCAGTTCCCGCGCAGCTCGACATCGCCTTTCGGCACCACGCCGAACAGGTACCGAGCAGGCGCGTCGGAGCCTTCCGGCGGGTGCACCAGGAAGCCGGCGCCCACCCACTCCGCGTAGTGGATGCCGCTGCCGAACTGATAGCTGCCGCTGATCCGGTAGCCGCCGTCTTCGGGGACGCCGGTTCCGTTGGGGGCGAACTGCCCGGCCACCAGCGGCACGCCGGACGCGAAGAGCTTGTCCACGAACTCGGCTTCGCAGTAGGCGCCGAAATAAGCCACGGCGGATGCGCCGGCCATCAGGCACCAGCCCGCAGACCCGTCGGCCCGGGACACCTCTGCGAAGACGTCGATGGCGTCGACGATCGGCAGCTCGGCGCCGCCCAGCTCGCGCGGCGCCATGGCGCCGAAGAGCCCTGCCTGGCGGAGGGCGTCGATGGTCTGGGGCGGAACCGGGCTGCCGGCGGCCTTGGCGGCGTTGGCGTCGATGGTGGAGCGCAGCTCTCGCGCGGCGGCGAGCAGGTCGGGCGAGGTCATGGTCTCGTCTCCTGGGCGAGTCGGGTCCGGATTCGGGACCATAACCCGTCCGGAGCCCTTGATCGCGCCGGTGCGGAGGAGGCATTGCTCGAGATCGTTCGCCGCGGCCTGCTGGGCGTGGCACTTCTGGTGGCCCTGCTCGTCGGGGTGCTGGCGCTGGTGGTCGTGCTGGGCTTGCCGCTCAGCCTGAACGCGCTGCGGCCATCCCTGGTGGCGGCCGCCTCGGAAACCCTGGGGCGCGAGGTGGAGATCCTCGGCGACATCCACGTGGTTCCGGCTCTGTGGCCGACGCTGGGGGCGCGTCGTGTCCGGGTGGCGAACCCGGACGGCTTCGACGGCATGGGTGACTACTTCGCACGCTTCGAAGAGGCGCGCGGCCAGGTCGACCTGCTGGCGTTGCTGCGGGGCGAGCTGCGCATCGGCGAGGTGTCGATCGAGGGCGCACACTTCGCACTGGCGACGACGGTCGACGGCCGCAACAACTGGGCCTTCCGCAGCGATGCTTCCGAGCCGGATGCCGCGGATCGGGAGCTGCTCGAGATCGGCTCGCTTCTGCTGGACGACGTCCAGGTTTCCTACCTGGAGGGTGCAACCGGTCGCGACTACCAGCTCGGCATCGAGGCCCTGGAGGGCTCGCTGAGCTCTGAGGAGATGCAGCTGTCGATCGAGGGGCGGGTTGGGCAGCACGAGATCTCGCTGGACCTGCGTACGGATTTGTTGACCGAGATGAGCCAGCTCTACGAGCCGTGGGAGCTGGATGTGGACGGCGTGGTAGCAGGAATTCCGCTGACCGGTCGCGCCCTCTTCGACGTGCGAATCGACGACAGCCGAGCGGAGCTCGAGCTGCACGCGCGCAAGAGCGATGTCAGTGAGCTGATCGAGATGCTGACCGGGCGCTCGGGAATCGAGGGGCGCTTCGAACGGCTCTCCCTTCGCGCGGTGACGTCGGGCGCCGATCTCCACCAATGGATCAAGTTCGCCGACGCGAGATTCGAGCTGACCGGCGGCGCCCTCTCCTACGGCAACGCGTCCGGAGCGCGGCCGGTTGGCTTCACACTCGACCAGGCCGGATTCGAGCTGGTGCCGGACGAAGGAGTCGTCGGTGGCGCGCGGGGATCCCTGCTCGACGAGCCCGTACAGCTGAGCCTCAGCGGTGGGCCTGCGGTGAACCTGCTGGACGGCGTGCCCTGGCCGCTGGCAATCGAGGGTGCAGGAGCCGGAGCGACATTCGGAATATCGGGTCTGAGGCGTGCGAGATCGGAAGAGGGCGCGCCGCACAAGCTCCAGGTTGCGATCGAGGGCGACCGGCTGGGCGGCCTGGCGCCGTGGCTCGGCGTCCCCGTCGGCGCGCCGTCCCCGTACGCTCTGCGCGGCGTGCTGGCGGTCGGGGCGGACGCGACGATGTTCTCGGCGTCGTCGTTTTCGCTGGGGCGCACGGGTGGTCGCGGCAGCATCGAGTGGCGGCACGCCGACGAGATGCGCGAACCGCGAGTGAGTCTCGAGATGGCAACGCTCGACCCGGAAGAACTCGACAACAATCTGGATCCCGAGCTGGAAAAGAGCTCCCAGGACGTGCCGGGCCTGACCATCGACACTCCGGTCCTGCCTGAGCGGGTCGAGATCCAGGACGCCGATCTCGAGATTCGTGTGGGGCGTGTGCACATGGATCCGGCCGACGTGATGGGCGTCGCGTTCTCCGCACAGGTGCGCGACTCGCGCGTCGAAGGCGCTCCCTTTCGAGCGCGCTTCGCCGGAGTGGACTTCGACGGAGACCTCGATCTCGACCTGGCCGGCGAAGTGCCTGCGGCGGCTCTGCGGCTGGCGACGGGAGCCGTGGACGTGGGGGATCTCGCGCAGGCGCTCGGCTTCGCGTCCAACCTGAACGCCCGCGCCGCGCGCTTCTCGCTGGACCTGCGCCTGAGAGGCGGTACCGGCCGCCAGCTGCTCGCCGGCGCAGCCTTCGAAGCGGTGGCGGAGGACGGGGTGTGGCTCGTCGACACGGATCTCCTGAACGAGGAGGTCCGATTCCAGCGCGTGTCCTGGTACGCGCGCCCGCGCAGTCGCGTAGGCTCCGAGTTCGAAGGCGAGCTGCGCTCGGTGCCGATCTTCATCCAGGCGGAGCTCCCAGCGCTTCTCGACTGGGTGCTGCCCGACTACGTGTTCCCGGCACGCATCCGGGTGAAGGCGGCCGGCGCCCAGCTCGATCTCGTGACGCGCCTGAGCTTTCCGATCCGCTACATGCACGGCGATCTGGGCTTCAAGCTGGCCGGCGAGCGCCTCTCGGATCTCGGTCCGCTCCTGGGCGTAGTGTTGCCGCCCTTCGGTCCCTACTCCGTGATGGGGACGCTCGACCGCCGAGCTTCCGGTTTCGACGCCACGTACGATCTGCGCGTGCGCGACAGCCGGCTCTCCGGAATCACACGAGTGGACACGACGGGAAGCAAGCCGCGAGTGGAGCTGGCGGACTTTCGCTACGAACGAGAACGGCCCCTCCGGGCCGAGCCGGCGTCGCCGTCCGAGGCCGATGGGACCATCGCGCGGGTGAAGCCGTTCTTGAGCCACGCCGTCCTGGGCGCGTTCAACGCTGAAGCGAGCCTGCGGGTGGATGAAGTGCGGTCCGGTGAGGACTCGCTCGGTCGCGGGAGTCTGCAAGCCACGCTTCAGGATGGGCGTCTCGTGCTGGATCCGTTCGATCTCGATTTCCCAGGCGGCGAGGCGGCTCTGGTGCTTGCGGTCGAGCCCGGGCCCGACGACGTGGAGGTCTCGCTGCGAGCCCGCATCGACCGCTTCGACTACGCCGTCCTGGCGCGCCGGCTCGACGCGCAGAGCAGGGCCCGGGGCCGCATGAGCCTGTCCGCCGACCTGGAGGCCCACGGCCCCGACCTTGCGACGCTATCGCCGGGTGCCAGCGGCTGGGTCGAGATCGCCGTGCGGCCCGAGAGGCTGGATGCCAGCTTCCTGGAGCTGTGGGCGACGAACATCCTGCGCTCGATGTTGCGCCTGGTGAGCCCGTTCTCGAGATCCAGCGTCAACTGTGCGGTGGGCGCCTTCGAGATCGAGCAGGGTGTGCTCGAGAGCCGCGCCATCCTGGTGGACACCACGGCCGTGCAAGTGCACGGCAGCGGCTACACCGACTTTCGTACGGGCGCGCTTCGCTTCGAGTTCACGCCCAGACCCAAGCGGAGCGAAGTCCTGAGCCTTGCGCTCCCGGTGGTGGCCGAGGGCACGATCCAGGATGTGCAGACGCGGCTCCGCCCCGAGAATCCCGTGCGCGCCCTGGCCAGGCAGGTGCGGAACACGATCCGCATCCCCTTCGAGCGGCTCTTCGGGCGCCGCCTTCCGGCGGACGGCCGCCCCGCCTGCCTGGCTGCCCTGGAAACCGCGCGCGAGGGCAGCGGGCGGGCCGGGGCGCCGCTCGGCTCGGCCCTGCTTCGTTGTGACTCCCCCGGTTCCGCTGAATGCTATTGATTCCGGGGCGCCCATGGGGATCCCGAGCCAGACTCGAACGCTCTCCGCAAGAGGGCTGCTGATCGTCTGCCTGCTCGCGCTGTTGAGCGCGTTGGCTTCCCGTCCGGCGTTCGCAGCCGACCCCGACCCCGACCCCGACCCCGATCGCGAGCCGACCGAAGAGGAGGTGGAGGAGCAGTCGCTCCGCCACGAGGTCATCGAGTGGGAGAGTTGGCAGCGGGTCCTTCCCGGCCCCCGTCTGCTCGATCCCAGGGAGTGGTCCTTCGAGTGGCGCGACGGTATCGAGCTGAGCCGCGAGGACGGGGCCATGCGCTTCCGGCTGGCGGGCCGCTACCTGGGAGACGCCGCCGGGTTCCATCTGGACGACGACTTCGGCGACCGAGTCGGGAGCACAGGCTGGGACAGCGACGTCACCACCCGGCAGGCACGACTCACCGGCCAGGGCGTGTTTCTCAACCGGCTCTTCGCCACGGTCGCCTACGAAGCCAAGACCAATGACGTCCGGGATTTCTTCTTCGGTGTGCGCGGCCTCGGGCCCCTCGGCACCCTTCAGCTCGGCTACATGCGCGAGCCCTTTTCCCTGGAGCTTCGCACGGGCTTTCTGTCTCAGACGTTCATGGAGCGCAGCCTGGCCCAGGCCCTGACGCCGGATCGCAACTACGGCCTTCTCCTCACCAACACCCACCTCGACCGCCGCCTGCGCTGGTCGGCCGGGGTCTTCTACGTGGTGGACGAGTTCGGCGGGTTCGATGATGTTCTCGACAGCGACGATGCCGTGGACCTGACGATTCGCGTCAACGGCCTGCCGATTCGGACGGAGGGAGGCAGGCGCTTCCTCCTCGTGGGTTTCTCTTACAACCATCGTTTCAACGTCCGCAAAGACGTCAGCCTCAGCACCCGGCCGGAGTCCTTCCTGGTCCAGCCCCTCGTCGATACGGGGGCGATCGCGGGCGCGTCGGACTACGACCGCTGGGGGCTGGAAGTCGCCTGGGTGGACGGCCCCTTCTCGGCGCAGGCCGAGCTGATCGGGCTGCACATCCGACGCAGCCCGGGCTCGGAGGTCTTCTTCTCCGGCGGCTATGCCCAGGCCAGCTACTTCCTGACGGGTGAGCGACGGGTCTACGGTCGCCAGTCCGGCACCTTCGGGCAGGTGGTGCCCCGGCGCTCATTCAATCCCGCGAAGGGTCGCTGGGGGGCGGTCGAGCTGGCGGCCCGCGTCTCCTACCTGGACCTGGACGACGCCGACGTGCGCGGCGGCCGCCAGTTCAACACGGCCCTCGGCGTCAACTGGTACCTGCACAGGCACGTGCGCCTGGAGGCCAACTACGTTCTCGGCTGGGTCCGGAACGACGGCCTCGTCAACATCTTTCAGACCAGGATCCAGCTCGACTACTGAGTTGTGGCTCTGAGATTGGGTCCCAAGGACTTGATCTCAGCGCGACTGTGAAGGAATTGCTTCTAGACGGCGTAGGCGGGTGAATGCCTCCGCATCCGCGCCATCGCCCGGGTCGGGATGCGGCCGAAGTAGCAGCGCTCGAGCCAGCCCGACAGCGAGGCGCGCCACGGGAAGAGACGCCTTCCCAGCACCTCCGAGAGCGTCAGCCGCGCGTTGACCACTCCGATCTCCACCCCGGGCGGTGCATCCTGCCGCCGCTCTGAACGCGGCTTCACGTAGTTGCGCCACACCATCCAGATCGCCGCCCGGTAGAGCGCTCCTTGGCGTCGCTTCGAGAACGCGATCGTCTCCCGCTTGTGGTTGGCGCTTCCGTGGCGCAGCAGAAGATCCGCCAGGTTCACCGGGAAGAGCGGATTGCTCGCCGTGCGGGATGCCTTGGAAGAAGTGGTGAGGTGACGGATCCGGCGGCCGGCGAGCCTTCGGAACGCCAGGGGATAGGCCCGGTGCTCGTCCGAGCGGATCTCGGCCGAGGCCCCCTCCGGCACCACCCTCCCCACCAGCTCCTCCACGGCTCGTCGAGTGGCTTTGGGGTTGGGGCGGCCGTAGGCGGCCTCGAGCTGGGCTCGCTTCGCTCGCTGCCTCTCGGTGTGGGTGCCGCTCCGCCGCAGCTCGGCGTCGTTGAAGCCGTAGACGAAGTGGGATTCCCCGACCAGGAGGTTCAGGTCGAAGGGCCAGTACTGGCCAGCCTCGAAGGTGCGGAAGCCGTCGAGGACGAGGGCTTCGGTGGGGGCTCCGGGAGGCCGGAGGGCCTCGTGGAGGAGGAGGCAGTGCCTTCCCAGCCGCTCCAGGAGGCGCTGGACGGTGAGATGGGAGACACCGGCCTCGCGAGCCATCTGGCGGAGGCCGGAGCAGGAGAGGCTTCCCCAGAAGACCCGTCGCAGGAGGTCCGGACGCTTGAGCCAGTAGGTGGGAGAGAAGGTCTGGGTACTGAAGTTCCGGCCGCAGCGTTGACACAGGTACCGCTGAACGCGGCGGGGGCCTCGCGTTCTGGAGAAGAAGCCCTTCTTCTTGTAGCGCCAAGTGCCCGGATCTTTGTGGGAAGCGCAGCGCGGGTTGGGGCAGAAGGGAGGAGGCGGATCCGGACGGCGGCGGGGCATGCACCCTCACGGTGCAGGCCGCGTGCCGGACCCATTCTTGGAGCCACAACTCGACTACTGACGGGCTCCCGGCCGGACTCAACCGCGCTCGCGGAGCGCCGCCTCGAGCGCATCGCACACGGTCTCCAGCACGCGGACCCGCGCGTAGCGCTTGTCGTTCGAGGGGATCAGGTGCCATCGCGCCACGTCCGTGCTGGTGCGCGCCACCATGTCTTCCACGGCCGCCTCGTAGAGGGGCCACTTCTCGCGGTTGCGGTGGTCCTCCTCCGTGAGCTTGTACTTCTTGAACGGGGTCTGCTCGCGGGCGGCGAAGCGTTCGAGCTGGGTGTCGGGATCGATCTGCAGCCAGAACTTGAGCATGACCATGCCGTTCTCGACGAGCTGCTCCTCGAAGTTGTTGATCTCCTCGTAGGCGCGGCCCCACTCGTGTTCCTGCGCGAACCCTTCCACCCGTTCCACCAGCACGCGCCCGTACCAGCTGCGGTCGCAGATGAACATGCGCCCGGCCTGGGGCAGGCGACGCCAGAAGCGCCAGAGGTAGTGGTGCGCCAGCTCCTCGGGAGTTGGGGCCGCCACCGGCATCACCCGGTAGTCCTGCACGTCCATGGCGCGGGTGATGAGTTGGGGCCGCCACCGGCATCACCCGGTAGTCCTGCACGTCCATGGCGCGGGTGATCCGCCGGATCACTCCGCCCTTTCCGGCGGCGTCCGAGCCCTCGAAGACCAGCGCGCTGCCCACTCCGCGCTCGCGGCAGCGCTGGCCCAGCTCCCAGAGCCGGTCCTGCAGTGTCCAGAGCCGCTCCTTGTATTCCTCGCGCGGCAGCTCCGCGCTGAGATCGAGCGACGCGAGGATCCCCGCATGGTTGCCTGCCGGCGCGGGTGCCGAAGCCCTGGCCGGGGCGGGCGGCTGCGGCGGCTCGGCCAGGCGGCGCAGGAGCGCGTCGCGGATCTCGCGGGCGACGCTCAAATTGCGGTGGCGTGCATCGGTGCTCTCCACCAGGTGCCACGGCGCTGCCGCCGTGCTGGTCCGGCGCAGCAGGGCTTCGATCGCCGGCAGGGCCTCGTCGTAGCGTTCGTACAGGTCGAGGTCGATGTCGTCCAGGCGCACACTCTGCGGCTTCTTGCGGGCCTTCGCGATCCGCTTGCGGCGCTTGTCCGGCGGCAGATGCAGCCAGATCTTGAGCATCAGCGCCCCGTCTTCGACCAGCATCTCCTCCAGGCGGCGCGCGTGCTCCAGGCGCCGGGCCGCCTCTTCGATGTCGCTCTCGCCGGTGAGCTGGTCCGCCAGCAGGCCCAACCCATAGCCCCCGGCGTAGATGCCGATCTGGCCGCGCGACGGCAGCACCTGCCAGTAGCGCCAGAAGCGCGGGTAGTCGCGCTCCAGGTCCTTGCGCCGGCCGAAGAAGTGGGCCTCCAGGTAGCGCGCGTCCATCCAGTGGTGCAGGAGGTTCAGCACCTCGCTCACGCCCTCGTGGTCGTCGCCGGAGAGCACGATCACCACGGGGACGTCACTCCCGCGCACCTGGAACTGGGCGTTCAGCAGGTCGACCCGCAGCTCTGGCAGGGCCTCCTCGTACTTCTTCTTGGAGACCTTGGCTCCGACTTCGGCAATCTCGAGCATGACTTGGACCATCTTACACCCGCTGGCGCTAGTCTTGTGGAATGCGTCTGCTGCGGTGGATCTGGCCCGGCCTGCTGCTCCTGGCGGTGAACTCCAGCGCCGCCGAGGGCCTCGCGCCCGGCTCGAATCCGGAGCGGGGTCCCACGGTGGTGCGTGTGAAGGCGTTCCTGGTGGACGTGGACGACATCAGCAGCGTCCAGCAGAGCTTCTCGGCCAGCCTGTACCTGGAGTATCGCTGGCGCGATCCGCGGTTCGCAGCTGAGGGTGCGCGAGGCGCCTCGATCCCGCGCTCGGAGTCCGGGCTCCCGCAGTTCAAGATCGTGAACGCGCAGCGGGTCTGGGACACGTTCGAAGGCCGTATCCAAGTTTCGCCGGACGGCGAGCTGATCCTGCGCCGGCGGCTCTGGGGGCAGTTCGCGCAGCCCCTCGACCTGAACGACTTCCCCTTCGATCAGCACAGCTTCGAGATCCAGATCTCCGCGGTGGCGTCGCCGGATCAACTCCGCTTCGTGCCGGACCCCGAGAAGGCGTCCGGCATGTCCGAGACCCTGTCGGTCGCCGACTGGGAGCTGTCGGGCCTCCGCATGGAAACGAGAGCCTACCAGCCGATTCCAGGGGAGTTCGCGTTGCCCGGCCTGCGGATCTCCTTCCATGGCCGACGTCACGTGGGCCACTACCTGGTCAAGGTGATCATTCCGCTGGTCCTGATCGTGGCGATGTCCTGGACGGTGTTCTGGATCGACCCCCAGCTGGCGACCAGCCAGATCAGCGTCGCCGTCACCACCATGCTGACGCTCATCGCGTACCGCTTCGCCGTAGGATCGGAGCTCCCCAACATCCACTACCTGACCCGCATGGACGAGTTCCTCATGGGCTCGACGGTGCTGGTGTTCGCCAGCCTGCTGGTGGTGGTGGTCACATCGTCGCTGGCGAACCGAGACCAGCTGGAGCGCTCTCGTCGGATCGATCGCCGCTCACGCTGGCTCTTTCCGCTGGCCTTCCTGCTGCTGTCATTCCACGCCTTCGTGATCTAGCGCGGCGCAAGGCTCTGCGCGGGAAGCCGGGCCAGGAGATCCGCGACTTCGGCCTGCTGCTTCTCGACGTATTCGTAGTAGCGGCGCCGCACCCGGCGGTAGCGGTCACCCCTCAAGCTGGCGATGCCGAAGCCCTCGTCGTCGCGCTCTGCCAGGATCCTCGCGTAGACCTTCTCGAAATGGCGCAGGTTGGCGCCCACGTCTACGAAGCGCTCGTCCGAGAGCAGCCGGACCGCGTGCTCCATCTGACTGCGGCGAAAGGGCGACTGGAGCACGAATAGGCGCAGCGTCGTGTCGTAGAGGTCGTTTTCGGCGAACACCGGCAGCGTCTTGACCAGCGCGCCGTGTCGGGTGGGCAGCCAGTCGAACTCCATCAACGCGTCGCGCCGGACGCTGTCGTCGTACAACTTTCCGTAATCTTCCAGGGGCCCTTCGGCGCCCAGCCGTGCCAGATTGACGAACTCGTTGGCGGGAATGGCCAGGTTGAAGATCTGGCGCAGCTTGGTCACGCGAACCGACGTGGGGGTCCAGATGCTCGCGGCCGCCAGGGAGTTGCGGAGGGTGTGGACGCAGTTGTCCGAGAGCCCGCTCCACTGGTAGTCGGCCTCGCCGGTCGCGAACTCGTGGTTCAGCTCGTTGAGGAAGTCGATGACGCCCCGGTAGACACCCGCATCGACGAGCTTTCGGATCGTGGCGTCGAACTGCGCTCGCGTCAGACGTGCGTCCGGCGAGAGGCCACCCTCGTAGAACAACGCCTGTCCGGGTGTCGCAATCCAGTTCACGTTCCGGAACCAGCGGTTGACGCTGACGCCCGCGCCGTGCTCCGGATCGTACGGGTCGGTTGCGACGCGCCGGCAGCGACGCAGCTGCGGGTAGGGCGAGGCCTCGTCGTTGCAGGCGCCCTTCACGTACATGACCGCGTGGCCGGGCACGCCTCCTTCGCCCGTGACCTTGGAGCGGAACTGGCTGACTGCGCAGAGCTCCACGTAGTAGGGGTAGAGCTGGTCGTACACGGGGTCCGGGCGGCGCTCGAGGATGATCTCGTCCTGGCTGGCGACCAGGCGCCCCTTGGCCCGTTCGCACGCGCTGCCCGCAAGGGCGAGAACGGCGACCAGGGTGGACGCCAGCACTCGCAGCCCGTCGCTCGAAGCCCGTCCGTGCACGCTCACCTCAACGCCGCTTGGGGAAGAGGAGCTGGACCTGGACTCGCAGCTCCCACTCCGCACCGAACTCGGGCTTGACGGCGTTGTAGAAGCCCTGCACCTGGGTGTTCACCGGCAGGGAGCCGATGCGGAAGATTCGACCCAGCCCGCCACCCACAGGGACGGTCCAAGTGTCGCCGCCGCGGTCGGCCTCCCAGTTGGCCGTCATGATCGGGGACGTGGTGAGGTACCAGCCCTTGGGCAGGTTGTAGTTCACGAAGTACTGCCAGGTCAGGCGGTTGACGTCTTCATCACCCGAACCGGCGAACGACCAGGTGTTCCAGAGCACGGTGCCGATCACCCAGTTCCCGGGCATGCTCAAGAGCACGAGACCGGGGCCGAGGCCCCACTTGTCCGCTCCCAGCCGGTCGTCCGTGGCGGTGGGCAGCAGGGCCACCGGCCCCACGCCCCACAGCAGCTTGCCGTCGAAGTTCAGCTTGCTCGGTCTCGCCGGCGAAAAGAACCCGGTCTCCCGGCCCTGCCCCGGCGTCAGGCCGGGCTTCGAGACGATGGGAAGGATCGTGCGCGTGATGAGGTTCCAGTCGTCGGTCAGGTTGAGCGGCAGGACCGGCTGGATATTGGTGACGTTGAGGGTCCCCTCCCGCGGACCGAAGTCGAAGAAGGCGTTGTTCTGGATCGGCACGCTGATCAAATCGGCGACCGGGTTCTGGACCGCCTGTTGCAGCTCGGCGACCTCGTTCTCGCCGGGCTCGATCACGCCATCCCCCGGCGCCGCGGCTCCGGACGACGCGCTCACCACCACCGCGAGCGACACGAGCCACCCGATCGTCGATCCATTCACGACGAAGTGCGCCACCCTACTCGCCCCGGTGTTCGAGCGGTCCCACCTCGTAGGGATTGTGCTCGCCTTGCGGGGCCGGCCCCCCGGTGCCGGGCAGGATCTCGAAGCCGAGCTCGAAGCGGACGAGCGTGGAAGCGATCTGCTCCAGCACCGTCTTGTCGCCCTGGATCTTCGCCGTTCCGTCGTCGATCTGGGCCAGCAGGGTCTTCTGGCCCATCATGACCTGCTCCAGGTCGGAGCGGTCGATGGTGATGGTGAGATCGGCGTTCTCGGCCTGGTAGCCTTCGATGTTGGTGAGCGTCGAGTCGGACAGCTCGACCACGAACTTCTCGCCGACGTCGGGCGTGATCAGGTTGATCGTGAATCGCATGCCCTCGGCCTTGCGGCCGTCCATCCTGACTGCGACGAAGTCGAGGAAGAGCTCGGTGCTCATGGCGCGGATCACGTCGGGTCCCGCCGTCTCCGGTACGGCGCCCGCGGGGATCCCCGAGCGCAGCTCGAAGGCGCCGGCCAGGTAGCTGTTGCGCAGGCCGGGGTTTTCCTGCTGGTAGCCGATCTGTTCGAATATGTCGGCCAGCAGGTCCTTGGCCTCCCGGTTCTGCGGCTGCGCCTGGACCAGCTTGTTCAGGATCTCCTGGGCCTCCAGGTAGCGGCCCTCGTCGTGCAGTTCCTTGCCCCGGGTCAGGATCTTACGGGCGCCGCCCATCATCTCCACGTAGAGCGGCGCTGAGTCGGCGGGGGACAGGGGGATGAGAGTGGCCGGATTGGCGTCCCAGTAGCCGAGGTAGCGGTTGACCACCCCGCGGCTGTTGTGCTCTGGGGAGCCGTGGTAGCCGCGGTTGTACCACTGCTCCGCGATTCCCTTCGGCGTCTCGTACACGTTGTGGATCTGGTTGATCGTCACGCCCTGGTTCGCAAAGTGCAGCACCTGATTGTTGATGTTGGCATAGAGGTCACGCTGGCCGCGCAGCACTTCCTGGATGCGCTCGTTGCCCCAGCGCGGCCAGTGGTGCGAAGCGAACATTACCTCGGCCTGCATCCCGTAGCGGTAGAGCGCCTCGTTGGTGTACTTGGACCAGCGGAGCGCATCGCGCACCTGGGCACCGCGCAGGGTGTAGATGTTGTGGAAGGTACCCGTGATGTTCTCCGCGGCCCAGAACACCTTCTTTTCCGGGAACCAGGTGTTCATCTCGGCGGGCGCCTCGGTGCCGGGGGTGTTCTGGAACTCCATCTTCACGCCGTCCACCGTGAGCACTTCGATTGGCTTCTCGATCAGGCGGGTGGGCGCGATCAGGCCGGTGTTCCCGGCCGCAATGTTCTGGGCCAGGCCCTGGCCGGCGTGGCCGAAGGCGCTCGGCGGCAGCAGGACGCCGTACTGGTAGAAGAGCCGGCGGTTCATGGCGTTCCCGGCATAGACGTTCTCGGAGACCGCGTGCTCCATGAAGCCGACGGGTGCGATGATCGACACCCTGCCCGCGCGCACGTCGGCCTCGTCAACGACGCCGCGAATGCCACCCCAGTGGTCACCGTGCGAGTGGGAGTAGACCACCGCCACCACCGGCAGCTTGCCCACGTGCTCGTCGAGCAGGGCCTTCGCCGCCCGTGAGGTCTCTGCTGCCGTCAGCGGGTCGAAGACGATCCAGCCGGTCTTGCCCCTGACGAAGGAGATGTTGGCCAGGTCGAAGCCGCGCACCTGGTAGATGCCGGGAGTCACCTCGTAGAGCCCGAAGTTCAGGTTGAGCTTCGACTGACGTTCGAGGGAAGGGTGGACGCTGTCGAAGCCCTCGCTCTCGGCGAGCCACTGGTAGCGCTCCATGTCCCAGGCCACGTGGCCGGCGTCGGCCATGATCTTCTTGGACTCGGGCGCCGCGATGAAGCCCTTGTTCTTCTCCTCCAGGTCTCGCGTGTCGCTGAAGGGCAGGATGGCGCGCGCCTGGTCCAGGAGCTTCTTCGTGTGCTCCGACGGCGCCTTGCCCTTGGGGTGGAAGTGCCCAACGGTCTCGCCCATGGGCGGGGGCTCGGTCGCCGGCTCCGCAGTTGTGGCGGCTTTTGCCGGCGTCTCGGTGGCGGCGGGCTCGCTGGGGGCGTCGCTGCCCTGGCCGCAGGCCAGCAGGATGGCCAAGGCGGCGGCCGGAACGATGTGCGCGAGCTTCATGCTTCTTCTCCTGGTGCGGGTGTGGGGGGGCGGGCGGTCGACCATCCGCCTCGGCGGTTGCCGTCGTGCGCAGATGCGATCGAGCGGGGCGGAGTGTCGTGGAACTCACCGGGTCGGGTCAAGTACGCGATGCTGTGTTGCGTGGCCCCCCCCCGCTCCCGCCTCTTGCATACGCGTGCTGACCCTTTTTTCACGGCCTCGTCCATCGGGCGGCCGATTCCGGTAGCCTCGCGCGTGGCTCTCGATAGATTCGGAGTAGTACTCGTACCGCGAGGGGCAGGACGCGGGAGGAGTGGGTATGAGGAAGTCGGGCCGGAGAAGAGGGGCGTGGGTCTGCGCGCTGGCGCTCGCGCTGCTGCTCGGCCCAGCGGCCGGATCCGCGCGCGCTGCTGAGCCCGCGCCCGCGGAGCCGCCGCGCTGGGAGATCCTGATCGCGCCCTACGCGTGGGGCACGGCGATCAGCGGGGACGCGCGGGTGAAGGAGGTCGAGGTGGACGTGGACATGTCCTTCAAGGACATCCTCGACCAGCTCAACATCGCCTTCTTCGGCAAGCTCCAGGTTCGCCGCGACCGGGCGTTTGTCTTCGTGGACACGGTCTACGCGGACCTCGGGGACGATGTCAGCGCGGGGCCCGTCACGCTCGGCTACGGGCCGACGACCCTGAGTACGACAGTCCCCGTCGGCCCCCGCGGCCGCGGGACGGCCCTCGCGACGGTCGACATCCCGAGGGTCGAGACCCAGGTGGGCCCGGCCGACGCCGACTTCAACCTCAAGCTGCTGACCGTGGACCTGGCGGCCGGCTACCGGATCTTCTCGAAGCCGATCGCGGAGCTTCTCGGCGATCCGGACCCGGAGGATCCCCGTCGCTTCCACGTCGACCTCTTCGGGGGTGGCCGCTACTGGCAGCTCGAGCCTGAGATCCAGCTCAGCGTGCCGCCAGTGCGGGTGCCCGGCTTCACGGTCAATCCCCGGCTGGCGCTGACCGGCCCCCGCGGGCGCTTCACGCGGGAGGTGGACTTCGGGGACATCGAGGTGGCCGGCCTCACCACGGCAGGCATCGAGGCTGATTTCGACGACAACGTGTGGTGGATCGACCCCTTCCTCGGAGTCCGGATGCGCGGCGACCTGACCGAGCAGATCTCCCTGACCCTGATGGGCGACGTGGGCGGCTTCGGCATCGGCTCGGCGGCGGATCTCTCCTGGCAGGCGGCCGGACTGCTAGGCTGGCAGTTCGCCGAGCAGTGGACCGTCATCGCCGGCTACCGTGCCCGGGGCGTGGATCGCGACCAGGGGAATCTCGCCATCGATCTCGTCATGCAGGGCCCGGTCATGGGCTTCGTCTGGCGTTGGCAGCGTTGATCCGATGCGGAACCCGATGAAGGAGCGTTGGACATGAAGAACTCGAAGCTAGCCGCACTCGGCGTTTTCGCCCTGGCCGCGTGGGGTCTGTGCCTGGCGACCGGTCCCGCCTTCGCCTCGTCCCAGGAGATGGGCAAGGTCAGCGCGGACGACCTCACGGTGTCCAAGAAGTCGGCTGTGAGTGGCAAGGTCTACTCGCCCTACGTCGGCCGGGCCTATCCCGACCAGGTCTTGTTCGGAGACATGCACTTCCACACCAACCTCTCCTTCGACGCGGGCTTGATCGGGACCAGCCTCGATGTCCACGATGGCTACAAGGTGGCGCGCGGCGAGAAGGTGATCTCGAACACCGGCCAACCGGTGCAGCTCATCCGGCCGCTCGATTTCCTGGTGATTACCGACCACTCCGAGATGATGGGACTGGCGCCGGCCATCCGTGACTCGAACCCGGTCCTGCTCGCCGACCCCTGGGGCAAATGGGTTCACGAGCGTTTCAACGCCGGGCCGGAGGGCCGCATGGAGGCCTTCGCGAACATCATCGAAAAAGGCACCGTTCAGGGGGTCAACCCGTTCAGCTCGGACGAATTGGTGCACTCGATCTGGCAGGACTTCGTCAGGATCGCCGATCAGTACGACGAGCCCGGGCGATTCACCGCGATGACCGGCTTCGAGTGGACCTACACGCCGCAGGGCGACAACCTTCACCGCGTCGTGGTGTTTGCGGACGGCGCAGACAAGACCAGCCAGACCGCGCCCTTCTCGATGTTCGACGGCGACAGCCCGGAGAAGCTCTGGGAGTTCCTGGCTGGCTACGAGCGCAAAACAGGCGGGCGGGCTGTCGCCATTCCTCACAATGGCAACACGAGCAACGGCCTGATGTTCTCCGACAAGATGCTCGACGGCACACCGATGACCCGGGCCTACGCGGAGAAGCGGATCCGCTGGGAGCCTCTGCACGAGATGAGCCAGATCAAGGGTGACGAGGAGACGCACCCCCTGCTCTCTCCCGAGGACGAGTTCGCCGACTTCGAGAACTGGGATGTCGGCAATCTCGGCGGCACGGCCGCCAAGGAAGAGTGGATGCTGCAGTACGAGTACGCCCGCTCGGCCCTCAAGCTGGGACTCAAGCTCGGCAAGAAGCTCGGCGTCAACCCGTACAAGTTCGGGCTGAACGCGAGCACCGACACCCACACGGCCCTCCCCACCTCTCGCGAGGAGAACTACTTCGGCAAGTACCAGCACACCGAGCCGTCGCCGGAACGCCACAACCGTGAGGTCATTCCCGCCGACGACCCGGCGCTCCGGATCATGACCTCCCAGGAGGCTGCGTCCGGTCTGACCGCGGTGTGGGCGCGGGAGAATACCCGGGGCGACATCTTCGATGCGCTGACGCGCAAGGAAGTCTATGCGACCACGGGGACCCGCATCCGCGTGCGCGTCTTCGGCGGCTGGGACTTCCAGCCCGGCGACCTGAAGGCCTCCGATTTCGCCTCCGTGGGCTACGCGGGGGGCGTGCCCATGGGCGGGGACCTGAAGAAGGCGTCGGGAGGCAAGGCGCCCAGCTTCCTGATCCGGGCGCTGCGCGATCCGGATGGCGCCAACCTGGACCGCGTGCAGGTCATCAAGGGCTGGCTGGACGCCAAGGGCGAGACTCACGAGCGCATCTACGACGTGGCCGTCTCCGATGGGCGGGAGGTCGGCGCTGACGGACGGTGCAAGAAGGCCGTCGGCAACACGGTGGACGTCACGAAGGCCAGCTGGACGAACAGCATCGGGGACGCGGTCCTGGCGGCTCACTGGACGGATCCGGACTTCGATGCGAAGGAGTCCGCGTTCTACTACGTGCGGGTTCTGGAGATCCCGACGCCGCGCTGGACCACGTACGACGCGGCGTTCTACGGGATTCCGCTGCCGACGAACGTCCCGGCGACCATCCAGGACCGCGCCTACACCTCGCCCATCTGGTACACGCCGTAAGCCGGGAGTCCTTGGCTCGCTTCACGCTCGAGGTTGTCGGCGCGGATCCGCCGCTGGTCGAGCAGCAGAGGATGCCGAAGGCGTAGCCGAACGATAGCCTCCGGCCATGGACCCCTCCGAGATCCGGCCCGGCCTGTTTCACTGGACGGCTGCCCACCCGAAGATTCGAATCGAGGTGAGCAGCTACTGGCTCGCGGACGCCAAGGTCCTGCTCGATCCCCTGCTGCCGACCGGCGGGCTTGCGTGGCTCCGCGAGGTCGGTCCGCCCGAGCAGGTGATCTTGACGAACCGCCATCACTGGCGGCACTGCAGCGAGATCGTCGGCGAGTTCGGCTGCACGGTCTGGTGCAACGAGCTCGGCCTCCACGAGCTGGACGGCGAGCCGGGACACGAGCGCGTGCGCGGATTTCGTGCGGGCGAGGTGCTGCCGGGCGGGCTCGAGTCGCACCCGGTGGGCGCGCTCTGTCCCGACGAGACCGCCCTGCGCTTCGACCTGGCCGAAGGGAGCGCCTGCCTGGCGGTGGCCGACGGGGTCGTGCGCATCGGCGAGGCCGCCCGGGGCGACGGGCCCCTGGCGTTCGTGCCCGACCCGTTGATCGCCGAAGAACCCGCGCAGCTGGAGTCGGTGAAGCGCGACCTGCGCGAGGCCTACCGCCGGCTGTGCGACCTGGAGTGGGACACGTTGCTTCTCGCGCACGGGCTGCCCCTGGTGGGCGACGGGAAGGAGAAGCTGCGCGCCTTCGCGGGCGGATGAGCCGCCCGGCTGTCCGGCTGGACCGGAGGTCCTTCCTGAAGGCCTCGGGGATTGCGGCGCTTGGGGCGCTGGGAAGCGCCGCCTGCGGCCGTGCGGATCCGGACTCGGCGCCGGCGATCCGCGAGCGCGCGGACGGCGGCTCCGACCTCGTCACCTTGTTCCTGTGCGGGGACGTGATGACCGGTCGAGGCCTGGATCAGGTACTTCCCCACGCGAGCGACCCGACCCTTCACGAGCCCTACCTCCAGTCTGCGCTCCAGTACGTGGCGCTGGCGGAGCGGGCGAACGGTCCGATCGAGGCCCCCGTTGCGTTCTCCTATCCGTGGGGAGATGCGCTCGACGAGCTGGAGCGCGTCGCGCCCGACGCGAGGATCATCAACCTGGAGACGAGCGTCACGCGGAGCGACCAGGCGGAGGACAAGGGCATCCACTACCGGATGCATCCCGCCAACGTCCCAGTCCTCACGGCCGCCAAGGTCGACTGCTGCGTCCTCGCCAACAACCACGTCCTCGACTGGGGGCGTGCAGGGCTGATCGAGACGCTGACGAGCCTCCAGGAAGCGGGGCTTGCGACCGCCGGTGCGGGCCGTGATCGCCGCGAGGCGGACGCCCCCGCCATCGTGGAGCTGACCGGAGGGAGCCGCGTGCTCGTGTTCGCCTTCGGATCGCAGTCCAGCGGGATCCCCTCGCACTGGGCCGCTTCGGACGAGGCGCCCGGCGTGAGTATCCTGGAGGACACGAGCGTTGCGGCGATCGCGGCCCGTGTGCGCGCGGTCCGGCGGCCGGGCGACGTGGTCGTCGCCTCGATCCACTGGGGCGGGAACTGGGGCTATGGAATCCCGCCCGCGCAGCGCAGGTGGGCGCACGCGCTGATCGAGGAAGCGGGAGTGGACGTGATCCACGGTCACTCCTCGCACCATCCCAAGGGTATCGAGGTGCACGCGGGCAAGCCCATCCTCTACGGCTGCGGCGACTTCTTGAACGACTACGAGGGCATCGGAGGCCGGGAGGAGTATCGCGGCGGCCTTGCGCTGATGTACTTCGTGACCGTGGATCCCTCTTCGGGGAGCCTCGTGCGTCTGGAGATGCGGCCCCTCGAGATCCGCCGCTTCCGGCTGCAGCGCGCCTCGCAAGACGATGCGCGCTGGCTGCGCGAGACGCTCGACCGCGAAGGCGCCGCGCTCGGAACGCGCGTGGAGCTGGAGCCGGGCGGACGTCTCGTGCTCAGCTGGGGCTGAGGCGACGACGCCATGCGGATCGGCCAAGCTCGTCAAGTGCCCTCCACGTAGCGCCGCAGGTCGAGGGCATTGCGGACCGCGTGGCCGTCCCGGTCGTTGTTGAAGTAGGCGTAGACGTCGAGGCCCCGACCCAGCTCACGGCGGATGCGCGCGGCTTCCGCCGTCAGGAACTGGTGCGAGTAGCTCCCGGCGTAGCGGTCGCCGTGGAAGCGGAGGTAGACCCAGTCCGCGGTGATCTCGCGCGGGTGCTTCTCGACCAGGTCGTGCACGCACAGCGCGGCCCCGTGCCGACGCAGGAGCTCGTAGACCGGCTCGCACAGCCAGCGGGGATCGCGGAACTCGAGCGCGAAGCGTCGGTCCCGGGGTGCGGCCTCCAGGAAGGCTTCGAGCCGCTCGAGATCCGGCGACCAGCGCGGTGGGAGCTGGATCAGGATCGGCCCGAGCGTCTGCTTCAGCCGGTCGGCCCGCTCGAGGAAGCGCCCGATCGTGTCCCGGGGCTGCTGCAAGCGCTTCAGGTGGCTTCCGTAGCGGCTGAACTTGAGGGCGAAGCAGAACCCCTCGG
>CAMYOO010000151.1 GCA_947260035.1 uncultured delta proteobacterium
GGGAGACCGATACCGGCCGCGACCCGGCTTTCTGGTCTCGGCTTGCGGAGATCGGCGTGCCCGGGCTGCTGGTTTCCGAGGATTGCGGCGGTCTCGGCATGGACGAGATCGACGCCGTCCTGATCTTCGAGGAGGTCGGCCGGGCCGCTCTGGCCGAGCCGCTGGTGGGCACCGCCGTGGGTGCGGCGCTGCTGCGCGAGGGCGGCGACGCGGCGCTACGCGAGCGCTGGCTGCCCGCCGTGGCGGAGGGGCGCGCGATCCTGGCACTGGCCCATCCCCAGAGCCCGTTCGTCGCCGACGCCCACGTGGCGGACCTGCTGCTGCTCAACGACGGCGACGCCCTGCATGCGGTGGCACGCGACGCCGCCGGCCTGGAGGCGCAAGCCTCGAACGACGGCTCGCAACGCCTGTTCCGGGTGACGTTCGAACCGTCGGAGGCTACGCGCATCGCCGAGGGCGAGGCCGCGCGCAACCTGATCGACGCGGCCCTGGACCGCGGCGCGCTCTTCAGCGCCGCCCAGGCCCTGGGCGCAGCCGACCGGCTGATCGCCCTGGCGGCGGAGTATGCGGGCCAGCGCGTCCAGTTCGGCGTGGCCATCGGCACCTTCCAGGCGGTCAAGCACATGCTGGCCGACGACAAGGTGGCGCTCGAGTACGCGCGCTCCCACGTCTACCGCACCGCGCACTCGGTGGCGCACGCCGGGCCCTGCCGCGCGGCGGACGTTTCCATGGCCAAGCTGGCCGCATGTGAAGCCGCCACCCGGGCGGCCAAGACGTCGCTCCAGGTGCACGGCGCCATCGGCTACACCTACGAGCAGGACGTGCACATCTGGATGAAGCGGGCCTGGTCCCTGGACCTGGCCTACGGCGACTCCGTCTTCCACCGCGCGCGCCTGTGCGACGCGGTGATCGACGGCGCGCTCCCGGCGGAGAGCTTCGGCTACAGCCCGCGCGGAGCGTGAGGTAGCCTCGCAACCTGGAGGATCGAATGGCGAAACAGCGCGTGCCGGCCCTGGAGGGCTGGTTCACCATGGACGAGCAGAATCCGCGCCTCGTCGGCCTCAAGGACGACGAGAGCGGAACCTACTTCTTTCCCAAGGACGTCTCCGTGAGCCGCGCACCCGGCCACGCCGACGCGGCGCTGGAAGAGGTGGAGCTGTCGAACACCGGCAAGCTCTGGTCGTATACGACCAACCACTACAAGCCGCCGGAGCCCTACGTGTCACCGGACCCGTTCGAGCCCTACACGGTGGCGGCGGTGGAGCTGACCGACGAGCGCATGGTGGTGCTGGGCCAGCTGGCTCCGAACGTGGACCCCGCCTCCCTGGAGGTGGGAATGGAGATGCAGCTGGTGCTGGGCACCCTGTACGAAGACGAAGAGAACGAGTACGTCGTCTGGAAGTGGAAGCCGGCAGCGGCCTGACCCGAGAGCGGAAGAGGAGAGCAGCATGAGCAACGAAGTCGCGATTCTCGGAGTCGGCATGCACCCCTGGGGCAAGTGGGGGCGCAACTTCGTCGAGTACGGCGTACACGCAATCAAGGCCGCGCTGTCCGACGCGGGCCTCGACTGGAAGCAGGTGGAGTTCGTGGCCGGCGGCGACACCGTGCGCAACGGCTACCCGGGCTACGTGTCCGGAGCCACCTTCGCCAAGGCCATGGGCTGGACCGGAATCCCGGTGTCCAGCAGCTACGCGGCCTGCGCCACCGGCGCCCAGGCCATGGAGGTAGCGCGCACCCGCATCCTGGCCGGGATGTGCGAGGTGGCCGTGGTCGTCGGCGCGGACACCACGCCCAAGGGCTTCCTGGCCCCCAGCAAGGGCGATCGGGTGCTCGACCCGGACTGGCTGCGCTTCCGCCTGCTGGGCGCCACCAATCCCACCTACTTCGGGCTCTACGCCCGGCGGCGCATGGACCTGTACGGCGCCACCGAGCAGGACTTCGCCCACATCAAGGTGAAGAACAGCAAGCACGGCGCCACCAATCCCAACGCGCGCTACAAGAAGGTCTTCACCGAAGAAGAAGTGCTCGGCTCGGCCATGGTGGCCGACCCGCTGCGGCTCTTCGAGATCTGCGCCACCAGCGACGGCGGCGCCGCGGTGGTGCTGTCCTCCCTGGACTTCGCACGCCGACACACCACCGACCCGGTGCGCATCGCGGCCATCTCGACGCTGACGCCCACCTTCCCCGACACCTACATCGACATGCCGAACTTCTCCACGGACTCGGCGGCGGGCATCGCAGCGCCGGACCGGGGCTTCAAGGACTCGATCTCCCATGCGGCCTACGAGGAGGCGGGAATCGGGCCCGAGGACCTTTCGCTTGCCGAGGTGTACGACCTCTCGTCGGCCCTGGAGCTGGACTGGTACGAGAACATCGGCCTGTGCAAGCCGGGCGAGGCGGAGCGGCTGCTGCGCGACGGCGACACCACCATCGGCGGCCGCATCCCGGTGAACCCCAGCGGCGGGCTGGGCTGCTTCGGCGAGGCCGTGCCCGCCCAGGCGATCGCCCAGGTGTGCGAGCTGGTCTGGCAGATTCGCGGGCAGGCCGGCGACCGCCAGGTAGCGGGCGCCAAGGCGGGAATCACGGCGAACCAGGGCCTCTTCGGCCACGGCTCGTCGGTCATCTGCATCAAGTAAGCACCCTAGAAAGGCTGGAATCGAACCATGGCAGAGGCATACATCATCGACGCGGTGCGCACGCCGATCGGCAAGCGCAGCGGCGGGCTGGCAACCGAGCACTCGGCGGACCTGGGCGCCCACGTGATCAAGGCGCTGATGCAGCGCACCGGCGTGGACCCGGGCGCCGTGGAGGACGTGATCTTCGGCTGCTGCGACACCGTCGGCACCCAGGCCGGCGACATCGCGCGCACCTGCTGGTTGGCGGCGGGCCTGCCGGAACACGTTCCCGGCGTCACCATCGACCGCCAGTGCGGCTCCTCCCAGCAGTCGGTGCACTTCGCCGCCCAGGGCGTGATGAGCGGCACCAGCGATCTGATCGTCGCCGGCGGCGTGCAGAACATGAGCCAGATTCCGATCTCCTACGCCATGACCGCCGCCGAGCCCCTGGGCATGGAGAACCCCTTCCACGGCTCCAAGGGCTGGGTCGAGCGCTACGGCACCCAGGAGGTCTCCCAGTTCCGCGGCGCCGAGATGATCGCGGAGAAGTGGAACATCTCGCGGGAGGACATGGAGCGCTTCGCACTGACCAGCCACGAGCGCGCGCTGCGCGCCATCGACGATGGGCGCTTCGAGAACGAGATCGCGCCCTACGGCGACATCACCACCGACGAGGGTCCGCGCCGCGGCACCAGCATGGAGAAGATGGCGAGCCTGCCGGTGCTGATCGAAGGCGGGCGACTCACCGCCGCGGTGGCCAGCCAGATCTCCGACGGCGCGACCGCCCTGCTTGTGGCGTCGGAGCAGGCGGTCAAGGACCACGGCCTCACGCCCCGCGCCCGCGTGCATCACATGAGTGTGCGCGCCGACGATCCCATCTACATGCTCACCGCGCCGATCCCCGCCACCCAGCACGCGCTGAAGAAGGCCGGCATGAGCCTGGACGAGATCGACGCCGTCGAGATCAACGAAGCCTTCGCCCCGGTGGTACTGGCCTGGGAGAAGGAGCTTCACCCGAACATGGAGAAGGTGAACCCCAACGGCGGCGCCATCGCCCTGGGACACCCCATCGGCGCCACCGGTACCCGCCTCATGGCCACGCTGCTCAACGAGCTGGAGCGCACGGGCGGCCGCTACGGGCTGCAGACCATGTGCGAAGGCGGCGGCCAGGCCAACGTGACCATCATCGAGCGCCTCTAGGCCAAAGAGGAAACGCAACCGCAAGCGGCGCCAGCCGCGCGCAGAGAGCCACAGGCGAACGAAGTCAACAAGCTTGAGTGCAAGCCGCGCATGCGGCGCGCAGTGAGCCAGAGGCGAACGGAGTCTGAAAGATGGGAATTTGTGACGGACGCGTCGTGATCGTGACCGGCGCGGGACGCGGAATCGGACGCGAGCACGCGCTGGCCTTCGCCCGCGAGGGCGCCAAGGTGGTGGTGAACGACCTGGGCGTATCGCTGGCCGGCGAGGGAGGCTCCCTCTCCCCGGCGGAAGAGGTGGTGAAGGAGATCGAGGCGCTGGGCGGCGAGGCCGTGACCAACGGCTCCGACGTCGCCGACCTGGAACAGGCCGGCGAGCTGGTGAAGGCCGCCATCGACCGCTTCGGTGGCCTGGACGTCGTCGTGAACAACGCCGGCGTGGTGCGCGACCGCATGTTCGTCTCGTGCAGCGAAGACGAGTGGGACGCGGTGATCCGCGTGCACATGAAGGGCCACTTCGCCGTCTCGAACCAAGCCTGCGCGTACTGGCGCAACCAGTCCAAGGCCGGCCAGCCGGTGGACGCCCGCATCATCAACACCAGCTCCGGAGCGGGCCTCCAGGGCTCGGTGGGCCAGAGCGCCTACTCCGCGGCCAAGGCCGGCATCGCGGCGCTCACCCTGGTGCAGGCCGCCGAGCTGGGCCGCTACGGCATCACCGCCAACGCCCTGGCGCCCTCGGCGCGCACGCGCATGACCGAGGAGGTGTTCGCGGAGATGATGGCCCGGCCGGACCAGGGCTTCGACGCCATGGATCCGGCCAACATCTCGCCCCTGGTGGTCTGGCTGGGCAGCGCCGAGTCCCGCGACGTCAGCGGGTGCGTCTTCGAGCTGGCCGGCGGCAAGATCAGCATCGCCGACGGCTGGCGCGCCGGCCCCGAGGTGGACAAGGGCGCGCGCTGGGCACCCGACGAGGTGGGCGCCGCCGTGCACGAGCTGCTCCAGAAAGCCGTCCCGCCCCAGAAGGTGTACGGCACCTGAGAGGCGCAGCGTGAACTTCGACTTCACCGACGAGCAGGAAGAGCTGCGCGCGACCGCGCGCGCCTTCCTCGCCGACCGCTCCGCCTCCGAGGACGTGCGCCGCGCCATGGAGAGCGGGGCCGGCAGCGACCCGGAGCTCTGGAAGCAGATGGGCGCCGAGCTGGGCTGGACCGCGATCACGATCCCCGAGGCGTGCGGCGGGCTCGGGCTCAGCCAAGTGGAGCTCGCGGCGTTGCTCGAGGTGATGGGCGAGTTCCTGGTCTGCGCGCCGTTCTTCTCCACGGTCTGCCTGGGCGCCAACGCGATCCTGTGCGCCGGCAGCGAAGCCCAGCAGGCCGCGCTGCTGCCGGCGATCGCCGAGGGCCGGTGCCGCGCCACGCTGGCGGGAAGCGCCTGGGGAGCCGGCAGACTGGGCACCACGGCCTGGCGGGACGGCGACACCTTCGTGCTCTCCGGCGGCGAGCCCCACGTCCTGGAGGGCCATGGCGCCGACCTGCTCGTCGTTGCCGCGCGTCTCGACGACCAGCCCGCCCTGTTTGCGGTGCCAGCCGGCAGCGAGGGGCTGCACCGGGAAGCGCTCCCCACCATGGACCAGACCCGCCGCGTGGCCACAGTGGAGTTCCGCGACGTTCATCTCCCGGCGGAGGCCCGCCTGGGCGGCGACGCTGCGGACCCCTCAGCCTGGGAGCGCATCCTGGCCCACGCCACCGTGGCCCTGGCGGTGGAGCAAGTGGGCGGGGCGCAGCGCTGCTTGGACATGAGCGTGGAGTACGCCAAGGAGCGCGAGCAGTTCGGCCGCCCCATCGGCTCGTTCCAGGCCATCAAGCACACCTGCGCCGACATGATGATCGCCGTCGAAGCCGCGCGCTCCGGGGTCTACTACGCGGCCTGCGCGGCGGCGGAAGCGTCCGACGAGCTTCCGGTCATGGCCTCGCTGGCCAAGGCCACCGCCTCCGAGGCCTACTTCCGCTGCGCGGCCGACGCGCTGCAGATCCACGGTGGAGTGGGCTTCACCTGGGAGTACGACGTCCACCTGCACCTCAAACGCGCCCGCGCCGGCGAACGCATGCTGGGCGACCCGGCCTTCCACCGCGAACGCGTCGCGCGGGCCATCGGGCTGGAAGCATGAGCGTGGCGATCGATCTCAGCGGACGGGTGGCCATCGTGACCGGCGGCGCGCGCGGTGTGGGCCGCGGCATCAGCGAGCGCTTCCTCGAAGCCGGAGCCGAGGTGGTGATCTGCGGCCGCAACGAGCCGGAGTCGCCGCCCCAGGCCGGCGGACGCCAGGCCGTCTTCACGCCCGGCGACGTGCGCGAGGTAGAGCAGATCGACGCCATCGTGGCCTTCACCACCGAGCGCTTCAAGAGATTGGACGTGCTGGTGAACAACGCCGGCGGCTCGCCCAACGCGGAGGCCGCAACCGCCTCGCCGCGCTTCTCGGAATCCATCGTCCGCCTCAACCTGATGGCGCCCCTGCACTTCAGCCAGCGCGCCAACGCGGTGATGCAGGAGCAGGACCAGGGCGGGTGCATCGTGAACGTGGCCAGTGTCTCGGGGATCCGGCCCTCGCCGGGCACCGCCGCGTACGGCGCCGCGAAGGCGGGCCTGCTCTCGCTGACCCAGACCCTGGCCGTGGAGTGGGCGCCCAAGGTGCGCGTCAACGCGGTGACGGCGGGCATGATCCGCACCGAGCAGTCGCATCTGCACTACGGAGACGAAGCAGGGCTGGCTGCGGTAGCGGCGACGGTGCCGCTGGGGCGCATGGGCGAGCCCCGCGACGTGGGCGACCTGTGTCTGTTCCTGGCCTCGCCCCTGGCCTCCTACGTCAGCGGCGCGAATGTCCTGATGCACGGCGGCGGCGAGAAGCCTGCCTTCCTGGGGGCCGCCAAGAACGTCTCGCGCGACTGACGGAGGCGCCATGCTCGAAGGTGAGAAGATCCTGGTCACCGGCCCCACCAGCCAGGTGGCCTTCCCCATCGTGCGCGAGCTGGCGAAGTCCAACCAGGTTCTCGGTTTGGCCCGCTTCTCCAAACCGGAGGACGTCGCGCGCGTCGAGGCTGTGGGCGTGGAACCGCTGCGCGCCGACCTGGCCGACGGAGCGCTCGAAGTCGTGCCGGAAGACGTGAGCCTGGTGCTGAACTTCGCGGTCGTGAAGAGCGGCGACTTCGCCTACGACCTGGCGGCCAACGCCGAGGGCGTGGGCCACCTGATGGCCCGCTGCCTGCGTGCGCGCGCCTTCGTGCACTGCTCCTCCGCCGCCGTCTACGAGGGCGGCGGCCATACGGCCCGCCGCGAGATCGACCCCCTGGGCAACAACCACCGCTTCATGTTCCCCACGTACTCGATCGCGAAGATCGCGGCCGAGAGCATGGTGCGCTTCGGCGCGCGTCACTGGAACCTGCCCTCGGTGATCGCACGGCTCTCGGTGCCCTACGGCGACAACGGCGGCTGGCCCTGGTTCCACCTGATGATGATGAAGGGCGGGGTCGAGATCCCACTGCACCCGGACGCGCCCAACACCTACAACCTGCTCCACGAGGACGACTACCTGGCGCACCTGCCGCGGCTGGTGGAGCTCGCCGACGTGCCCGCCGTGACGCTCAACTGGGGAGGAGATGCCGTCTCCATCGAGAATTGGTGCGCGTACCTGGGCGAGCTGACCGGCCTGGAGCCGAAGTTCCGCAGCGGCGACGACACCATCGGCAGCCTGGAGCTCGACCTCTCGCGCATGCACGAGCTGCTGGGCGAGACGCAGGTGCGCTGGAAGGACGGCCTGCGCCGCCTGGTGGAAGCGCGCAACCCCGAGCTCTTGAAGGGCTGACGCGAGTCGCGCCGTGCCCGGGAAATCGCTCGCGGACCACATCGACGCCCACGCCGCAGCCCGGCCCGACGACACGGCCTACTGCGCCGGCGATCGGCGCTTCACCTGGGCCGAGTACGCCGACGGCTCGGAGCGGCTGGCCGCGCACCTGCTGCGGCTGGGACTGGCCGCGGGCCAGCGGGTCGCGGTGCTGCTACCCGACGGTCCCGGGGTGCACGCGGCCTTCGTGGCGTGCGAGAAGGCGGGCCTGGTGGCGCTGGGCATCGGCCCTCGGGCGGCAGAGCAGGAGATCCGCCACCTCCTCACACGGACGCGCGCGGCGGCACTGATCAGCCGCGCGACCCACCGAGACATGGACATGACCGCGTTCAGCGACGAGCTTCGCGCCGAGGGTCTCGGGCTGCGCCACCACGTGATCCTCGACGGAGCCCTGCACGACTACGCTGCGCCGGACCCCGACACGGCGCGCGCCCTGGCCGATCGCCGCCTGGGACCCGACGACGTCTTCCTGCTCAACTCCACCTCCGGCACGACGGGCCTGGCCAAGTGCGTCGTCCACGACCAGGCGCGCTGGTACCACTTTCACGATCTGGCCGTCGAGGCTGGAGAGCTGTCGTCCGAGGATGTCTTCCTCTCCGCGATCCCGGCGCCCTTCGGCTTCGGGATCTGGACGGCGCACGTTACCCCCACCCTGCTGGGGGTCCCCACCGTGGTGATGCCCGCTTTCACGCCGGAGGCCGTGATCGATGCGATCCAGCGCCACCGGGTCACGGTGCTGGCCGCCGTCAGCACCCAGTTCATCCTCATGCTCGACGCGGGCGCGCTGGACCGCGCGGA
>CAMYOO010000152.1 GCA_947260035.1 uncultured delta proteobacterium
TTCTTCGTGCGCAAGGTGATGCTGGTCAAGTACTCCCACGCCTTCGTGGTGCTGCCCGGCGGCTTCGGCACCATGGACGAGGTCTTCGAGACCCTGACCTTGATGCAGACCGGCAAGATCGAGCAGTTCCCCATCGTGGCCATGGGCCGCGACTACTGGCGCCACCTGCGCACGTTCGTTCAGCAGACCATGGTGGCCCAAGGCACCATCGATGAGCTGGACCTGGATCTGTTGATCGGTACGGATGTGGTCGAGGAAGCGCTGACGCACATCCGCAAGGCCGCGGAGCGTCGGCGCGCGGCGGAGCCGCGCCGCATCCCGCGGCCGTCCTGGATCCTGGGCGAGTCGAAGACTGACGGAGACCGCTGACCGGCTCCCGGATCAGGCCAGGTACATCCCGCCGTTCACCTGGATGACCTGGCCGGTGACGTACCCGGAGGTGCGTCGGTCGGCCAGGGCGCAGATGAAGTTGGACATGTCCTCGGGCTCGGCGATGCGGCCCACCAAGGTGGCGGCGCCCATGGCGCGGATCCCTGCTTCGCCCACCTCGGCCAGCATGGGCGTGTTCACCGGACCGGGTGCGATGGCGTTGACCCGCGCCCGGTAGCTGGAGAACTCCCGCGCCGTGGTTCGCGTGGCGGCCTCGATGGCCCCCTTGGCGGCGGTGTAGTCGATCTGACCAATGTTGCCGTTGCGCGCCGACACCGAGGAGAAGTTCAGGATGAAGCGGTTCACGCCGTCGTCCAGGGGCTGGTTCCCGTTCTCCTTGAAGAGCGGATGCCAGTGCTGGGCGGCCACTTCGCGGGTGAAGAGGAACGTGCCGTGCAGGTGCACGGCCAGGACCAGCTTGAAGTCCTCGTAGCTCTTCTTGGCGATGCGCGCGTCGCGGGTCACGCCCGCCACGTTCACCACGCCGTTGATCTGTCCCGTGGCTTCCAGGGTGGTCGCCACCGCGGCCTTCACCGCGTCCTCATCGGTGACGTTGGCCGCGACCACCACAGGCTCCGGAGCGCCGGTCCCGGCGATCTCGGCCTGCGCCTCCTTGAGGCGACCCTCGTCCAGGTCGACCAGGGTCACGGTGGCCCCGTGCGCTGCCAGTGCACCCGCCACCGAGCGGCCGATTCCCTGACCCGCGCCGGTCACCAGATGGGTTTGCCCGGTGAATGCGCCCTCGCGCAGTACCCGTTCCATGCTGTTCCTCCGTTCTGCTCTAGCTCGCCTTGGAGATCACCGCGTCGGCGAAGCCCTTCATGGCGTCGAGCTTCTGCTGCAGCGGCTGGTCGCCGCCCTCGTAGGGATTGCGGAAGCCAACGATCACGTCGGTCACGCCCTTGTCTTCGAGCCGCTTGCAGCCGTCCACGGTGAAGCCGTCCAGCGAGATCACGTGGATCTCGAAGGGCTCCCGCTCGCGGCCGCACTCGCGGCGCAGCTCGTTGATGCGGCCGATGGCGCCATCCAGGTCGGCCGCCTGTCCGCCGCCCGCGTGCATCCAGCCGTCGCCCAGCCGCGCGGCGCGGCGCAGCGCCGCATCGGCGTGTCCGCCGATCAGGATCGGCAGACGCTCGCTGGGCACGGGGCAGATCTTGAGGCTGGGAATGTCGTAGTGCTTGCCCTGGTACGCGAAGAAGTCGCCGGTCCACAGCCCGCGCATAATCTCGATCATCTCGTCCATGCGCTTGCCCCGGGTCTTCCACTCCGTGCCGGTGGCGGCGAAGTCCTCCGGCCAGGGCGAGAGCCCCACGCCGAAGCCGAAGCGGTTGTTCGAGATCACCGCCACGCAGGCCGCCTGCTTGGCCACCAGCACCGGATGCCGGATCGGAAGCTTGACCACGAAGGTGGTGAAGCGCAGCCGCTCGGTCACCGCCGCCAGGGCGGGAATCAGGGTGAAGGGCTCGATGAAGGGAACGCCCTCCAGGAAATGACGGGTTCCGTCGTCGGTGTACGGATACTGGGTATCCGAATGCTCGGGGTAGCAGATGCTGTCCGGCACGGTGAAGGAGTGCCAGCCGTGCTGGTCGGCGGCGACCGCGAGCGGCAGATAGTGACTGGGGTCGCACATCGATTCGGCGTACGTGAAACGCATGGGACCTCGGGTATGGAGGCGGAAAGAGAACGGGAACCAAGCATGCGCCGGCTCCCGCGGCTACTCTAACGCATCCCATGAGTCTCCTCGACGGGGTCGACGTCGCCTGCTTCGACCTGTTCGACACGCTGATCCACATCGATACGTCGCAGCTTCCCAGCGTTCGCTGGGGCGGCGACGAGATCCGCACCACCCTGCCCGTCGTGCACGAGCGTGTCTTCGCGGAACGCAACGTACCGCTGGACCGGCTGGTGAACGCGGTGCGCTCCATGTGGGCCACGATGCGCGTAGAGCTGAACCGCCAGGACGGCAGCGACGACGAACGCTGGGCGGAGATCTCCGCGGTGGAGAAGTACCGGCGCATGCTGGCCGAGCTGGGCGTGCGCGACCCCGACGAGGTGGAGAGCGTGGCCACCGCCGTGGCCGACACCCACCACGCCACCCTGGTTTCCGCCGCCCACGCCGTGGAGGGCGCCGTCGAGCTGCTGGGACGCGTGCGCGATCGAGAGGTGCACACGGTGCTGGTGTCCAACTGGGACCACGCGCCCGCGGGCCCGGCCATGCTGGCGCAGGCCGGCCTCACCGATCTGCTGGACCACGTGGTGATTTCGGATGCCGTGGGCGTGCGCAAGCCGCACCCGCGCATCTTCGAGACGGCGCTGGCCCCCTTCGACGCCACACCGGAGCGGGCCCTCCACGTAGGCGACCTGGCGGTGAGCGACGCCTGGGGCGCCGGCCGCCTGGGCTTCAAGACGGTGTGGATCAACGCCAAGGCAAAGCCCTGGTCCGAGGACGCCCATCCGCCCACCCTCACAGTGGAACGCCTGGCCGACTTGTTGGACCACGTCTAGGAGGGGATATGGTGGGCGGCAGCTGCCTGTGCGGCGACGTGGCGTGGGAAGTCCCGGGTCCCTGCGACTTTCTCTACCACTGCCACTGCTCCCTCTGCCGCAAGTTCCACGGCTCCAGCTTTGCAACGCTTGCAGCCGCCCCGGCAGCGGGCTTCCGCTTCGTGCGCGGCAGCGATCGGCTCGGCTTCTACGCCACCTCGCCGGGCAACGAGCGCCCGTTCTGCCAACGCTGCGGCTCGCCGACCCCCTCGGAGCCCACGGGCGAGCGGGTCATCCTGCCGGCGGGAGCGCTCGAAGACGACCCGGGCGCGCGCCCGGTGGCGCACATCTTCGCGGCCTCCAAGGCGCCCTGGCACCAGATCGCCGACGCGCTGCCCCGCTTCGACATCCTGCCGCCCGGCCTCCCGGACCCGCAGCGGGTGCCGCCCGAGCGGAACGCGAGCCAGCCCGGCTTCACGCGCGGCAGCTGCCTGTGCGGTCGCGTCGCCTGGGAGCTGGCGGCCGACCTGGAGCTGCTGCGCAACTGCCACTGCGCGCGCTGCCGCAAGGCGCGCGGGGCTGCATACGCGACCAACGCCTTTCACAGCCCCGACGCCTTCCGCTGGCTGCACGGCGAGGAAGCGCTGCGCTCGTTCAAGGTGCCCGACGCCGAACGCTTCACCCACACCTTCTGCGCAACCTGCAGCGCCACCCTGCCCCGGGTGCAACCGGGAATCGGCGCGGTGGTGATCCCGGTCGGATCGATCGACGGCGACATCCCGGGCCGTCCGAGGGTGCACATCTTCGTGGACTCCAAGGCGCCCTGGTACGAGATCCCCGACGCCCTGCCCCAGCACCCGGAGAGCGCGCCCTTCTGACGCCCGCTTGACCGGGCCATGACTTTCGTTCTATTTTCGCTTTATGGCGAAACGGGGCGCAGCCGAGAACCCGAAAAGCCGCTTCGAGCGCATCGACGTCGATCCCGAGCCGGAGGAGGCCGCCGCCCTGGCCGCGGGAATCGCACACCTGGATACCCGGCTGCTCGATGACCCCAGCCGCAGCATCCTCGCCACGAACCAGAGCCCCGACGTGGGCTTCGACGTCTCCATCAATCCGTACCGCGGCTGCGAACATGCTTGTGCGTATTGCTACGCGCGCCCCACGCACGAGTACCTGGGCTTCTCCGCCGGGCTGGACTTCGAGTCGCGCATCCTGGTCAAGCGCCGGGCCCCGGCACTGCTGCGCAAGGCGCTGGCGTCGCCGCGCTGGCAGCCCCAGGTGATCGCGATCTCCGGCGTGACCGACGCCTACCAGCCGGCGGAGCGCAAGCTGGAGATCACGCGCGGCTGTCTCCAGGTGCTGGCCGAGTTCCGCAACCCGGTGGCCATCGTCACCAAGAACCGGCTGGTGACGCGCGACGCGGACCTGCTGGGCGAGCTGGCGGCCGTCCAGGCCGCGGCCGTGAACCTGTCGATCACCAGCCTGGATCCCCAGCTCCAGCAGCGCATGGAGCCGCGCGCGTCCGCGCCGCAGCAGAGGCTGGCGGCCATCCAAGAGCTGGCCCGCGCGGGCGTGCCCGTGGGCGTGATGGTCGCTCCCATCATCCCCGGCCTGAACGACCACGAGGTGCCGCGCATCCTGCAGGCGGCGGCCGACGCCGGCGCGCGCAGCGCAGCCCACATCGTGCTGCGCCTGCCCCACGGCGTGAAGGACCTCTTCTCCGCCTGGCTGTCGCGCCACTACCCGGAGCGCCGCGACAAGGTGCTGAACCGGGTGCGCGAGGTGCGCGGCGGGCGCCTCAACGACACGCGCTTCGGCAGCCGCATGCGCGGCCAGGGAATCTACGTGGAGCAGGTGCGCGCCCTCTTCCACAGCGCCGCGCGGCGGGCGGGGCTGGACGGAGCGCCGCCGGCTCTGTCCAGCGCCGCGTTCCGCCGCCCGGGCGGAGAGCAGCTGGACCTTTTCCGGTAGAGTCCCTCCACTCCCATGCTGGGAGGGGAGCGGCCGTGCGGATCCTGCGCATCCTGTTGATCGCCGGAGCCATCGTCATCACCCTGGCGATCGCGGCACCCCTCATCCTGCTGGCCGTGGGCATCCAGGTGGACGTCAGCAAGCTCGGCCCTCAGGTCTCCGAGATCGCCAGCGACACCCTGGGCCGCAAGGTCACCCTCGACGGGCCCATCTACGTCGTGCCCAGCTACTGGCCCACGCTCGAGATCCACGGCCTGCACATCGCCGATCCCTTCGCAGCCGATGACGCGGAGTTCATGTACCTGGGGCGCGCGCGCATCGTGCTGGACCTGCTGCCACTGCTGCGCGCGCGCGTGGCCCTGGACGAGATCACCGCCGACGACGTGCGGCTCAACCTGGTGCGCTACGCCGACGGCAACGCGAGCTGGGCCTTCGACGGGCTGGGCCCCGAAGCCAAGGACGAAACAGACGAGCCCGCCGACACGGAGGGAGAAGACGAGGGCCGCGACCTGGCGTTCTCCGAGCTGGAGGAGCTGGCGCTGCGCAACATCGCCGTCTCCTGGCACGACCAGACCACGGGCGAGCGGGAGGACCTCGTGGTCGAGGAGTGCACCGGGGCTGCGGTGGCGGGCGAGCCGATCCGCCTCACGCTGGTCGGAAACGTCCGCGAGCAGCCCTTCTCCTTGCGACTCGGCGCCGGGTACCTCTCGGACCTGCTGACGGCGCGGCCGGAGATGCCTCTGGACCTGGAGCTGGAGATCGCGGGCGCCGCCCTGGCGATCGGCCTCGACTTCGACTCGCTCGACGCGCCGCTGGCCGAGGATGCCGTCCCGGGTGCGCGCGCCGCCGGCACCTACTGGCTGGTCTTCGAGCTGAAGCGACTCGACGAGCTGGGCCGGCTGCTGAAGGTGGAGCTTCCGCCCTTCGGTCCGATCAGCGTCCGAGCCGAAGCACAGATCGAGGCCAGGGACTGGCGCCTTTCGAAGCTGGCGCTGCGCGTGGGGGAGACGCGGCTCGACGGAAGCGCTTCGATCCAGGAGGGCCCGCAGCGGCCGCGCGCCGAGCTGGAGCTCACCTCGACACGCTTCCGCATCGACGACTTCCAGGCCGAGGGCTGGAGCCTGGCGGGCGGCGCGCCGGGCGACGAGGCGCCGCCGCTGGCAAAGCCCGAAGAGGAGAATCCGGCGCAGGAAGAACCGGCGGCAACCGAGGCCGAGCCGCGACGCGCGCTGCTGGATCCCCAGCTCATGCGAATCCTGGACGCCAAGGTCGCGCTGCGCGTGGACGAGGTGATGCTGGGCGAAGAGCTCCTGGGCAGCGGCGAGCTGGTAGCCGTCCTCGAGGATGGGCGCCTCGAGATCGATCCCCTGAAGCTTCAGATCCCGGGCGGCGCGTTCGCGCTTCAGACCGAGCTGGAGGTGAACCCGTCCGAGACCCAGGCGCGCCTGGCCATGCAGATCGAGAAGTTCGACCTGGGCGTGCTGGCCCGCCGCGCCAGGGCCGACACCGACATGGGCGGAATCCTCGACCTGGACGTGGAGATCGAGGCCCAGGCTCCGGATCCCGCCTCGATCATGACGGGCGCCAACGGCCACGTGGATGTCTCTTTCGAGCCCGTGAACCTGGAGGCCGGGCTGCTCGACATGTGGGCGGTCAACCTGGTGGCGTCGGTGCTCCCCGTGGTGACGGGCGGCGAGTCCCACATCAACTGCGTGGTGGCGCTGCTGGACCTGCAGGACGGCCGCATGGAGGCGCAATCCATTCTCATCGACACCACGCGCATCCAGGTGGCCGGGGAGTTCGACGCCGACTTCCACACCGAGAAGCTCCACGCCATGCTCCAGCCGCGGCCCAAGCGACCCCAGTTCTTCAGCCTGGGAACGCCGGTGCAGGTGAACGGCACGTTCGAGGACTTCGGCGTAGGCGTCTCCGCCCTGGACCTGGCCGGTACGGTGGTCCGCGTGGTGACGGACCTGGCTACCTACCCGGCGCGGCTCATCTTCATCCGGAGCGTCTCGGCCGACGGCAAGGAGGCCTGCGCGGAGGCGCGTAAGCGCCCGGCGCCGGACGCGCCGTAGCCCCGGGCCCGCGGCTCAGTCCCGGCCGGGGATCAGCTTGCGCAGGCCGCGCCCCGTCTTGCGGGCCGCGTCGCCGGCGGCCCCGGCGGCTTCGCCCGCGGCATCGCCGGCGGCCCCAGCTGCGTCGCCCGCGGCATCGCCGGCGGCCCCCACAGTGTCGCCGGCCTTGTCGGAACCGGCGTCCAGCAGGTCGCCGCCGCTGCGGACGACGTCTCCGCTGATCTTGTAGCCCACGCGATGCAGGCCCTTCAGGTTGCCCAGCATGTCGCCGGCCAGATCCGCCGGAAGGCCTCCCTGACGCGCCAGCGACTCCAGCAGGCCCACGACGATCGCGTTGATGACCTCGCCGGCCCCGACGCCACCATCGCTGCCCACGCCCTGCAGCCGGATCTCGGGCACTCGCGTCTTGATGGTCTGCGTGTGCCCCGCCGCTCCGAGCGTCACCGTCGCCCGGGCGTCGCGGATGACGATCTCGTCGATGCGGAAGCGCTTGCCCGGCCCTCCGCTGGCCTCGGGCGGCGCGGAGTCCTTGCCCGAGTCGCTCTTCTTGAGGTTGTCGAGGATCACACCGTAGTTGCTGCTGCGGACGCCGCGCTCGATTGTCAGCTCGAGGCCGTCCAGGTGAAGGTACGGCGCGACAATCGTCTCCTGGAAGAGCGAGTCCATGTGCGTCTTCAGGGCGCCGCGCCTCACCGTCACGAAGTTCCGCTCCGCGAAGCCCTCCGGGTTCTCGATCTCGAACCCACCGATGCGCAGGCTCGGCGGCAGGAAGCCCAGCGAGATGAAGTCGATGGTGGTTTCGACGCCCAGGGCCTTGGTGCCCTGCTCTTCGACGATCTGCGAGGCCATCTCGTTGATCTGCCAGATGCCCACGCCCACGGACGCCACCACCAGCGCCAGCAGCGCAATTACTCCCCAACGCAGCCATTTCATGGCCGGGAGGATACGCGAATCCCTGCCCTCCGGGGGACTCAACCCGGCCCGCAGGCAGACCGATGACCCCTCGGAGATGTTGGGATTTTCGGCGGCATGGAGGGGTTTTCCCCGAGGCCCCCGCAGGCGCGGCCTCGCGGCCGCGGCGGCGGTGCTGATTTGCCTGCTGCTGAGCGCCGCGACACCGGCCGGCGCCGCCGCCCAGCCCGAGGCCGGCGCCGCCCCGTCCCAGGACCCGGCGACCCCGCGTTTCCAGGCGCCCCTGGGTCCCGAGACACCCGAGCCGCAGCCCGGGCTGGCCCGGCCCGGAGCCGAGCGCCCCGTCCAGCCGGGCCCGGCGGCCCAGCGACGGCTGCGCCAGCTCTCGGAGTCGGCCCCGGCGGAGCGGCTGATGCGCGCGGCCGCGCCCCTGCGGCGCTTCCACGAGCGGCTCAGCGCCGAGCAGACGCGACAGGAATCGCTCACCTTGCTGCTGGCCGTGCTGGGCTGCGTGGTGGGGCTGCCGCTGCTGGTCTTCGTCGTGTTCCCGCTGATCCGCGGACGCGGAGACCTGACCGTCAGCCTCAGCTACCCCGACGAGCTGGAGGGCGCCTTCCGCG
>CAMYOO010000153.1 GCA_947260035.1 uncultured delta proteobacterium
GGCCTTCTTGCGCGTCGCCTTCTTGCCGGTGGCCTTCTTGCGCGTCGCCTGCTTCCGGGCGGCTTTCTTGGGGCCGGCCGCCTTCTTGTGTGTCGGCTTCTTGTCCGTGGCCTTGCGGCGCGCGGTCTTCTTGGCGGGCCCGGCGGTCTTGCCGGCTGCCTTGGCCTTCTTGCGGGCGGGCTTGCGGCGGGATGTCTTGCGCGCGGTCATGGCGGCTTCCCGGCGTTGGAAACGCGGACGACACGCGGATACTAGGCAGGTCGGCCGATCCGGGTCAACGCGCCGGCCTCAGCCGGCGACCACGCTCGCGACCTCGGGGATCTCATCGCGAAGCGATGCTTCGAGTCCGTAGCGCAGCGTGGCGCCCTGGGCCGGGCAGACGGCGCACGCGCCCTGGAGGGCCACGTGGACGGTCCCATCGTCGTCCACGCCCAGCAGCTCCACGTTCCCGCCGTCGGCCAGCAGGCCCGGCCGCAGGCGGTCCAAGGCGCGCTCCACGCGGCGCAGCAGGGGGCGAGACAGCTCCGACGCCATCTCGCTTTCATCGGCCAACCGCTTGCCCTCGTTGAGCTTTCCGGGCGGCCGGGGTAGCGTTCTGGAGATGCGTGTTCGTGTGCTTCTGTTCGGAGCGGTTCGCGAGGCCGTCGGGGCCAAGGATCTCGAGGTGCGCCTGGAGGAGGGCGCCGACGTGAGTGCCCTGCGGGCGCTGCTGGCCGGTCAGCATGCCGTCTTTGCCGATTACGGCGAGCGTCTGATGGCGGCCGTGAACCAGGAGACGTGCGGCGACGACGCCCTGCTGAGCGAAGGCGACGAGGTCGCCTTCCTCCCGCCGGTCTCCGGCGGTGCGCCGAGCTGCAGCGTCTCCGATCGTCCGCTGGACGTGGGTGCCGTGGTGCAGCGCGTGGCGGGTCCCGACGCCGGCGGGATCGTGACCTTCGTCGGCGCCGTGCGCGATCACTCCCGCGGGCGCGACATCCGGCACCTGGAGTACGAGGCGTACCCCGACATGGCGGTGCGCGAGATGGACAAGATCTGCGCCGCCGCGTCCGAGCGCTGGCCGGGCGCCCGCGTCGCCATCGCCCATCGCCACGGTCACCTGGCGATCGGCGACCTGGCTGTGGTGGTGGTGGCCGCGGCGCCGCATCGGGCCGAGGCGTTCGAGGCCTGCCGCTTCGCCATCGACACGCTCAAGGAGACGGTGCCCATCTGGAAGAAGGAAGTGGCCACCGACGGCGAGTACTGGGTGGACGAGCATCCGTGAGCGAGCGGGCCGGGCTCCACCGGCACCGCCAGAGCGCCCGGGCTGCGGTCCCGACGCTGGTGGTGACCGTGAGCGACACGCGCACCCTGGAGACCGACAGCGGAGGCGCCCTGGCCGCAGAGCTGCTCGCCGGCGCCGGTCATCCGCTGGTGCGCCGCGAGATCGTGAAGGACGAGGCCGCGGCCATTGCCGATGCGGTGCGCCGAGGCCTGGCGGAGGACGGCGTGGGGGCGCTGCTGCTGACCGGCGGAACCGGCGTCGCGCCGCGCGACGTCACGCCCGACGCCGTCGAGCCGCTGCTGGAGCGCGTGATCCCCGGCTTCGGCGAGATCTTCCGGGCGCTCTCCTACGAGGAGATCGGTTCGGCCGCGCTGCTGTCCCGCGCGCTGGCCGGCATCGCCGCCGGACGGGTGGTGTTCGTCCTGCCCGGCTCGCGGGGCGCCGTGCGGCTGGGTCTGGAGAAGCTGGTTCTGCCCGAGCTCGGTCACCTGGCCGCCGAGGCGCTCAAGACCCGCTAGCGGTGGTCAAGATCGGCCGAGCGGCGTTGGCTCAGCCCGGACGCCCCGCCGGCCGATGAGAAGCCGCGTGAGGCTCTCCCCCGCCGCGCTGCTGGCCCTGGCCCTCTGGGTCGCCGTCCCTTCCGCCGCCGAGCTCTTCGTTTGGGTGGACGAGGCGGGCCGCACCCACGTGACCGACGACCCCGACGCCGTGCCCGCGCCCCAGCGCGCCGCAGCGGGGCAGGGGCCCGAGCGGGAGGGGCTGTGGGACGACGGCCTGACCGGACCCCCGGTGCGTCCGGCGCCGGGCTCCACCAGCGGCGAGGGCGACCGCGTGGTGCGGCTCCTGCGCGGCGCCGTGGACGACCTGCGCCGCGGCGAGACCGCTCGTGCCACGGCTGCCCTGCGCTCGGTGCTGGAGCTGGAGCCGGGCCGGGCCGAGGCCCACTGGTACCTGGCGCTGCTGGACCGCCAGCGCGGCCGCTTCGCGTCTGCCGAGGAGCACCTGCGCGCCTTCCTGGCCAGCGCCGGGGAGGATCTGGAGTCGTGGCGCGAGTCGGCGCGGCGCCGGCTTGCGGAGCTGGAGGACGAACGCGCCTTGGCGGTGACGCCCGAGGCCGACTCCGTGCGCATGGTCCGCACCACCACGCCGCACTTCGAGATCCTCTACGACACCGCCCTGGTCAACGCCGGCTCCGGCTACCTGCAAACCGTGACGCGTTACCTGGAGGGCGCGCGCACGCGGGTGGGCGAGCGGCTGGGGGTCTTCCCCGCCGAGCCGACCCGGGTGCTCTTCTACGGCAAGGGGGCCTACCGCCGAGCCCACATGCACCGCTTCTCGTTCCGCACGGTGGGCTTCTTCGACGGCCGCATCCACGTGGCCTCGGCGGCGCACCCCGGCGGCGAGCTGCGCTCGCTGCTGAACCACGAGTACACGCACGCCCTGTTCCGCGAGGTCGTGGGCAGCGATCGACCCATGTGGCTCAACGAGGGTATGGCCGAGGTTTCCGAACGCTCGGCTCGCGGTCAGCCGCCGCTGTCGCGCGGTGAGCGCTCGGCACTGCGCCAGCGCATCGCCGCCGGTCGCTGGATCCCGCTGGAGAGGCTCATCCCGGGCTTCGGGGGGCTCGACGACGCCGACGCGCGGATTGCCTACCTGGAGGGCATCGCCGCGACGCTCTGGATCGAGCGCCACACCGATCGGAAGGGCCGCGCCCGGCTGCTGGTGCTGCTGGGTCGCGGGAGCGACCTGGACAACGCCCTGCGGCCGGTGGTGGGCGTGGACCTGGCCGGGCTCGAGCGCTCGCTGCAGGACGAGATCCTGGCGGAGTTCCCCCAGGTCGCGCCCGCCTCAGGCGCCGAGTAGCGCCCGCAGGAAGCCCCGCGCGTCGTCGCCCACGCCGGGCTCCTCGCTCTCGCGGGGGCCCGCCACGTTGAGCGCGTGCACCCGAGCGCCCTCCAGCCAGGCCCGAGCGCGCGCCAGGGCCTCGGCGTTTCCGCCGGGCTCCAGTCGCAGCTCCAGCAGCGGGCGCGCCTGGCGCCGCGCCGCGGTGATGGCCAGGGCCGTTCCGCCGCGCGGCGCTTCCCGCGAGAGCACCAACGTGGCGTCGCTGTCGCGCACGTTCCACTCCGTGCGCTGGGCCGGGTCGCTCGACGGCGTCTCGCGCAGCGGGTAGCGCGCCGGGATGGCTCCGTCCTCGCTGCTCCGGCCCGCCGGGCACCAGCCTCCTGTCTCCAGACCGCACGCGGCGGCGGCGTCGAGGGCGGCCCGGTCCACGCCGGTCTGGCCACCGGACACGATGCGCAGCGGCCGCGGCTCGCTCATCGGATCGAGAAGCCCGCTTCGCTGCGGGGCTCCTCCGCGCTCACCTCCACGTCCAGCACCCGCGCTCCGGGTGGGCCGCTGCGACAGAAGGCGACCGCCGCCTCGACAGCGTCGGGCGTGCCTTCGAAGACCGCCTCGACCGAGCCATCGGGTCGATTGCGCACCCAGCCGGCCACGCCCAGGGCGCGTGCCCGCTCGCAGGTGGAGGCCCGGAAGAAGACACCCTGCACGCGGCCCCGGACGCTAACCCGGCGCCGGACTCGGCTCGCCTCTACACTCATCGCGTTGCCCAGACTGGCCCAAGGGAGGACCCATGGCGAGCGCTCTCGACACCCTCGACGCCGCCGCGCGGGCGCTGCTGCCGGAGGTCACCGAGCTGCGGCGCCGCCTGCACGCGGACCCCGAGCTGGGGCTCGAGCTGCCGCGCACCCAGGAGAAGGTTCTCGAAGCCCTGGACGGCCTGGGCCTGGAGATCGCCACCGGCGGCGAGACCAGTGCCGTGGTGGCCACCCTGCGCGGCGAGCGCTCGGGGCCCACGGTGCTGCTGCGCGGAGACATGGACGCGTTGCCCATGCAGGAGGACACGGAGCTGCCGTTCGCCTCTCGCCACGCGGGCCGCATGCACGCCTGCGGCCACGATGCGCACGTGGCCATGCTGGTTGGGGCTGCCCGAATTCTTTCGCAAAGACGCGAGGATGTACCGGGAACCGTGAAGTTTCTCTTCCAGCCGGGAGAAGAGGGCTTCGGCGGTGCGCGGATCCTGGTGGAAGAGGGCCTGCTGGAGACCGAGCCGCGCGTGGACGGCGCCTTCGCCATTCACGTGGACCCCACGCTCACTGCCGGCGCCGTGGCCCTGCGGCCGGGGCCGATCCTGGCGGCCACCGACGTCTTCTCGGTGGAGATCACCGGCAAGGGTGGGCACGCGTCGATGCCCCACCACGCCCTGGACCCGATCCCCGTGGCCTGCGAGATGGTCGGCGCGTTCCAGAGTCTGGTGACCCGGCGCATCGACGCCTTCGACCCCGTGGTGCTGACGGTGACGAAGATCGAGGCGGGCACGACCCACAACGTGATTCCCGAGGGCGCCCAGCTGCTGGGCACCACCCGCGCCGTCTCCGAGCGTTCACGGAAGCGGATCGCCGAGGGCATCGAGCAGGTGGCCTACGGCATCGCCGCGGCCCACGGCATGGAAGCCCGCGTGTTCGTGATTCCGGGCTACCCGGTCACGCTGAACGACGCGGGCTTCGCCGGCTTCGTTCGCGACGTGGCCGCCGAGCTGGTGGGCGAGGAGCGCGTGGTGGACATGCCCGCGCCGATCATGGGTGCCGAGGACTTCTCCTACATCCTGGAGAAAGTGCCGGGCAGCATGGTCTTCCTGGGCGTCCGCCCCGACGACGGCCCGGCCTACCCGATTCACTCCAACCGCATGCGCCTCAACGAAGCCGCCATGGCCACCGGCGCCGCTCTCCACGCCGCCGTCGCGCTGCGCTTCCTGGAGCAGCGCGCCTAGCCGCACCCTTCGCCCGCCGGCGTGCCCTTTGTCAACTAAAGGGACTGTCCCGTTAGTTGACACCGGAGCTCCGCATAAAGGCCGACGCGTAGCCCTGCCCGGCCTCTTTGAGCCGACCGCGCTTGTGGCCCGCAAGCCCGAGGCTGCTGTCTACGCGCGAGCTCCGGAGATGGACGAGGGCGAGCGGAGGGGCTCGGCCGCCTAAGGATTGCCTACGGACGCCACAGGATTCTCGAGACGCCTCAACACGGGCTTCCCCTCCGCCCAGACGAAGACCCACGCGGAGCGGTTCGGGAAGCGGCGGCGCCAGAAGTCGAGCGCCCGGTCGGCGGCGCCGTCTCCCGAAGGGATGCGCACGAAGATGCGCGGGTCGTCGAGGGCCGGCGACGGGTTGGGCGGGTAGTAGGCCCACGATGCGGCGGAGCCCACGTCCACCATGGCGTCGGCGAAGACCAGGGCGTGCTCGGCGCCCGCCTCGTCCAGCAGCCGGTGCGCTGTCTGCCAGGTGTTCCCGGAACGGTGCAGGTCACGCAGCTGGACGGGCAGGAAGGCGGTCGCCGCGACCAGGACGCTGGCCAGCGCCAGTGCGGCCACTCGCTCCCGGGCCCGCGGAATGCGGAGCCCGGCCAGGCGCCGGGCCGCCTCCGCCATGCCGTTGGCGGAGAGCAGGGCCAGCAGCGGCACCACCTCCGCCACGTAGACCGGCCCGGTGGAGGCCACCACCGTCTTGGGCAGGATCACGCGGTAGGCGTACTCCGCCAGGATCAGGGTCCAGAGCAGCGCGCTGCGTCCGTCGCGGCGGGCGAAGAAGAGGAAGAGAAACGAGATCGGCCAGCCGAAGAGCCACAGGTTCTGGCGCAGCAGCGCGCCGGCCAGGGACGCGGAGATCCACTCCAGGCGGAAGAAGCCCTGATAGCTGCCGCCGTGGTAGACGTCGTAGCTGCTGCGGGTGGGGTCGCCGGTCTGGGCCGCCTGGACGGCCAGCAGCACCAGGCCGAAGAGCGCCACCGGCGCCAGACCCACGGCCACCCGGCGCGCCTGGCGCACGAACGGTTCGTCCTGGTAGCGGATCAGCACCCAGAGCCCGGCCACCGCCAGGAAGAGCAGCCCCGGCAGCGGGCGCGCCAGGACGCCGAAGCCCAGGGCGGCTCCCGCCACGGCGGCGGCGCGCAGCCCGCCGCCCTCGTCCACGCGCAGCAGCGCCAATACCGCCAGCAGCAGGCAGACGCCGGAGGTGGTCTGGGAGAGCTCGGTGGCGCCCGTGAACAGGAACTGGGGCGAGAGCAGCAGCAGCCCCCCGGCCAGCAGCGCCTGACCCGGCGTCCACAGGCGTCGCCCGATGGCGACGGTCAGCGCCAGGGCGGCGGCCGTGAGCGCCGGCCCCACCAGGGCGCGCAGGCCCAGCGCCTCACCGGCGGCCAGCACCAGCGGGTGGCCGATGGGGTACTTCCCGTACCAGGCGGCGTCGCTGAGGACGACGAACTGGTTGCGGAAGAATGCCTCGTCGCCGGGCGACGGGTTCACCAGGCGCCCCTCCAGCAGGGTGCGGGCGATGAAGACGTAGGTGGATTCGTCGTCGGCGGTCGGAGCGAACTGGAGCACCCAGGCGCGGATCGCGAGCGTGGTCAGCGCGGCCAGCGCCACCGCCGCGGGAAGCGCCCAGGGCTGGGCGCCCAGCTTGCGCAGGCCGGACAGGGCGCGATCGGGCACGCGGCCCGCGTCCAGTGCCCGGGCGGCCAGCAAGATCGCCGGGATGCCCAGGAACAGGTACCAGACGCTGAAGACCAGCTCGGCCGGGTGGATCTCCTGTACGCCGAACCCGTAGGGGATCTGGAAGCCCCCATAGCGGAGCCCCACGCCCCAGAAGACGAGTACGCACAGCGCAGCGCCCGCGGCGGGCAAGATCGCGCGGCGGGCGTCGACGGGCTCGGGTCCGGCCTCCACGCCCGACTCATCGGCGCAGGCGAAGCGCTACCTGAGTGCAATTCCGCGTCGGAACTGCCCGTCCGCCAAGGGTTCGCTCAGCGGCCCTCGAACTCCGGCTCGCGGCGCTCCAGGAAGGCCTTCACGCCTTCTCGGAAGTCCTTGGAGCCCATCAGCGGCAACAGCTGGAGCAGGACGTGGTGGACGTTCTCCTCCAGGGTCTCGTGAAGCCCCATGCGCATCATGCGCTTGGAGGCCTGCACGGCGGCCGGCGCGTTGGCGGCGATCTCCCGCGCCAGGCTCAGGGTCTCCTTGAGGCAGGCGTCCGCCGACACGAGCCGCGAGACCAGGCCCAGCTCCAGGCCCTCCTGGGCCGTGAGCACCTTGCCGCGGAACACGATCTCGCAGGCCTTCTCCCAGCCCACCAGCCGGGGCAGCAACCAGGTGCCGCCCGACTCCGGCACGATGGCGCGCTTGGTGAAGACCGCGCCCAGCTTGGCCGTGTCGCTGGCGATGCGGATGTCGCAGCCCAGGGCGAGGTCCAGGCCATAGCCCGCCGCCGGGCCGTTCAGCGCGCAGAGGGTGGGCTTGTCGGTCTGGTGCAGGACCACCGGCGGGGCGCTGCGCAGGTCGAAACGCCCGATGCCGCCGCCGCCGTCGGAGCCGATGCCCGTGCCCGCGGCCACATCCTTCAGGTCGAGGCCCGAGCAGAAGCCGCGGCCGGCACCGGTGATGACGATGGCGCGCACGTCCCTGTCCCGGTCCAGCTCGAGCAGGTTCTCCGAGAAGGCCTCGAGCATGGGGACGCTGATGGCGTTGAGCCGGTCCGGCCGGTTCAGGGTCACGATGGCGATGTGGTCGTCGCGCTCGACGAGAAGATCGGGCATGGTGGGCCTCCGGAGGTGGGATGAGCAGCCTAGCAGGCGAGGCAGAGCGCCCGCGCGTGCTCTCGGGGCGGGCGGCGCGCACGTTCTACAACGCCGCCGACGCGCTGCTCCCGCCGGAGTCGGGGCCCGGCGCCGGCGACGTGGACCTGGCTCCGCTGCTCGAGGAGTGGCTGGCGGGAAGCCGCCTGCGCGCCCGCACGCTGCGCCTGCAGCTGTGGCTGCTGGAGTGGCAGCCGCGCCTGCGCCTGCAGCGGGGCTTCTCGTTCCTGCCCCGCGAGCGGCGCAGGGAGCTGCTGCTGCGCGAGGAGTCCAGCGCGTTCCCGCCCCGTCGCCGCGCGGCTCGGGCCCTGCGGCGGCTGGTCGAGGAGCTCTTCGCTCAGTCGGGTGTGGGCGCGTAGTACTCGAAGTCCACCAGCTCGGACTTCAGGTGCTCGCGCAGCCGCTTCACCACGCCCGCTTCGATCTGGCGCACCCGCTCGCGGGTGAGACCCAGCTCGTCGCCCAGCTCTTGCAGCGTGTGGGGCTCGTCGGCCAGGACGCGCGACTCCACGATCAGGCGCTCGCGCTCGTCCAG
>CAMYOO010000154.1 GCA_947260035.1 uncultured delta proteobacterium
GCGCAGGCCGATGATGTGCCCCTCGCGCAGGTCGATGGCCTCGGCCAGGGGCTTCCGCGGCAGGCCGGGCATGCGCATGATGTCGCCGGTGAGGACGACCAGGAACCCGGCGCCGGCGTTGATCTGGATCTCCCGCACCGTGACCTCGAAGTCGTCGGGCCGCCCGCGCCGCTTGGGATCGTCGGAGAGCGAGGCGGGCGTCTTGGCGATGCACACCGGCAACCCGTCGTAGCCCAGGCGCTTCACGTCGCGCAGGTCGCGCTTCGCCGCCTTGGTGAAGGCCACGTCCCGGGCGCCGTACATGCTGCGCGCCACGGCCAGGATCTTGTCCGGCACCGGTTGGTCCAGCTCGTAGAGCGGGTGGAAAGCAGAGCTGACGGCGTGGTCCATCACCGCCCGCGCCAGATCCTCGGCGCCGGCGCCGCCGGCCGCGAAGTGATCCGAAACGGCGAACGGAACGCCCAGCGCTTCGCAGCGGCGGCGCACCACCTCGATCTCCGCATCGCTGTCGTCGCCGAAGCGATTCAGGGCCACCACCGGCGTCTCACCGAAAGCGTGGATGTTCTCCACGTGCTTCTCCAGGTTCGGAAGCCCGCGCTCCACGGCCCCCGGATCCTCCGCCCCCAGCTGCTTGAGTGCGACGCCGCCGTGCAGCTTCAGTGCGCGCACGGTGGCCACCAGGACGACCGCAGCGGTATCCAACCCCGCGCTGCGACACTTGATGTCGAAGAACTTCTCGGCGCCCAGGTCGAACCCGAAGCCGGCCTCCGTGATCACCCAGTCGGCCAGGTGCAGCGCCGTGCGGGTGGCCACGACCGAGTTGCAACCGTGGGCGATGTTGGCGAACGGTCCGCCGTGCACGATGGCCGGCGTCCCCTCCAGGGTCTGCACCAGGTTCGGCCACAGTGCGTCCTGGAGCAGGGCCAGCATGGCTCCGGACGCGCCCAGCTTCTCCGCCGTGACCGGCTCGCCGTCGTACGTGAAGGCCACCAGCAGCCGGTCGATGCGGGCGCGCAGGTCGTCTTCGTCCTGGGCGAGGCACAGCATGGCCATCACCTCCGACGCGGCGGTGATGTCGAAGCCGGTTCCCGAAGTAGATGTGGTTGTCGAGCAGCGCGGCCAGCAGGTTGTGGGCCGACGTGATGGCGTGGAAGTCGCCTGTGAAGTGGAGGTTGATCTTCTCCATGGGCAGGATCTGGCTCCAGCCGCCGCCCGTGGCGCCGCCCTTCATCCCGAACGCGGGCCCCAGCGAGGGCTCGCGCAGCGCCAGGCACGCGGACTCGCCCAGCCGTGCCAGGCCCTGGGCCAGGCCGATCGAGGTGGTGGTCTTGCCTTCGCCGGCGGGCGTGGGCGTGATGGCCGAGACCAGCACCAGGCGGCCCTCACCGGAGCGCCCGCGCGCACGGCCCAGGATCGCCGGATCGACCTTGGCGATGTGACGGTCGCACGGCCGCCACTCCGCGGCGGCCAGCCCCAGCTCGGCGGCGATGTCCTCAATGGGCCGGGGCGCGACCGAGCGCGCGATCTCGATGTCGTCCTTCATGGAGAGGGAGCGTATCGAAGCTGGCCGGCGGCGGCGGGGAGGCCGACCGTCGCGTCAGCCGGTGAGGCTGCGCCCGGCCATGAAGCCGCCGTCCACGGTGATGGTGGCTCCGTGGACGAAGGAGGCCTCGTCGGAGAGCAGGAAGAGCGCCACGTTGGCCACCTCCTCCGGCTTGCCGCCCCGGCCCAGCAGGTGCATGGCGACGAAACGGTCGCGGATCGCCTTCAGGGCTTCCTGGTTCAGCATCTCGGTCATGGGCGTCTCGATGAAGCCGGGGCAGAGCGTGTTCACGCGCACACCGACCTTGCCGTAGTCCACGGCCAGGCTGCGGGTGAGCTGCACCACCCCGCCCTTCGAGACGTTGTACGCGACGCTGGCGTCGGCGCCCTCCAGGCCCTCGACGGAGGCCAGGTTGACGATGCTGCCGGAGCCGCGCGCGGCCATGCCCCGGACCACGTGCCTGGAGACCAGGAAGGAGCCCTTGAGGTTGATGTCCATCACCCGGTCCCACTCGGCGACGTCCAGGTCCGCAGCCGAGCCGATGCCGGCCACGCCCGCGGCGTTCACAAGTCCGTCGATGGCGCCGAAGCGCTCGCACACCTGCCCGACGACGGCCTCCACCGCGGCCTCGTCGCGAACGTCGGCGGTCACGAACATCGCGCCGGGCGCGGCCTTCTCCACCTGGGACCAGCCGTCGCCCGCGGGCGACGCCACGTCCATGCCCGCGACCTGCGCGCCCTCGCGAGCGCAGCGCAGCGCGCAGGCCGCGCCGATGCCCGAGGCCGCGCCGGTGATCAGGACGGCCTTGCCCTGCATGCGACCCATGTCTCAGCCCCCCTCGCGACCACTGCCGCGGATGCCGGCCAGGGCCAGCTGCACCAACGGACCGACGATGCGCGGGTGCACCTTCGCCCCGCTGAAGAAGAGCTTCACGGCGATGGGGCCGACGATCAGGTCCGCGGCCAGCTCGAGGTCCAGCTCCGGGCTCAGCTCGCCGCGCTCCACCCCGCGCTCCAGCGCCCGGGTCAGCGGCTGCCGGCGGCCCTTCAACACCGGGTCCAGCAGCTCCGAGAGCTCCGGGTTATGGGCGCGCTCGCCCACCAGGCTGGGCAGCACCGCGGCCAGGGGCGTGGAGTTGAACAGCTGCAGGTAGTCCCGCAGCATCTTCTCCAAGTCCGAGACCAGGTCGCCGGTGTCCACCTCCTCCATGCTCGGAAGCCGGCGGAACGCCTCGATCACCAGGGGCAGCTTGGAGGGCCAGCGCCGGTAGATGGTGGCCTTGCCGACACCGGCGCGGGTCGCCACGCCCTCGACGGTGAGACCCGAGTAGCCGGTCTCGGCCAGCAGCTCCAGGGTCGCGCTCAGGATGGCCTGATGGGCCTCCTCGCTGCGGGGGCGCCCGGCGCTGTGAGTCTGGCTCGCCGTCTGGCTTTCGTTCGCCATCGCTCCGATCCGCGGGATTCCCCGTGGGGCCACTATCTCGACCCGAGCATTACGATACTATACGTCGCGTTTCCATTCATCCCCGCGAGCCGAGCCGGCACGCGACGCGTCGAGAGGAACAGCAGATGGGACGGCTTCCGGACAAGGTGGCGATCGTGACCGGGGCGGCCCGGGGAACCGGCGAGGCCACGGCGCGCCGCTTCGTTCAGGAGGGCGCGCGGGTCGTGCTGGCCGACGTCAACGACGAGCTGGGCAGCAAGGTGGCCGCCGAGCTGGGCGAGGCCGCCCACTATGTGCACCTGGACGTGAGCTCTGAACAGGATTGGGCCCAGGGCGTGGAAGAGGCCGTGGGCCACTTCGGCGGACTGGACGTGCTGGTCAACAACGCCGGGCTGCTGCACCTGGCCTCCGTGGAGGACACCACGCCCGAGGTCATGGAGCGGCTCTTCCGGGTCAACCAGCTCGGCCCCTTCCTGGGGATCCGCGCGGCCGTCGAGCCCATGAAGGCCCGCGGCGGCGGCTCCATCGTCAACGTGGTGTCGGTCGACGGCCTCTCCGCCAAGAACGGCGTGGCCGCCTACGCCTCGACGAAGTGGGGCGTGCGCGGCATGTCCAAGGTGGCCGCCCTGGAGCTGGGCAAGCACGGCATCCGGGTCAACAACGTGTGCCCCGAGGGCGGCAACTTCGAGATGGTGAAGCCTTTCGTGCCCGAGGCCCTGACCTGGGAGGTCTTCGTCGCCTACAGCTACCGGGTACTGCCCTACCAGAAGGATCGCAGCAACGAAGAGCTGATCGGCGACATCGTCAGCATGATCCTGTTCCTGGCTTCCGACGAAGGCCGCTCCTGCACCGGCGGCGACTTCCCCGTCGACAGCGGCCACACCGCCGGCAAGATCCTCAAGGGCGCGCCGGGCTCCTGACCACGCGACGGCGCCCGGCTAGGTGTCCAGCGACGTGATCAGCCCGGCGTAGTCGGACAGCGAGCGCAGGCCCAGGAAGTTCCGGCGCGCGCGCTGGCGCGCGTTCTTGCCGAGCTGCTCGGCCAGGGCCGGATCGCTCAACACACGGCGCAGCACCTGGGCAAAGCCCTCGCAATCGCCGGGGTCGGCGAGGAGCAGGCCGCTCTCACCGTCGACGATCTGGTCCTGGATGCCGCCCACGGCGCTGGCCACCACCGGACGCTCCTTCCACATGGCCTCGGTCACCGTGAGCCCGAACCCCTCGTGGAGGCTTTTCTGCACCACCACCGCCGCGTGGCGCTGGAGGGCGTTCACGATGACGGCGTTCTCCTCCACGTCCACGGTGGGCAAGGACGCCAGGTGCACCCGGCGCCGGATGGCTTCGGGGAGCTCGCGCCAGGCCGCCTCCACCTCGTCCAGCACCACGGCACCCTCGGGATCGTCGGCCACCGCGCGCACGTCGGGCCCCGCCAGCACGAGCGACGCCTCGGGCGCTCCGGGATCCTCGAGCAGACGCTCGAAGCCCCGCATCACGCCGATGGGATCCTTGAGCCGGTCCCAGCGCGAGACCTGCACCACCAGCGGCCGCTCCCAGGCCAGCGTCGCCCCGTGCTGGAGCACGTCCGCGCGGCGGTCCACGCGCCCGGGCGAGCCGTCGCGACGCCGGAACACGGCCCGGTGCGGGTCGGGAGAGCCCTCGATCAGGCCCACGTGGACCAGGATCGCCCGCACCGAGGCCGGGTCGAGCTCCTCGTTCTTGGCGGAGAAGGGGTCGATGGACGGCTGGATGATCACCGTGCGCTCGCCCTCGCAGAACGGCGGCACGAACGCCCGGCGCGAGAAGATGAAGGCCTGGGCGGGATCGAGGTAGCGCTCGAGGAACGCCCAGCCGCGCTGAGCCTCGGCTCCGCCTTCGTCGCAGCCGATGTGGCAGCGCCAGATCAGCACACCACAGCGGCCGTCCAGGTAGGGCAGCAGCCCGGCAGTCTGCGGATCGTGCAGGATCACCACGTCGCGGGGCCCCAGCACCCCCAACAGCTCGGCGGCGTTCGTCCGCATCACGTCCTCGTAGACCCGATGCTCCGCCTCGCCCAGGGGCGAGCCGTCCCCGGCGAACCCGTGGATGGCGTTGTGAAGCCGCTTGGTGATGCGGAAGAACTCGGGATTGCCCTTGATGACGGTCCAGCGGGCATCGACGCCGGCGCCGCGGGCGTAGCCCACCAGCGGCTGGAGCATCTCCGCGACGCCCCCCCCCACGGCCGTGGAGCTCACGTTCCAGACGCTGCGGCCCGCCATGCGCTCCACGAACGCCTCGGCCTCGGCGGCCACGCGGGCGTACGGCTCCGCCTCCAGCACGGAGGCGAAGCGCTCCAGGGGCTCGGTTCCTACGTCGACGTGGATGAGTTCCATTGCGGACCTCCTGGCCTGCTCGGGGGCTGCATAGCAAACGGCTCCCCCGGGGTCGGTGTCGGCAAACAGACACACAACTTTACCGTTGGCGGCCTCCCCCCCGGAAGCACGCCGAGCACCTTGCGGCCGCAGAGAATACCGCTCGCCCCGCCACCTTCCAGCGCCGCGAGGGACCGGGATCTCGGCAACACGACGGGCTGTCGGCTAAGAGGACCCAGGGGGGCGAACGCGGTTCCCGCTCTTCACCCCGAGGCGAGCCAGATCCGCGTCCGTGCCCGCCAGCGCACCCTCGATGTACTCGTAGTAGCGCCGTCGCGCCTCGCGGTAGATCTCCCCGCGCAAGCGGCTCATCCAGCCCTCGCCTTCGCCCCGCCCGGCCAGGATGGCGGCGTATCGCTTGTGGTAGAAGCGCAGGTTCTTCTCCAGGTCGAGGAAGCGCTCGTCGCGCATGAGCTTGGCGGCGCGCTTGCTGGGACCCCGCTCGAACACCTCGGCCACCAGCAAGCGGAACTTCGTGTCGTAGAGCTCGTTCTTCTCATGGACGCCCAGCGTCTCGATCAAGGCGCCCGGCAGCGCGGGAAGCCAGTCGTTGTCGAGGAGCCCCTGCCAGCGCAGCTTGTCCCGGCGGATCGCGCCGAAGTCCTCCACGGGGTACTCGCTGGACAGGCGCGCCGCGTCCACGAAGACATTCGCCGGAACGGCGATGTTGAAGACCTGACGGGTCTTCAAGTGCCGCACCGAGCGGGGTTTCCACACGCCGGCCGCCGCCAGCGCATTCCAGGACAGGTAGGCGCAGTTGTCACCGTAGCCCTTCCAGTCGTACGTCGCTTCACCGCTGTGGTACTCGTCGTTGAGCGAGTTCAGGTACTCGAGCGCGCGGTTCAGCATGGCGTCGGGCATGGGCAGCCGCGTGCAGAAGAGCGAGCGGCCGAAGCGCAGGGCGAAGTCCGTGCCGATCGACTCCTCCGCCGCGAACTTCGCCACGGGCTCGGGCTCGCTCTGGCCGGGCTTCAGATGCATCTCCACGCCGTCCAGGATGCCCAGGCGGAGGGCCTGCTGCACCGTGCGGTCGAAGTGGGCGCGATCGAGGGTCTGTTCGTCGTCGAGGTCGCCGTCGAAGAAGAGGCGCCTGCCCGGCGTGGCCACCCAGTTCACGTTCTTGAACCACTTGTTCACGCTCACGCCCGCACCGTGCTCCGGATCATCTGCACTCGTGGCATTGCCTTGGCAAGGCCGCAGGCGCGGATAGCCGGCGCTCTCGTCCTTGCACGCGCCCTTCAGGTACAGAACGGCGTGGCCGGCGATGCCGCCGGGCGGCTGGCCGATCGGCCGGATCTGGCTGACCGCGCACAGCTCGGCGTAATGCGAGAACAGCTCCTCGTAGCGCGGATCCGCCTGGCTGGTCGGAATCACCGCATCGCTGGGCCCGCCGAACAGCTCCTCGATCGCCCCGCAGCCCGTGGCCAAGGCCACCAGAACCGCCAGCGCAAGCCTGCTTCCCACGCCGCCTCCCCCCGCATGGATGCCGTACCGGAAGGATACTCAAGGCGCCGCTGCGATGGACCGATTCCAAGAGCCGTGAACACGGCGCTCTTCATCTCGCTGGCCATCGCCGCCCTGCTCTTCGTGCTGGTCGTGCGCAGCGGCGACCCCGGCCCCGAGCGCTCGCCCGTGAGCCCGCGGGAGCAGGCCGACCTGGAAGTCGACCTGGCGCGCAGTCTGGACGAGGGGCGCAAGATCGACGCGATCAAGCTCTACCGCCGCATCCACGGCGTGGGCCTGCGCGAGGCCAAGGAGGCCGTCGAGCGCCTCCAGGACGAAGTCCCCGCCACCCCCTGACGCCCGCCTCTCAGCTCAGGTCGGGAAGCGCGTAGTCGTTGCGCTGCGCCGGGTCGCTGGACCGGTACTCCACGAACTCCCAGTCGTTGCCCTCGGTGTCCGTGAAGTAGACGCGGCGCCGGTGCGGGTGATCGTTGGGCACCGTGGTGTCGCGATAGCCCGCCTCCGCCAGGCGCAGGCGCAGCGCCTCCACGTCGTCCACTTCGTAGCCCAGGTGATTGGTGCCCGGCTTCCCGGCGTAGGACACCCAGGGCTCCGCGGGCTCCTGCGTCGCCTCGTTCACGGCGACGTAGGTCTCGTCGTTGCCCACGTGCACCCAGCGCCAGCCCTGCCAGGTCTTCCCCTCGCTGCGGATCCGGAAGTCGGGGAACGCCGTGCGCAGGAAGCGGATCATCCCGTCCACGTCGCGGACGGCCAGGTTCGCGTGCTCGAGTCGGGTAGTCATGTCTATCTCCCTTCACCCGCAGCATCGCCGCCCCCGCGGATCGACAACACCTCCACGGATGTCCTGGCAACCGAAGGTTGCCAGATCATCTCTTCTTCGGGCTGGAGCCCCTCAGGAGGCCCGCGCGGGGTCCGGCCCGTGTCCCCTGCGGCGATGTCCTCGGCACCTACCGGTACCAGCCGAGGTCACGACCGTTCCCGCCTTGGCCATCACCGACGTTCACACGTGAGGTAGCTGCGGATTACGCCTCCGGGGACACGAACCGGACCCCGGGTCGGTGGCGGTGCTCCCGCAGGCGTACTCCGCAGCTACGTCGCGCGTCCTGCGCAGACGAGTACGCGGCTCCCAGTCCGGGTGACCCGACGCGTTCCGGTATGTGCCGAGGACATCGCCGGAGGGAGCACCGCCGCCGGACCGGGCGCTCAGAGGAAGCCCAACCTCGCGGGTCCTACGCAGCATGCGGGTTGGGGAAACGGGGAGGCTTATACGGAGACCGGGGCGAAGCAAACCACGGTGATGGCCACGGCGGTGCGGCGGGCGTCGAGGTTGCGGTAGGAGTGGCGTTGGTCGCCGCGGAAGACCAGCGCGTCGCCCGGTCCAAGCTCCCAGCGTTCGCCCGACGCCACCAGCTCGATGCGCCCGCGCTCGCAAGTCAGATACTCGCGGGTCCCGGGCGTGTGCGGAATCCCGCCGAGGGAACCCCCGGGCTTCAGCTCCATGCGGGAGATGTCGAGGCCGGGAATCGCCTCGGGCAGCAGCGGCCGCAGCAGCGCGCCCTGACGCTTGCGCGCGGGCACCTCGTCGGCGGCGAAGAGCCGGCAGGCCGTGCGCGGCGGGCCGATCAGCTCCTCGATGGACACCTGCAGCGCGGCGGCCGCGCGGGTCAGCACCTGCAGCGTCGGGTTGGCGTCTCCGGACTCCAGGCTGGCCCAGGTGGGGCGCGGGATGCCGGAGAGCCGCGACATCTGCTGCTGGGAGAGGCTGCGCGCCTCGCGCAGGCGCTTCAGGTTGGCGGCCAGGTTGGATCCTGAATCATCCAAAGCGTCAGGATAGTAGCAGGGCCCGGACGCCACGCGGTAGGCTCCGCCCGTGCCCGACCTCCCGCCCCTGCCCGTCCAGCCCGGCGACGTCCCCTGGCCCACCGCGCAGTGGCCCGCGGGCCCGCCCGAGCCCGACGTCGACGCAACCCGCCTCACCGGTCTGGTCGAGCCGCTCTTCGCCGCCCCATCCTCGGCGGAGCACGGTGAGAACCTGGCCCTGCTGGCGGTGCACCGGGGACGCCTGGTCCTGGAACGCTACGCCGACGGCAAAGGCCCCGACGACACCTTCCGCTCCTGGTCCATGGCCAAGAGCATCATGCACGCACTGGTGGGCGTGCTGGTCGGGCGCGGAGAGCTGGACCTGCAGGCGCCGGCGCCGGTTCCCGCGTGGCGCGGCGAGGGCGATGCGCGCGGCGCCATCACGCTGGAGCACCTGTTGCGCATGCTGGACGGCCTCGACTTCTTCGAGGACTACGTTCCCGGCGGCCGCCGATCCGACGTGCTGGAGATGCTCTACCAGTCGGGCAAGGACGACGTGGCCGCGTACGCCGCGGCCCGGCCGCTGGCCCATGCGCCCGGCACCTTCTGGAGCCGACGTGGCCGCGTACGCCGCGGCCCGGCCGCTGGCCCATGCGCCCGGCACCTTCTGGAGCTACTCCAGCGGCACGAGCAACATCGTCGCGTCCGTGATCGGACACGCCGTCGGCGGAGGCCGCGACGGCATGCTCGCCTTCATGCGCGACGTCCTCTTCGAGCCCATCGGCATGCGCAGCGCCAAGCCGCGCTTCGACACCGCCGGCACCTTCATCGGCTCCTCCTATTGCTTCGCCACGGCGCGCGACTTCGCGCGCTTCGGGCTGCTCTACCTGCGCGACGGCGTCTGGGACGGCAGGCGCCTGCTGCCCGAAGGCTGGGTGGACCACGCCCGCACGCCGACGCCGGCCTCCTCCGGCTGGTACGGCGCCCACTGGTGGCTGGCGCTGGACGGCAGCGGGCGCTTCAGTGCCAACGGCTACGAGGGCCAGTACATCATCGCGGACCCGCGCCGCGACCTGATCCTGGTGCGCCTGGGCGTCTCGAGCATCCAGCAGCGGGGTAACGTGCTTCGTCGCCTGCGCGACGTGGCCGAGACGTTCCCCACGCTCTAGCCCGTGTACCATGACGGCCGGAGGAAACGATGCGATTGAAGGAACCCCGCCTGGCCCCCCTATCCGACGACGAGATGGATCCGGAGCTGCGCGCGCGCTTCGGTGACGGCCCCGTGCTCAACATCTTCCGGACCCTGGCCCACCACCCCAAGCTCATGAAGCGCTGGCTGGTGTTCGGAAACCACGTGCTGGCCAAGTCCACGTTGGCGCCGCGGGAGCGCGAGATCGCGATCCTGCGTGTCGGCTGGCTCTGCCGCTGCGGGTACGAGTGGGGCCAACACGTCGAGATCGCCCGCGGGACGGGGCTATCCGACGAGGAGATCGAGCGCATCACCCAGGGCCCCGACGCCCCGGGCTGGAACGCGCTCGAACAGGCCCTGCTGCGCGCCACCGACGAGCTTCACGGCGACGCCTTCATCTCGGATGAAACCTGGGCCGCGCTCTCCCAGCACCTGGAGACCCAGCAGATCATGGACCTGATCTTCGCCGTCGGGCAGTACCAGATCGTGTCCATGGCCCTCAACTCCCTGGGCGTCCAGGCCGAGCCCGGCCTGCCCGAGCTTCCGCCCCGATGAGCGGCCGCCTCGAGGGCAAGGTGGCGGTGGTGGTGGGCGCCGGTCAGACGCCGGGCGACACCATCGGCAACGGACGCGCCACGGCGATCCTGTTCGCCCGCGAGGGCGCGCGGGTGCTGGCGGTGGACAGCCGGCTCGACTCCGCACAGGGAACCGTGGACGTGATTCGGGACGAGGGCGGCGAGGCCGAGGCGTTCGAGGCCGACGCGACGCGCGAGTCCGACTGCCAGGCCTTCATCGCCCACGCCATGGAGCGCTGGGGGCGAATCGACGTGCTGCACAACAATGTGGGCATCGGAGATGGCGACTCGGGGCCGGAGCACGTGAACGTGGAGGCCTGGGATCGCATCCTGGCGGTGAACCTGAAGAGCGTGGTTCTGCCCTGCAAGCACGTGCTGCCGATCATGCGCGAGCAGGGCAGCGGCTCGATCATCAACATCTCATCCATCGCAGCCGTCTGCGCCGCGCCGATCGTCGCCTACAAGGCCTCCAAGGCAGGCATCAACTCCTACACGCAGGCCCTGGCCGTCGGCAACGCCAAGCACGGCATCCGCGCCAACGTGATCATGCCCGGCCTGATGAACACGCCCATGGCCATCGAGGGCATCTCCCAGGCGCTGGGCATCGCCAAGGACGACCTGATCCGCGCCCGCGACGCCCAGGTGCCGCTGCTCGGCAGGATGGGAACCGGGTGGGACACCGCCTACGCCGCCCTGTTCCTGGCCTCCGACGAGGCGCGCTTCATCACCGGCGTGAACCTCGCGGTGGACGGCGGCCAGAGCGCCCGGACGGGCTAGCGGAACGAGCGCTCGAAGAGGCCCTCGATCGCCTCGCGGCCGTTGTCATCCAGGAAGCGCGTGCCGGTTCCCGCGAAGTGGGGATGGGTGATCACCGGCGCCGCGTGCCCCTCCCAGGCGTCCTCGGTCCAGTGGAACCAGCCGTTGCGCTCCTGGTCGAAGACGTAGAGCGGCTTGTTGCACAGCTTGGCGAACTCGGCGCCCCAACCGGTCCCGCCCTTCACGGTCTGGTCCTCCAGGATCTTGCCGATCACGTAGATCTCCTGGCCGTTGTTCACCTGGTGCCAGATGCCTTGCAGCACCTTCTTGAAGAGCGGCGTGTCGCGGAACTTGCGGTGCATGAGCTTGCTCACGTAGGCCAGGCTCACGTCGCCGTGCAGCAGCTCCTCGTGGGTCAGGACGCGGAGACCGCGAGAGCGGGCGTCCTTGTGGCCCTCGAAGGTGAAGTTGACTTCGTCGATACCGCGGCGCTCGGCGGCCGCGCCGAACTCCGACTCTGCGCCGTTCGCGGCGCCACTGAACAGGACGCAATCCTCGGGCTTCATCCCGGCTCCTCCTGGGCCTTCTGGCTGTCGCCCGGGACCATCGCGGATTCGGGCCCGGCGAGCCAGCCGGGTCGGCGCGGCCCGGGGGGAGGCCCTATCCTGGCCGGATCGTGTCGGATCTCGCCGAGATCAAGCTCTACTACGACTACAAGAGCCCCTTCGCCTTCCTGGCCATGGAGCCGGCCTTCGACCTGCCCGAGCGCTACCAGGTCGCGGTGCGCTGGATTCCCTACCTGCTGCGGCTCAAGGGCCCGGGCCAGCGCAGCGTCTACTCCGACTGGAAGGCCCGCTACTCCTACATGGACGCGCGCCGCTGGGCCAACCGGCGCGGCGGCTTCCCCATCAAGGGCCCCCAGAAGATCTACGACTCCACGGCTTCGCTGATCGGCGGACTCTACGCCGAGGAGCACGGCTTCTTCCGCCCGTACACCGAAGAAGTCTACGCGCGCTTCTTCCGCCGCGAGCTGGAGATCGACCTGCCCGAGCAGGTGGCCGCGTTGATCGACGAGCTGGGCCACGACGGGGCCGACTACCTTGCCTGGGCCGCCGGCGAAGGCGCCGAGCGGCTGGAGGCGTGCATCTCCGAGGGGCACGCCGACCAGATCTTCGGAGTCCCCATCTTTCTGTTCAAGGGCGAGGCATTCTGGGGCCACGACCGGATTCCGTTGCTGGAAGAGCGCCTGATCGAGCGCGGCCTGCGCCTGCCGCCGGCGTGAGAGCGCCCGCTCGCCGCCGGCTCATCGCCACCCTGCTGCTGGCGGCCGGCGCGTGGGCATGGGCGTGCGGGGATTCCGCGCCGGAGTCGTCGTCGGGCGCCATTCGCGTCTACGTCGCGGAGAAGATCATCACCATGGAGGCCGAGCGGCCGACCGCGACGGCGGTGGCCGTGCAGGGGCCCGGGATCGTGGCCGTCGGCTCTCTCGAAGAAGTCCGCACGGCGCTGGGGGATCGCGCGTTCGAGATCGACGAGCGCTTCGCGGGCAAGGTGCTGCTGCCCGGCTTCATCGATCCCCATCTCCACCCCGCCCTCGCCGCGACCATCCTGCCCTTGAACATCGTCTCGGCCATGGAGTGGGTGACGCCTCGGGGACGCACGGTCCCGGTGCGCGGGCACGAGGAGTTCCTGGCTCGGCTGCGGGAGCTGGATGCCGCGCTGGAGGATCCGGACGAGTGGCTGCTGGTGTGGGGCTACCACGCGCCCTATCACGGCGGGCTCTCCCGCGCCGAGCTCGACGGGATCTCGGCGACGCGGCCGATCATGGTCTGGCAACGCTCGGTCCACGAGATGTACTTCAACAGCGCCGGCCTGCGAGAGCTGGATCTCTCCGCAGAGGACTTCGCGGAGAACGCGCAGGCCGACTGGGAGACCGGACACATCTGGGAGGCCGCCGTACTCGAGCTGGGGCGGCCGATGATGCGAATCCTGGCTTCGCCGCTCCGTTACCGGAAGGGGCTGGCGATGATGAGCGAGGTGATCCATCGCGGTGGGCTCACGACGGTGGGCGAGCAGGGCTTCCCCCAGGTGAGCTTCTGGGGCGAGCTGCTGATGCTGCACCTGGAGCTGCGCGGAGACGACGCGCCCTATCGCTTCGTGCTGGTGCCCAACGCCATGTACCTGCTGCCCCGCAACGACGATGCCGCCGGGGCCGAGCGGGCCGCGGCGGGGATGCTGAAGCGATCGACGGAGCGCATCCGCATCGTGAAGCACGTGAAGTACTACGCGGACGGCGCGATCTACAGCCAGCTCATGCAGATGTCGGAGCCCTACCTCGACGGCCACCACGGCGAATGGATGATGACACCCGAGAAGCAGGCCGCGGTGCTGGAGGCCTTCTGGCCCCGGGGCTGGGACATCCACATCCACGTCAACGGAGACGCGGGCCTCGATCTGGTGCTCGACCAGATCGAGGCGCTGCAGCGCACCCACCCGGCGCCGGACAAGCGCGTGGTGCTGGAGCACTACGGCTACGCGCGTGAGGACCAGCACCGCCGCGTGAAGGCGCTGGGCATCGCCGTCTCCAACAACGCCTACTACCTGCACGAGCTGGCGCCCATCTATGCGGAGAGCGGGCTCGGCCCGGAGCGCGCGGCCGACATCTCACCGCTGGGCGGGCTGGCCCGGGCGGGCGTCCCGATCTCGTTCCACTCCGACTTTCCCATGGCCCCGGCCGAGCCGCTCCTGCTGGCCTGGGTCGCCGTCAACCGCATCGCCAGCGACGGCGAGGTCTGGGGCGAGCACCAGAAGCTGGCACTCGACCGCGCGCTGCGCGCCGTCACCCTCGAAGCCGCCTGGAGCCTGGGCCTCGAAGACGAAATCGGCTCCATCGCCCCGGGCAAGAAAGCCGACTTCACCGTCCTCGAACAAGACCCCTACGCCGTAGCCCCCCGCGCCCTCAAAAACATCCCCATCTGGGGAACCCTCCTAGAAGGCACCCCCCACCCAATCAAGCAGGAGCCCGTCAACTAAAGGGACAGTCCCTTTAGTTGACGCGGAAACTGCACAGAGGGACGTTCCTGCATAACTGCACTGGGTACCACTCCTGGGGCTCAGGAGTGGCACTGCGTGCAGGACTGACCCTCCGTGCAGTTATGCAGGAACGTCCCTGAATGCAGGTTCAGGTGTCGAGGATGGTGGTGGCGATTAGGTCTTCTAGGTAGGGGGTGTCCCACCAGGTGATCTGGAGCTGCTTGGCGCGGCGGAAGAAGAGTTGGATGTCGTACTCGATGGTGAAGCCGACGCCGCCCCACACCTGCTGGCACATCGCCGTGGCGTCCCGGTAGGCCCCGCACGCGAAGAGCTTGGACATGGGCGCCAGGCGCTCGATGGAGCGGCCGGCGTCGCGGGCCCATGCCGCCTCGTAGACCAGGGTCTTGCCGCCGTCCACGTTCGTGGCGGCGTCGGCCAGGTAGTGGGAGACCGCCTGGAACGCGCCCAGCGGCTTGTCGAACTGCTTGCGCTCCTTGGCGTACTCGACGGTGATGTCCACGGCGCGCTCCATGCCGCCCATGGCCCAGGCGGCCAGCAGTGTGATGCCGTCGAGCATCACGAAATTCCAGGTATCCCAGCCGGTTCCGGGCGCGCCGATGCGGTCGCTTGCGGGAACGCGCACGCCGTCGAAGGTGACCTGGTACTGGGTATCGGCGGCCAAACTTTTTTGCTGCTCGAGCTGAACGCCCGCCGCCTGGGGATCCACCAGCAGCAGCTCCACGCCGTCGTCGCTGCGCGCCAGCACCAGCAGGCGGTCGGCGCTGCTGGCGAAGAGCACGTGGCGCTTCAGGCCGTCGAGCACGTAGTCGTCGCCATCGCGCCGCGCGGGCAGCGCCACACCTTCGGGCCCGAAGCCGCGCTCGGGCTCGCTCCAGGCGGGCGTGAGGATCGCCTCGCCCGAGGCGATGCGCGGAAGCCAGGCCTTCTTCTGCTCCTCGCTGCCGCCGGCCAGCAGCACGCCGCCGCTCATCACGGCGCTGACGAAGTGGGGCGAGGGCGCCAGCGCCCGGCCCAGCTCTTCGTAGAGGATCGCCGCCTCCAACAGGCCCTGCCCGCCACCGCCGTACTGCTCGGGCAGGGTGATGCCCGTCAGGCCCAGCTCGCCGAGCTGCTTCCAGAACTCGGGCGCATAGCCCTTGGAGTCGTCCTCCATGGCGCGCACCACCTCGATCGGGCAGTGCTCGCTGCAGACGCCCCGCACCATCTCGCGCAGCATGTGCTGCTCTTCGCTGAAATCGAGATCCATGATCTTCTCTCCCGCTACGGCTTCCAGGCGTCGCCGCGGCGCTTCCAGGGGTTGTCGCCCTCGCGGGCGGGAACGGCCACGCGCGCGTTGCACTCGGTGGTGGTCT
>CAMYOO010000155.1 GCA_947260035.1 uncultured delta proteobacterium
GAAGCGTGCTCTCGCCGGAGCTGAAAGCGCTGCTGTCGCGGATCGACCGCGTCCAGATGCTGGTCTGGACGGTGCTGACCCTGTCGATCGTGCTCTACGGCGCCGTGGCCTTCGCCGTGGCCGGGGCGCGCGAGGCAAGCGAGCTGGGCGCGACCCTGCGTCCGCTCTTCTATCTGGCGGGCCTGTCCGCCGCAGGCCTGTCGTGGGTGCTGCACCGCCGCGCGCGTTCAGCCGCCCTGCCGCGCGGAACCGCGCCCGGCTCCGACCCGCCGGCCGGTTCGCGGGACGCGCTGCTGCGCGGCAACCCGGAAGTGCTGGCGCAGTTCGAGCGACTTCCCGAGCACGAGCGGCGCGCGCTGACGACGGCGGTGCGAGGGTTCACGCCCTGGATGCTGTGCCTGGTGCTCAACGAAGCCGTGGCGATCCTGGGGCTGGTTCTGGCGCTGTTGGCCGGGACGCCCGCCGACGTGATCCCGTTCACCATCGCCGCTCTGCTCCTGAATGCCGCCATGCGCCCGGACAACCGGGGCGCGGTGGAACGCGCGCTGGGGCAGGTCGGAATCTAGCCCGGCCCGGGCTACGCGAAGAGCGCGCGCAGCGACTGCACCAGCACCACGGCCAGGACGATCGGCACCGGGATGCGCAGCAGCCAGCGCCACAGGCCGAACCAGGCCACGCCCTCCGCGCCCGGCCTCACCTCGGCCATGGGATCCCGCATGGCCCACCCGACGAAGAGCGCCAGCATCAGCCCGCCGAAGACCAGGAACACATTCCCGGCCAGCTGGTCCAGCAGGCCCAGGGTGTCCAGGGAGAGCGCCGAGGGAATGCCCAGCACGGCGATCACGGCGCCGAGCACGGCGGCCGCACGATGCCGGCTCCAGCCCAGCCCGCTGACCGCGGCGGCCACCACGACCTCGAGCAGGGAGATCGCCGAGGTGAGCGCGCCCACCACCAGCGCGACGAAGAAGAGGATGCCGACCAGGCGACCGGCCCCGCCCATGGACGCGAAGGTCTTGGGCAGCGTGATGAAGAGGGCTCCCACGGTGCTCTCGCCCACGTCGGCCTGGAGCCCCAGGGCGAAGATCAGCGGAAAGACCGCCAGCCCGGCGATGAAGGCGACCCCGAAGTCTGCGATGGCGACGACCAGCGACTCGTTGGGCAGATGCTCGTTCTGCCCCAGGTAGCTGGCGTAGGTCATCATGGCGCCCATCCCCAGGGACAGGCTGAAGAACGCCTGCCCGGCCGCGGCTTGCAGAACCTGGGGATCGGTCAGGGCGCCCATGTCCGCCTCCAGGTAGAAGCGGTAGCCGGCTCCCGCACCCTCGAGCGTGGTGGCGTAGAGCGCCAACGCCACCACCAGAAAGAAGAGCACCGGCATCAGCACCAGGGCCGTGCGCTCGATGCCCTTCTTCACGCCGCCGCGAACGATGACGACGGTGATCAGCATGAACCCGAGGTGCCAGGCGATGGCCGCGGGCCCGGTGGAGACGGACTCGAAGTAGGCGCCGGCATCGACCGGGAAGCCCTGCACCAGCGCGGTGAGCGCGTAGCGCAGGGTCCAACCGGAGATGACGCTGTAGTAGGAGAGGATCAGGAAGCCCGTGGCGACGAAGAGCCAGCCCAGCAGCCCCCAGCCCTTCCCGCCGTAGTGGGCCAGCGCGCCGATGGGACCGCGGCGCGCGCCCCGGCCCAGGGCGAACTCGGCCAGCAGCACCGGCAGGCCCACCACCAGGGTGATGCCCATGTACAACACCAGGAAGGCGGCTCCTCCGTTCTCCGCCGTCAGGTAGGAGAAGCGCCACATGTTGCCCAGCCCCACGGCGGAGCCCACGGCCGCCAACACGAAGCCCAGCCGGCTGGCCCACTCTTCCCGCGGCGCATCCTGATTCATGAGACACCCCTCGCGATCGCGGGGGGTGCTGGTGAAGCATAGCCCCCGCGCGCAGAACGCGGTAACCGTTCCGGGCCATGTCCACACCGTTCAAGCTCGACCACGTGGCGCTGGGTCTGCGGCGCATGAGCGACGGCGTACCCCTGGTGCGCGACCTGCTCGGGGGCGTGCACATGGCCGAGATGCCCGAGGGCGTCTTCCGCTGGACCCAGTGGCGCTTTGCCAACGGCGGAGTGCTGGAGCTGCTGGAGCCCGACGGCCCGCCGGGTGGCTTCCTGCACCGCTTCCTGACCGCGCGCGGCCCCGGCTTCCACCACGTGACCTTCAAGGTTCCGGACCTGGCCGCCGCCAGCGCCCGCGCAGCAGAGCTGGGCTACGGCATCGTCGGCTACAACGACAGCCAGCCCATGTGGAAGGAGGCCTTCGTGCATCCCAAGCAGGCCATGGGCATCGTCGTACAGCTGGCGGAATCGCACGAGAACTGGCCGGCCCCCGAGGATCCTGCCGCTGCGGCGAAGATCCTCGCCCTGCGGTTGGTGGCGCGGGACCGGGCCGCTGCGCGCCGCCTGTGGGGAGAGCTGCTCGGCGGAAGCGAGAGCGACGAGGACGGCGCACTCTGCTTCCGCTGGCCGGACTCGCCCATCGCCGTGCGGGTGAACCTGGACCGGCAGGCGCCGGACGACGGCCCCCGCTGGCTCGAGATCGGCTGCGAGCGTCGTCTGGACCTGCCCGACGGACCCTACCCGGAGCTGGGCGCCACCTTCGTACAGGTCGGCGCGCAAGGAGAACCCGCATGAGCGCTCCCCTGGAAGGAAAGCGAACCCTGGTCACCGGAGGCTCCCGCGGCATCGGCCGGGGCATCGCCGTCGCCTTCGCCCGGGCCGGCGCGCACGTCGCGCTGGGCTACCGGCGCGACCAGTCCGCCGCGGACGAGGTGATCGCGGAGATCGAAGGCCTCGGGCGCAAGGCGGTGGCGCTGGCGGCCGACGTGCGCGAGCTGGACGCCATGCGCGGCCTGGTGCAGGGCAGCGTGGAGGCGCTGGGCGGCCTGGACGTGGTGGTGGCCAACGCCGGCGTGGCCTCGCGCTTCCAACCGCTGCACGAGGTGGACCCCGGCTACTGGCAGCGCGTGATCGACGTGGACCTGGGCGGCGTCTTCAACACCCTGCACGCCGCGCTGCCCGTGCTGCGCGAGCAGCGCTCGGGAGTGATCCTGAGCATCTCGTCGGTCGCCGCCGACGCCTGCGGCGCCAACGGCGCGCCCTACAACGCCGCCAAGGCCGGCGTCAACGCGCTGACCCAGACCGTGGCCCGCGAGAACGCCAAGCTCGGCATCCGCGCCAACGTGATCGCACCCGGCTTCATCGCCACCGACATGGGGGAGGCCCTGCTGGAGGCGCACGGCGAGCTGATCCTGAAGTCCATCCCGCTGGGCCGCGCCGGAACGCCGCAAGACATCGGCGAGCTGGCGGTCTACCTGGCCTCCGACGCCGGGGCCTGGATCAGCGGGCAGGTCTTCCGCATCGACGGCGGCGCCCTGGGCGCCTCCGCCTCGCGCATGCTCTAGGCGCCCGGCCAGGGCTCGGCGAAGGGCTCGGGCGGAAGCCGCAGGCCGTTGCACAGGAACGACACGGCGTGATAGAGGCCGGCCGTGTAGATCAGCTCCAGGACCTGGGGCTCATCGAAGTGCTCGCGCAGATCGCTCCAGGTGGCGTCCGAGATCGAAGCGTCAGCGTGAAGCTCGTCGCACATCCGGACCAGTGCGGCCTGCTGCGGCTCCCAGGTCGGATCGTCGGCGCTCGCCTCCACCGTGGCGCGGATCCACGCATCGTCCAGCTCCAGGGGCCGTGCGAAGGCGGCCGCGTGCACGCCCCACTCGTAGGCAGCGCCACAGCGTGCAGTGGTGCGGTGGATCACCAGCTCGCGATCGCGGATCGCCAGCGGCCCCCGATCCAGGACGCCCGCGCGCATGAAGCGCGGAAAGATGCGCGAGGAGGTTGCCAGCGTGCGGAAGAGCAGCAGCGGCTCCATGCCTTCCGGCATCACGAGATCGAAGAGGGCCTGGGTCTCCGGTGAATAGGGCGGTGCGAGCGGCTCGATGCGAGGAGGCGTCACGGCGGTCTCCGCAGCGCGGGAGTGCGCTACGATTTTCATAGCATCAAGGAGCCGTAGTCGCTACTTTTTCCGTAGCACACAACCGGAGACTGCCATGCCCACTCCGCGCCCGGGTCGTCGGGTTCGCGGTTCCGCCAGCGGCCGCCCGATCATGGCGCTGCTGGACCTGCTGGGACGCCGCTGGGCACTGCGCGTGCTCTGGGAGCTGCGCACCGAACCCGCAAGCTTTCGCGAGCTGCGCGCCCGCTGCGACGGCATGTCGCCCAGCGTGCTCAACACGCGTCTACACGAGCTGCGGGAGACCGGGATCGTGGAGGACGAGAGCGAAGCCGGCGGCTACCGGCTGACCCGCCGCGGCCGCAAGCTCCTGGCCGCCCTCACGCCCCTGGACGCCTGGGCGCGCAGCTGGCAGGCGGCCGCCGACAGCTAGAGCGCATGTCGGCTTCGCGATAGCGGGATCCGGTCGGAGAAGTACACCTTCGAACTGGTGACGATCGGCGGCGCGGTGGCTGCCTCGACCAACATGCCACTCCCTCCCCAGGCAACCAACGGATTCTCACGAGGCGGAGCCAGTGACGACGCGCTGCGCTGTCGGGTCTCCGGGAGTTTCAGCACCAGGAAGGTTTCGGTCACGTTCATCCTCCAGGTCACCGCCACCCTTCACTCCCTGGTCGCGATCACGGCGCCGTAGGCGCCGGCGCTACAGACCGAAGGGGTACTGGCGGCGAAAGCCGCGGCGTTTGATGCAGTTCTCGTACTGCTCGGGCGTGTCGGTGAGCTGCTCGCAGGCCTTCTGGGCCTGGTAGAAGCGGCGTTCGTCCTTGGGCGCCACCTTCCACGGGCGCGGGTCGGACGCACAGGCCAGCAACAGCCCCAGCAGCGGGGCGACGGCGGCGAGGCGGAGCGTCACCTCAGCGCGCGTCGCCGGGCGGCGGAAGCGCCGGCGGTCCGGGGTCGCGCTCCAGCTCCTCGATGCGGATGCGGGCCTGGCGGATCTCCTCGCGCAGGCGCGCGATCTCCTCCACGCCCTCCTGCACCTCCGGAAGCTCCACGGTGATCTCCGCGCGCTCCACCAGCGGATACAGGGCCAGGCCGATGCGTGACTTCTCGCCGGAGACCCGGGATTCGAGCCGGGCCACCTTCGCGCGCAGACCGGTGGCCGCGGCGCGCCGCCCCAGCCGGTCCGCCAGGTCGCGTGAAAGTCGTTGCAGCTTGAACCAGCGGGTCTCGTCGGGTTCGAACGGGTTCGGCACAGCTCCTCCGGCCCGCATTGTAGCCCCTCCGTTATACTGCGGCGCCATGCATCGACCCGTTTCCAGCGCAGCCATCTGTTGACGCACAAGAACATCCGCCTCCGCTCCGACGTCCGGCCGCGCCGCGTGGACCTCCAGGTGGAGGTCGATCCCGCCGCGGAGAAGCGCTTCCGCGGCGAGGTGGCGATCGAGCTGGAAGCCGACGCGCACACGCGGACCCTCGAGCTCCACGCCGTGGACCTGACGCTGTCCCGAGCGCGGGTGGAGTGGCAGGGCCGCACCCTGCGCGGGGCGCTGCTGCCGCGCCCGGAGCGCGAGACCGTGGTGGTGGAGCTGCCCGACCGCATTCGCGGGACCGCGACCCTGCACCTGGCCTTCGCAGGCGACCTGCGCAGCGACCTGCGCGGGCTCTACGCGGCCGGCTCGGGCGAGCGCCGCTACGCCTTCACCCAGCTCGAGGCCACCGACGCGCGCCGCTTCTTCCCCTGCTTCGACGAGCCCGGCATGAAGGCGCGCTTCCGCATCTCGGTCACCACGGCGGCGAAGAACGCGGTGCTGTCCAACGCACCTGTGGAGAGCGAAGCGGTGAAGGGCCGGCGCAAGACCGTCCAGTTTCGCGAGACGCCGCCGCTCTCCACCTACCTGATCGCGCTGGGTGTGGGAGAGCTGGAGGCGTCGGAGCCGGTGATGTGCGGCGAGACCCCGATCCGCGTCTGGCACGTGCCGGGCAAGGGGCATCTCACGGCTTTCGGGTTGGAGGCGGCCCGCGAGACGCTGGCGCGGCTGGAGCGCTACTTCGCCCTGCCCTTCCCCTACGAGAAGCTCGACCTGGTTGCGGTGCCCGACTTCGAGGCCGGCGCCATGGAAAATGCCGGCGCGGTCTTCTTCCGCGAGACTTTGCTGCTGGCCGACCCGGCGACGATCACCCTGCAGGAACGCAAGCGCGTGGCCGAGGTGATCTGTCACGAGCTGGCGCACATGTGGTACGGCGATCTGGTCACCATGGCCTGGTGGGACGACCTGTGGCTGAACGAGGCATTCGCCACCTGGATGGCCTTCCAGATCGTGGACGACTGGAAGCCCGAGTGGCGGATGTGGAACGACTTCCAGCACTACCGCGCCGCGGCGCTGGATCTGGACGCCCTCTCCTCGACCCACCCCATCTACGTCCCGGTGCACAGCCCCGAGGAAGCCACCGCGAACTTCGACCTGATCACCTACGAGAAGGGTGCGTCGGTGGTGCGCATGGTCGAGCGCTATCTGGGGCCGGCGGACTTCCGCCGCGGCGTGCGCCGCTACATCCGACGGCACCGCGAGAGCAACGCCGTGGCGTCCGACCTGTGGAGCGCGCTCTCGGAAGCATCCGGCCAGGACGTGGAGCCGGTGGTGCGCGCGTGGATCGAGACCTCGGGCTTCCCGCTGGTTCGAGTGCGCCGCAAGGGCGACGAGATCGAGCTGCACCAGGAACGCTTCCGGCTGCGACCCAAGCGCGGCGACCGCGCGCGCTGGCCCGTGCCCTGGGTGGGTCGGGTGGGCCGCAAGTCCGTGCGGCACCTGTTGACCCGCGCACGCGAGCGGGTGCCGGCGCCCGCCGGCCGTTTCGTCTACGGGAACGCCGACGAAGGCGGCTTCTTCCGGCCGCTCCACGGCGCGAGCGAGCTTCGCGAGCTGGCCTCGAGCCTGCGCTCACTGCGACCGGTGGAGCGCATGGGGCTGCTCGGGCACCAGTGGGCGGCGGTGCGCGCCGGCCACGCCGATCTTCCCGGCTGGTTGGATCTGGCGGCCGCCTTCGGTGCCGAGACCGACCCCGACGTCCTGCTGCAACTGCGCGGCCCGCTGGCCTTCATCGAGGACCAGATCGCCGACGAGCGCAGCCGCGGCCCCTACCGGGACTGGATCGTGCAGGCGCTGGGCGAGCAGCTCCTGGAGCTGGGCTGGGACCCGGCACCGGACGAGGCCGACGAGACGCGCCTGCGCCGCGCCGCGGTCATCTCCCTGCTGGGAGAGACGGCCGAATGGGAGCCGGTGACCGCCGCCGCCGAAGCACGCTTCGGCGCCTGGCTGGACGACCGCAGCGTGCTCGACGCCAACCTGGCCGACAGCGTCGTGAGCCTGGCCGCCCGCTCCGCCGACGCAGACCGCTACGCCCAGCTGCTGGAGGCCATGGAGAAGGCGCCCACGCCTCAGGAGCGCCGCCGCTTCCTGCTGGGATTGGGCTGCGTGGGCTCGGCGCGCCTGGTGGACAGCACCCTACGCCTGGCCTTGACCGACCGGGTGCCGACCCAGGACGTGGCCTTCGTCTTCGTGCGCCTGCTCCACAACCGCGCGGCACGGGAACGCACATGGGCTTTCGTGCGCCGGCGCTGGAAGGCCGTGCGCAAGCGCATGCCGCCCATGCTGGTGACGCGCCTCATCGAGGCGACGCCCGCCCTGGGAACCTCCGCCTACCGCAAAGAGGTGGCCGAGCACTTCCGCGAGAACCCGGTGCCCACCGGTGAGCGCGCCCTGAAGCAGGCGCTCGAACGCTTCGCCCTCAATTCGGCGCTGCGCCGCCGTGCCGCCCCCGCGCTCCACACGTGGCTTCGCTCGAAGACCTGAAGCGCGAGCTCCGCCGCATCGACGGCCGGGGCTATCGGGCGTACAAGGACGTGGGCGGACGCTGGACCGGTGACGCGTGCGAGGTCCTGATCGACCACGTGCAGGGAGATCCCTTCGCCGCGCCGTCCCGCCTGCGGATCCGCGTGGCGAACGCCTGGCCGATCGATCTCTTCGAGAACCGGGTGCGGCGCATCGCTCTAGAAGACTGGCTGGCGCGGCGCAGCGCGGAAGCGATCCGCCGCGCGGCGGGCGGACGCCGCGGCTCGGGCAAGAGCGGGCTGGTCGCCATCGATTCCGGCGGGCAGGAAGTCGTGGAGCGAACGGCCGTCGCCCTGGATGCCGACGGGGTCGAGGCACGCCTGGAGGTGGGGCTTCCGGCGCGGGGCCGGAGCGTGCTGGGCCGCGAGGCCGAGGCGCTGCTGTGCGAAGTGCTTCCGGAGATCGCGCAGCGCGCGCTGGAGCCCGGCGAGGAGGTCGAGGCCGCCGATTTCGTGGACGGCGTCGAATGCCAGGAGGCGTTGCGTGCGCAGCTTCGCGAGCGCGGGGCGTGCCCCAGGGCGTCACCCTGATCGCAGGCGGCGGCTACCACGGCAAGTCCACACTGATGCGCGCGATCCAACGCGGCGTCTATCCCCACGTGCCCGGCGACGGCCGCGAGTGGGTGCTCAGCGACCCCGACACGGTGAAGCTCCGCGCCGAGGACGGGCGACGCGTGGAGCGCGTGGACATCAGCCCGTTCATCGGCGAGCTGCCGGGCGGGCGGGAAACCGCCGCCTTCTGCAGCGATGACGCCAGCGGCAGCACCAGCCAGGCGGCCGGAATCGTGGAGGCGGTGGAGGCCGGCGCCCGCGTGGTACTGATGGACGAGGACACCTGCGCCACCAACTTCATGATCCGCGACGCGCGCATGCAGGAGCTGGTGACCGCGCAAGACGAGCCCATCACACCCTTCCTGGATCGCGTGCGGGAGCTCTGGGAAGTTCTCGGCGTCTCGACCCTGCTGGTCATGGGCGGCAGCGGCGACTACTTCGAGGCCGCCGACCACGTGATTGCCATGCGCGCGTACCGTCCCTACGTGGTGACGGAGCGCGCCCGGAAGATCGCCGGCGAGCGGGCCACCGGACGCCGCCGCGAGGCGCGAAAGCCCCTGGCTGCGCCCACGCCGCGCGTCCCTCGAGCCGACAGTCTGGACCCGTCCCGTGGCCGCCGCGACGTGATGATCGACGCCCGCAGCGCCGAGGAGGTCGGCTTCGGCGAAGAGCGCATCGACCTGCGCGCGGTGGAGCAGCTGGTCGAACGCAGCCAGACGCGCGCCGTGGGCTACGCTCTAGAGGCCCTGCGCCGCCGGCACCTGGAGGGCCATACCCTCGCCCAGGCCTTGAACGCGCTGGAGGCGCAATTCGACGCAGAAGGCCTGGAGTCCCTGTCGCAGCGCTGGATCGATCTTGCACGGCCGCGGCGCCACGAGGTGGCCGCCGCCCTGAACCGGCTGCGCACGCTGCGGGTGGCCCCTTCGAAGACAGGAGGTACGGATGCGTAGACCGAGCATCGCTCTCGCGATTGCCGCGCTGATCGCCGGCGCGGCGCTCGCCGAGGAAAACCACCTGGCGCGGGGCGCCGAGCTGCTGGCGCCGTTCAAGCGCGAGCTCCAGGCGGCGCTGCGCGAGGGTCTGGCCGAGGGACCGAGTCGCGCGATCGGCGCCTGCCGTCTGCGCGCGCCGCAGATCGCCGAGTCGCTGTCACGCGACGGAGTTCGCGTGGGCCGCACCAGCCACCGCCTGCGCAACCCCGCCAACGCTTCACCCGAGTGGGTGCGGCCCATTCTGGATGCGTACCTGGCGGACAGCGACGACCGGGCTTCCCGGGTCGCGCAGCTGAACGAAGGACGCGCCGGGTACGTAGAGCCGATCGCAACGAAGCAGCTGTGCCTCGTCTGTCACGGAGAGTCGCTCGCTCCGGATCTCGCGCAGCAGATCCGTGAGCTCTACCCCGAGGATCGCGCCGTGGGCTTCCGTGAGGGCGAGCTGCGCGGCGTCTTCTGGGTGGAGTTCCCCCAGGGCGACGCAACGCCCTGAGCCCGGCGCCCCGTGGTAGGCTCGTTCCCAGGAGGCACCCCCATGAGTGAAGGCCCCGCCGACACCCGCGCCACCGTGATCCCGGCCCTGCGCTACCGGGACGCCGCAGCCGCCGTCGAGTGGCTGTGCAAGGCCTTCGGCTTCGAGAAGCACCTGGTGGTGCCCAGCGACGACGGGAACGTGGTGCACGCCCAGCTCGTCTTCGGGAACGGCATGGTCATGCTGGGCGCGGGGCGGCAGCACGGGCCGTTCGACGAGGCGGTGAAGCCGCCGGCCGATGCGGGGGGCGTCGCCTCCCAGGGCCCCTACGTCGTCGTCGCCGACGCCGACGCCCACCACACCCGCGCCGTCGGCGCCGGCGCCGAGATCGTGCTGGAGCTGGAGGACGCGGACTACGGCGGACGCGGCTACACCTGCCGCGACCCGGAGGGCCACGTATGGAGCTTCGGAACCTTCGATCCCTGGGCCGAATGACCCGCATCACCCTTGCGGCGCTGCTGCTGTTCGCGAGCGGCTGCGTCTCCAGCGGGAACGA
>CAMYOO010000156.1 GCA_947260035.1 uncultured delta proteobacterium
TGGACGTGCCGCTCTCGATCCGGCGGCCGGGCGGCGGCGAGGGGCGGGTCGGCGACTACGGAGAGCTGCTGGCCTACCCGGAGCTGCTGCCAGCCCCCCTGGCCTGCATCCGCTGCGGGGACGAGCCGCTCGCGCTGCGGGCCGAGGACCGAGAGGTGCGGCCCAAGCGCATCGCAGCCTGGGTCGAGCGCATCGGTCCTCTGGCCGGCCGCGGGACCCTCGAGCTCATCCACGAGGAGGCGGCATCCCGCTTCTCCGTGCAGATCGACACGCCCGAGTGGGTGATCGAGCGCGGAGCCGGCGTGGATGTTGCGGAGCGCGCTCATCTGGAGTTCGCCGAACGTGAGTGCGACCTGGTTCCCTGGGAGTCCCGCAGCGACGTGCCCGACTGGGCCCGCGATCTGCGCCTGGTGGCCACCCTCCACGGCATGCACTTCAGCGGGCGCGTGTTCCTGGACTACGCCGAGATGCTCGAGATCCTGCGCTTCCTGTGCGGCCGTCTGCCGGGTGAACACATCCTGGCGTATCTCCCGGGCTGGGAGGGCCGCTACTACTGGCAGTACGGAGACTACCGTCCGGACCCGCGGCTCGGGGGCCCGCAGGGATTCGCCGCCCTGTGCCGGGGGGCGCGCGATCTGGGCGTGCACGTGATGCCGATGTTCGGGGCCAACTGCGCCAACCTGCGACTGCCCGCCGTGCAGGATCTCCCGTCGGAGGCAGTGCTTTCCAGCGCTTCGGGCAATCGCTTCCACGGCAACCAGCCCGACTGGGACCTGGCCCGCGCCCACGACACGGGCTGGCAGGCCTGGTTCAACCCCGGTCACCCGGCGTGGCGAGACCGGCTGGCGAGCACCGTCGAGGCGCTGGCCGGGGAGTACGGGTTCGACGCCGTATTCCTGGACACGATCCACGCCTGGACCAACGATCCGCATTACCCGGTGACCGACGGCATTCGCAGGCTGGCCGAGCGTCTGCACAAGAGCATCCCCGGCGTGTTGCTGGCCGCCGAGGCGGACTACGACGCGTTGCTTGCGCTCTTTCCGCTCTTCCAGCGCCCCTGGTGGACTGCGCCCGCGCCCTGGACCACCCGCTACGTGCGGCGCTTCGGCCATCTCTGCGAGGGGGAGCCCCGCGGCTTCACGGGTGTGCACGAGGCCGGCGTGTACCACTCCGATGCATGGCGCCCGGGACCGGGCACGCTGCCGACGGTGGCCTTCCAGGATGGCACCCTCGAGGCGTGTCGCAGCGAGCTGTCGCAGCTTCTCGACGAGCTGGCACGAGCACCGGCCTGAACGCGCGACTCCGCTGGCGGGGCGCGGCCGGCTACTGGCCCTGGATCACGGCCAGGGGCTCGAGGCCGAAGTTCCGGGCGGTCATCGAGACGCGAATCTTCTTGGCGTCGGATCCTGCGCCCCGGCAGTAGCGGCCCAGGGCGGTGCTGCTGCTGTCGAAATGCGTCGTGACCTGCCCCGGGGCGATGGTCGAACTGGCGGCGGCTTCCACGTCGCCTGCGACGTTGAGGATCTCGATCAGCACGCTGACGCTCTTCTTCGGGTCGAGGTTCACGACGTCGCACCAGTAGCTGCCGTTCTGATCGGCATCGGGCGATCAGACGCGTGGCGTCACCACCGGCTTGGAACCCGCGCTGGCGGAGCTCGCGCCCAGGATCACGACCATGGCGGCGCAGAGAACCTGTCGGAGCTGCATGGGGATCCTCCGGGCGAGTCGGCGTCAGTCGTCGGCGTGCCCGGCGGTCTTGCCCAGGGCCGAGTCCACCAGCTCCCGGAACGAGCGCTCGAGCATGTCGCGGAAGGGGTCGAGGTCCGGGACGGCCGTGGCGTCGGCGTCGATGCCGACGAAGAGCCGGCCCCGGTAGCCGTAGAGCGCCACGCTGATGGGACACTGGGGGGCCACCGGAGCGTACGGGTAGGCCGACGTGATCTCCGCGCCGGCCACGTAACGCGGAATCGGAATGCCCGGAACGTTGGTCACGATCAGGTCGATCTGCTGGGACGACGCGTAGACCAGGCGGCGGTACAGCCCGGACGGCAGCGCGGCCATCGCGCCGGCCAGCTCCGGAAGCAGTTCCGAAGAGGCGTTGCGCTTGCGGGCCTCGACGCGCTTGCGCACCTCGCGGAAGCGCGGGATCGGACGGCGGCGCCCGATGGGCAGGCGTACCAGGATGCCGGTCGCCCGGTTGCCCACGCCCGCATCCACACCCTGCAGCTCGGGCGGGCGCAGGTTGATGGGGACCAGGGTCAAGAGCTCCTTGACCTTCCCGTGGCCCTGCTGCCGGTGCCACTCGCCCATGGCGCTGGCCACGCCCGTGAGCAGCACGTCGATCATGCGGCCCTTGAGCGCCTTGCGCGTCTGGCGTAGCTGCTCGAAGTCGATCTCCACTCCGGAGAGCCGCCGTCCGCGCCCGCTCGCGGTGAGCGGAGAGGGGCTTCGGTAGGACACGTCCTCCAGCAGTCCGCCCACGGCCTCTGCGGCCTGCGCCAGGGCGCCCGGCTCGCGGATCGTCCGCCAGGCGGCGCCGGCCAGGGCGCGCCCGCGCTCTGCGTCTTGTGTCAGGCGATCGCGCACGGCCGTAGCCAGTCGCTCCGTGACCGGCGTCTCGTCCCAGCCGCCCGGCGGCTTGTCGGACGGCGGCGGCAGGGGCTCGCCCTCGCGGTCGGCGTCGGTCAGCGCCGCGAGGATGGTGTTGCCGCCCACGCCGTCGGCCACGGCATGATGGAGCCGGAAGAAGACGGCGGAGCCGTGGGGGTGATCGATCTCGATCAGCTCCCACAGCGGGCGGGTGCGGTCGAAGGGTCGCTCGTAGATCGGGCCGATGGTGTGGAACAAACCCTCCAGGTCGGTCTGCTCGCCGGTGTCGCCGGCCAGCGAGTAGCGGCGCACGTGGTAGTCCAGGTCGAAGGTCGGGTCGTCCTCCCAGCGCGGCAGGGCGATGCCCAGGGGCGCCTCGACCACCCGCTGGCGCAGGCGGGGCACCGCTTCCACGGCCCGGGCGGCAGCCCCGCGCAGGCGTTCGGGATCCGGAGCGCGATCCAGCAGCATCAGCAGGGCCATGGTGGTGCGCTGCCGCGGCTGATCGGCGTACCAGAAGGTCAGGTCTTCGGGGCTGAGCGGTTGGCTCTCGGAATTGGGGGGCATGGCGTGGGCTCCTGATAGCCGAGAATACCGCGCCTGGCAGTCGCCCGGACGACTCGGGACCCCGAGCCGGCGATCCCGTAGGCTCTGTCCAGCCGGCCGCCCCGCCTGGGGCCGGGCAGGGGGTGCGATGAGCAAGGCTGGAGCAGGGGAGGGGGCTTGAGCGACGGCTCGCGGCGTCCCCCCAAGCGACGTTCTCGCGTTCCCTCCGGCAGGGTCGAGCGGCTGGCGCGCTTTGGCTGGATGGCCGGCGAGCTGGCGGCCGGAAGCCTGGCCGAGGGCGCGCGCCGGGCTCTGCGCGGCGGGGCCGGCGAGGCCGCCAGCGCCATCCTCTCGGGCGGCAACGCCCAGAAGCTGGCGCGGCGCCTGGCCAGCATGCGCGGTGCAGCCATGAAGCTGGGCCAGCTGCTCTCCCTGGAGACCGACGACATCCTGCCGCCGGAGTTCGTCGAGGCCCTGGCGGTGCTGCGCGACGCCGCCGACACCATGCCCGAAACCCAGGTGCGCCGCGCGCTGGGGCGTGCGTATGGCAAGGGCTGGGAGGAGCGCTTCCAGCGCTTCGACATGGATCCGATCGCGTCGGCATCGATCGGGCAGGTCCACGAGGCCGTGGTTGTCGACGGGCGCGAGCTGGCCCTGAAGATCCAGTACCCCGGCGTAGCGCGGAGCATCGACAGCGATGTGAACAACGTCGCCACGTTGCTGCGCCTGTCGCGCCTGCTGCCGGGCGAGCTGGACTTGTCCGGAATCTTGAATGAAGCGAAGCGCCAGCTTCGCCAGGAGGCGGACTACCTGACCGAGGCCGAGAACCTGGGCCGCTATCGCGAGCTGGTGGCCGACGAGCCGCGCCTGGCGGTGCCCCGCGTGCACGCCGACTTCACCACCAAGCGGGTGCTGGCGATGGACCGGATGCGCGGCCTGCCCATCGAGGACCTCGCGGCCCAGGGCACCGACCAGGCTCGCCGCGACGCAGCCGGCCGGATGCTCGAGCACCTGGTGCTTCGCGAGTTGTTCGAGTTCCAGTTCATGCAGACGGATCCGAACTTCGCCAACTATCTGGTGGATCCGGCGGACGACCGCATCCTGCTGCTGGACTTCGGCTCGACGCGGGAGTTCGAGCCCGCCTTCACCGCGCGCTACGCAGATCTTTGCCGCGCCGTCATCGACGCTGACCGGCCCGCGGTGCAGCGGGCCGCCGCGGCCATCGGCTACATCGGATCCGACGAGACGGACCATCGCGCCGAAGGCCTCGTGGACCTGATCCTGCTGGTCTGCGAGCCGTTCCGGAAGCGGGGCCTGTACGACTTCGCCGACTCGAACCTGGCGGGCCGCGCGCGGGACATCGGCCTCGACCTGATGTTCCGGCGCGGCTTCCTGCACCCGCCGCCGCCGGAGACCGTGTTCCTGCACCGCAAGCTGGTGGGCTCGTTCCTGCTCTGCGCCCGCATCCGCGCTCGCGTGGACATGCGCGCGTTGCTGGAGCCCTTCCTCGACGACGTTCGGGCGTGAGGCCCGTGGGATTTCCCGCGAACCTGGCTGAGCTCACGCCCGATCTGCTGACCGCCGTGCTGGCCGAACGCGAGCCGGACGTACGGGTCGAAGCGATTCGCATCGTCGAGCACGCGCGCTGCGGCGACGGGCTGGCCTCTACGGCCGATCGCGTGACCCTGGATCTGGACTACGCACCCGGCTGCGCAGCAGACCTGCCGTCGCGCATGGTGCTGAAGACCATCCTGCTGCACCGCACCCTGCGCTTCGGCATGCCGGTGATCCTGGGCCTGGCGCGCGCGCTCTCGCGCATGGACCGCGTTCCCCTGCTCGGAGGGAATGCGCGGCCGGTGACGTTCAGCGTGATCAATCTCTATCAGCGCTTCTTTCCCCACGCGCCCGAGGCCATGTACGCGAACGAGGTGCGGTTCTACCGCGATATCCGTCCGGAGCTGGAGATCGAGGCGCCACGGGCCTTCGGCGGCGTGTTCGACGACGGCAACGGCCAGTTCGGAATCCTGATGGAGGACCTCTCGCTCCGCTCGGCACGCTTCCCGAATGCGACGACGCCGGTCTCTCACGACGAGGTCGCCGGGCTGCTCTCCACCCTGGCCACGCTCCACGCCCGGTTCTGGCAGACCCCCCGCTTCGACGCCGACCTGCGCTGGGTGCCGACCACGTCGCGGGGCGGGATGTACCCGGTCTTCGACGCCATCGGCCTGGACCTGATCCGCGATCAGGTGCGCAAGAACGCGTTCAAGCAGAAGCTGCTCGCACCCCTGAAGCGCTCCCTGGACCAGCTCTGGCAGGACACCTGGCGGGTGCAGAGCCTCTTCGATGAGGGGCCCGTCACCCTGTGCCACGGCGACTCCCACATCGCCAACACCTACCTGCTGCCGGGCGCTCGGGGCGGCCTGCTCGACTGGCAGCTGATGGTGAAGGGGAGCTGGGCCCACGACGTGACCTACTTGATCGTGACGGCCCTGGAGCCCGAGGAGCGCCGCAAGCACGAGCGCGAGCTGATCGCGCACTACCTCCAGGAGCTTCGTCGGCGCGGGGTCGACGGCGCGCCCGAAGAAGACGAGGCCTGGCTGCGCTACCGGCAGGCGGTGGTCTGGGGCATCGTGATCGGTTGGCTGATCACGCCACCCCAGAACTACGGCGAGGCGATCACCGCCGCGAACATCCGCCGCCTGGTGACGGCTGCGCTCGACCTGGAGACCTTCGCGGTCGTCGAGTGAACCGGGCGCCGGCGATGGGCTACAGGTGCTTGCGGAAGAACTCGGCGTAGCGGGCCGACAGCTCCGCCAGGCGCTCGCCGCGGTAGACGTCGAAGTGCTCGCAGTCCAGGGAGAGCAGCTCGCAGTCCGTCATGCGCGCGGCGCACTGCGTGGGAGCGCTCACCGGGACCAACCGGTCGTGCTGGGCCAGCACCATGAGCGCCGGGCAGCGCACGCGGTCGGCCGCGTCCATGGGGCTGTAGGCCATGATGTTCGGCAGCACGCGCGCCGGCACGCGGTTGCGCCAACGGGTGCCCTCGGGCAGGAACTCGAAGAATTCGTGGGCGTCGGGGGAGGCCAGCAGGCCGAACTCCTGCGGCCCACCCACGGCAGGCACGCAGTACTCGCCCCCGAAACGCGCTGCCAGCTTGTCGCGGAAGAAGCTCCAGGCCAGGCGCGCGCGGAAGCGCAGGGGCGTTTGCGCGCTGTCGGCGCCCCCCACGAACGGCACCTGGGAGATGATGGCTCGCACGCCGGGGTCGCGCGCCGCGGCGCTGATCACGTGTCCCCCGCCGAAGGACGACCCGAAGAGCCCGAGCCGGGCGCCGTCCACCTCGTCGAGGCCGCGCGCGTGCGCGACGGCCGCCTGCAGGTCCTCCACATGACGCAGCGGATCCACCAGGTCGCGCGGCTCGCCTTCGCTGTCGCCCAGGTTGCGGTAGTCGAAGAGCAGCACGGCCAGGCCGGCGTCGGCAAAGCGCTCCGCGTAGTGCGGGAAGATCATGTCCCGGTAGGCGGAGAAGCCGTGGGCCAGCACGACGATCGGCGGCTTCGCTACGCCTTCGGGTAGGTACAGCCAGGCCGCGCAGCGCAGGCCCTGGCTCGGGAAGTCCCGATCGAGCCGCTGGTGGGCCATGCCGCTCAGCCTTCGTCGGGAACGCCCTGCTGGGCGTCCATCATGTCGATCAGGACCTGCTGCACGAAACCCTGGGCCTCGGGCGGCAGGCTGCCGTAGATGGACTGACTCTTGGGCTTCTCCTGGGGCGGGTTCTTGGCGTAGTCCACCGCCTCGGCCAGGTCGCTGGTGAAGGCGTCCAAAACACCGGCCTGCGTCTGAGGACGCGTAACGCACATGTGGATCGCGTCCGGATGCTGTTGCCCGTTGAAGCGCCAGCCGCGCCCGCGCATGAAGTCGTTCACGTGGTAGATGTTGAACGCATCCGAGTTGAACGAGAAGCAGAAGCTGGGCACGCCCAGGATGATGAGCTCGTCGTGGCTGCGGACCACGTCCTGCATGGCGTAGGCGGTCTCGAAGATGGCCTTCGCGTAACGCAGGTAGCCCTCCCGGCCCAGATGGACCATGGAGGCCCAGGTGGCGGCCAGGATCCCACCGGAGCGGCTGCCCGCCATGCCCGGCGAGTGATACTTCCCGCCGGACCACTCCTGGTTCATGAAGTAGATGTACTGGCGCAGCTTCTTGTCGCGATAGGAGAGGGTCGAGGAGCCCTTGGGGCCGTAGCCGTACTTGTGGGTGTCGGCGGAGATGGTGGTGACTCCCGGCAGGCGGAAGTCGAAGACGGGGATGGGATGGCCGAGCGCTTCTCCCCAGGGCAGGATGAAGCCGCCCAGGCAGCCGTCCACGTGCAGGCCGATGCCGTGCTCCACCGCCAGGTCGGAGAGCTGGTCGATGGGGTCGATGGTTCCGTATCCGTAGTTGCACGCCGAGCCCACCAGCAGTGCCGTGCGCGGGGTGATGTGGTCGCGCACGAAGTCCATGTCCACCTGCATCGTCTTCGGGTCGATCGGCGCACGCACCTCCTCGACGCCGAACAGGTGGCAGCCCTTGCGGAAGGCCGAGTGCGCCGTCTCCGGCAGGATCATCTGGGGCTGGGTGATGCCGCGCTCCTCGCGGGCCTGCTCGCGATAGGCCAGCACGGCCGTCAGGATGCTCTCGGTGCCGCCGCTGGTCAGCGAGCCGGCCGGCTCGTGGCCGGGCCGGGCCGCTTCCGCGTGCAGCATGTCCAGCGTCATGGCCAGGATCTCACCCTCGAAGCGCGTGGCGCTGGGGCAGATGTCGCGCTGGAGCACGTTCACGTGGGAGTAGAGGCCGAAGGCCTCGGTCATGTAGCCGTAGTGCTCGAGGTCGCCGCAGTACATGGTCCCCGACACCCGGCCCGTCCTCCAGAAGCCGTCCTCCTGGCCGGAGATCTCGCGCAGCTCCGCAAGGATCTCGTCGCGGGGCCGGCCCTTTTCGGGCATGCCGCGGTTCACCGCGTATCGCTCTGCGTAGGGATAGAAGGAGCTGTTCTTGGCCATGGTGGGAATCCTCAGTCGGAGTTCAGGAGTTCGAGGGCGCGGGCGTGCAGCTCTCGGTTGCCCGCCGCGACGATGAAGCCGCCGTCCTGCGCGCTGCCGCCGTCGCGGCCGGTCACCACGCCGCCGGCGCCTTCCAGGATCGGGATCAGG
>CAMYOO010000157.1 GCA_947260035.1 uncultured delta proteobacterium
GACGCTCGGCCATTTCGCCCACGGCGTCGCAGGCATCGGCCTGGCGGGCGAGATCCGGCCGCCCGATGCCTTCGATTCGATCTCCGGGATCGAGATCGGTGGCCGCCTGGAGTTCCGCGCCGGGCGCTTCAGCTTCGCCCTGACCGACTTCTACGGCTACAACGACCTGCCCTACATCGATCAGGTGTTCACCTACGAGCGCAACGTGGACCCCATCACGGGCCGACCGCGCCGCGGGAACTCGCGCGAGGACTGCGATCCCCACGGCGACATGTCCGGCTGCCTGTGGCCGGGCAGAGACGCCCTCGAACACCACTCGGCCAATCAGCAGCGCTTCGCGGTGATCTGCTCCTCGAGCATCGGCTTCTCGGACCTGGACCGCTCGGTGTGCGCGCAGAGCGTCTTCAACAGCCTCGCCACCGTCGCCCTCCCAACTGACCCAGGGAACCCGCTGATCACCGTCGCGGGGGGCCTGTCCCAGATCCTGGCCGGTGACCGTGTCGCCTTGCCCGTAGTAGGCGGCCTTCTCCAGGGTCTGATCGTCGGGCTCGATGACAAGTTCGACGGGCCCTGCCCGGACAGTGGGTTCCCGCCCGGCTCGATGCGCGTCCTCGTGTGCCTCTCGTGGGATGGGCCGTCCGACGACACGGAAGCCGCCGCCAATGCGAGGTGGAATGACGCGCTCGCGTCGGGCAAAGTCGTCGAAGGCTCGATAGTCAACGACTGGGCGGTGCGGGGGGTATGGTTTGCCGAACAGCTCACTGCCTTTGGGGGCCTGGCCCAAACGCTCACGGACGAGCAGGAGGCGCTGCTCGGCTGCGGACGCTTCTGGGGCACCGATTGCGACGTCGACGGCATCGACCTGCTGAACGCCGAGCTGGGCGCGCTGCTCCAATCGTGGCCGGGCACCCCGGGGACGTTCGGGGACTGGGACACGAGGTGGACGCACGTGGCCCAGCCCGGCACCACGCACTTCCAGGGCGCTCCGACGTGCACCCGCTACGAGCGCGGCCAGATCTTCGTCCTGCCGGGCTGCCGCGGGCCCGGAGAGAAGGGCTACAACATCGCCCAGGACGGCGACCCGACGAAGCTCGCGCCCCATCCCTTCACGGGCCAGAAGTGGCGCAGCGAGATGTCCGCGCTCTCCTGGAACTACGCAACGTGATGGCCCTGTACGCCATCGCGCACACGACGCGCAGGACGATCCGCGCCGGGGGCAACGGCCAATACGGCCGGATCGACTCCGACTGGCACGTGAGCGGCGACGGCGTCCTCCGCTACCAGAAGCGAAACGTTCTGGGCCTGTCCTTCGACGTGGCGGAGGACACGTTCAAGACCAACTGGAGCGGGGAGATCACCTGGATCGGCGAGATCCCGTTCCGGGACAACGACGAGTTCGACGGCCGGCGCAGCAGCAACACCTTCAACCTCACCCTGTCCGTCGATCGGCCCACCTTCATCAACTTCCTGAACTCCAACCGCACCATCCTGTTCAACACCCAGTGGTTCTTCCAGTACATCCCGGACTACCGGGACAGCTGGCCGAGCAACGGGCCCTTGAACGTCCTGGCGACCTTCACGGCCACCACGGGCTACTTCCAGGATCGGCTGCTGATGACCGTCACCACGGTGTACGACTTCGGCTCCAACTCGGGCGGCTTCCTGCCTTCCGTGACGTGGCGCTTCTCGGGGAACTTCTCGGTGGTGTTCGGCCTGGCGAACTTCTGGGGCCGCGAGCAGACGGCCACGCCGCCCATCGCGGGCGTGGGCGATCCGCCCTTCCGGGCCGGTGCGTTCTACAACACCGACTTCGTGGAGAGCGGGCTCTCGCCCATCCGCGAACGCGACGAGGTCTTCTTCCGGCTCCGCTACACATACTGACTTCGCAAGCCGGACGGAGAGGGCCCCGCAGCCAGGCGTCCGCGAACGAACGGCATTGCCCTGCACGGTGTGGACCGGCTCACGTGCTTGAGGGCCTGCAAGCGCCGCCGGGGGGCCGGCTCGAGCCGCGGAGCCCGCTGCGGCGCGCGCAGTGAGCCGCAGGCGAACGTAGGGCACTGTCCTGCTAAGGACTCGCGGCTTCCCGACGCATCTGGGTCAGCACGCCGCGGACCTGTGCGAGATCGTCGCGGGCGCGCTGCACGGTGGGATCGTCGGGGCCCAGGCTGCGCTCGAGGATCGCCAGCGACTCGCGGAAGGCGGGCTCGGCGCTCTCGAACTCTCCCTGGGTCGCGTAGACCAGGCCCAGGTCGTGGAGCAGGCGTCCGGCGCGGTCGTCGTCGTGGCCCACGATGTCCAGGGCGCGCAGGTACGCCACCTCGGCGTCGGCGAAGTTCTGGCTGGTGTGGTTCAGCACGCCCAGGCTGTGCAGGGTGACGGCCATCTGGGGGTCGGCGGCGTTGCCCCACTGCTCGCGGATCGCCAGCGACTGGCGGTAGTGACCCGCCGCCTCGGCGTGGCGCCCCTCGGCGTGCTCGATGCGGCCCATCTGGTCGTGGATCGAGGCCCAGCCCGCGGAGGCGCGAGCCACGCGCACATCGTCGGCGCCCAGCCTTGCATGCATGGCCGGCACGGCCTCGGAGAAGAGCTCGGAGGCGCCGACCAGGTCGCCGCCGGACGCCCGCGCGGCCGCCAGGTTGGCACGGGCCAGGGACAGCTCGGCTTCGGCCTGGCCGTTCACGCCGTAGGCGGCCACCACGTCGCGGTACAGGCCCTCGGCCGCCCGGGCGTTGCCGGAGGCGGTCTCCACCTGGGCCAGCCGGAAGAGCACGCGCGCCACCTGCGGGTCGGTCTCGCCGCGCTCGCGACGCAGCAGCTCCAGGGTGCTGCGCAGCTCGGCCTCGGCGGCGTCCAGGTTGCCCTGGGACTCGTAGCCGTTGGCGATCTGCAGGTGCGTGGCCACCCGAGTTGCGGTGTCGGAACCCGCAGGCCCCAAGGCCAGCGAGCGGCGATAGAAGGGAAGGGCGTCCGCGTTCCGGCCCTGCGCCGAGAGGCCCGCCCCCTGGAGCAGCAGCACGGTGGCCAGCGCCCGGGCGTCGGGCTCGGGGACCGCGTCCAGGATGGCTGTGGCGCGGCCGGCCAGGGCCACCGCCTGGGCGGCGTCTCCCGCGGCCAGGGCCTGCTCGGACAGCACCGTGAGTCCCCAGACCAGATCCGGATGGCCGGCACCCAGGTCTCGCTCGCGCACCGCAAGCCAGCGCTCCAGCAGCGGCACGGCCTGGCGGCTGCGCCCCTCCTGAACATGGATCTCGGCCAGCACCGCCAGCGCCTCGGCGGTCACCGGATGATCGTCTCCCAGGCCGTCGCTGGCCAGGCGCAGTCCGCGCTGGCACAGGGCCTGGGCTTGCTCCGTGTCGCCGTCCGCCGCCGCCATTCGAGCCAGCACCAGGACCGAGGTGGCCAGGTCGGGATGATCGGGGCCCAGGGCTTGCTCCTGCAGGTCCAGGGCGCGGGTGAAGAGCTGCTCCGCTTCGGCCTTGTTGCCATTGCGCAGCTGGATGGAGCCCATGTTCTCGAGCAGGCGCGCGATGTCGGTGGCGTCGCCGTCACCGCTCTTGCCGTATGCGGCGATGGCGCGCTCGTAATAGCTGGAGGCCTCGTCCAGCTTGCCTTCGCCCGCGAGCGCTACGCCCAGGTGAGCCAGCAGCGTCGCCACGCTGGGGTGCGCCAGGCCGTAGGAGTCGACCGCGATGGGCAGTGCGCGGCGCAGCGGCGGCTCGGCGTCGGCGTAGTGCTGGCGCGCGATCTGCAGCTCACCCTGAACCTGCAGGGTGCCTCCCACCTCCGGGTGCTCCGGGCCCAGCAGCTTTTCCTGTACGGCCAGCGCGTCCTGGAGGAGCTCCTCGGCCTGGGTGTAGCGCCACTGCTCCTTGTACAGCGTGGCCAGGTCACGCCAGGTGTCGGCGGTGCGCGTATGGACGATGCCGAGCTTCGTCTCGCGAATCTCCCGCGCCTGGTTCAGGTGCCGTTCGGCGGCCTCCAGGTCTCCTCGCCGCAGCGCCAGCACGCCCAGGTCGTTGTGCGTGGACGCCGTGTCGGTGTGGTCGGGCCCCAGGGACTCGCTGCGGATCTCGAGGGTGCGCTCCAGGAGGGTTTGCGACTCTTGCAGCCGGCCCTCGTCTCCGAGCACCAGGCCCAGAACGTTGAGGGTGATCGCCGTCTGGAGGCTGTCCGGCCCAAGCTCCCGCTCGCGTACGGCGAGGGCGCGTTCGATCAGCTCGAGGGCCTCGGCATCGCGGCCCAGCAGCCGGTCCAGCATGCCGAGGTTGGCCATGGTGGTGGTCGCCCGCAGGTCATCCGGATCGAGCGACTCGTCGTAGATCGCGAGAGCCTCGCGGTAGTGGGCGTCCGCCTCCGGGTAGCGACCTCGCTTGTGCACCACCGCACCGAGGTTGTTGACGCGGTCGGCGGTCCTGGGGTCGTCGGTGCCGTACTCATTGACGGAGAGCTCCAGGGCCTTGCGGTAGAGCTCCTCGGCTTCGGCGTAGCGCTCCTCTATTTCGAGCCGCCGTGCCGAGCGATCCATGTACACGATGCGGCGGGTGTCGGCCTCGTCGTCCAACGGGTTCGCGAATTCCGCGTAGTCCATCCACATGTACATGTGGTCGTCGAGGTCGCCCTGGGCGTCTCCCGCCCGGTACGCCTCATCGAGGCTCCGCTCCCCCGTACCCGCGGCACAGGCGACCGAAACGGCCAATACGGCCGCCGTGAAGGGAATCCGGCGCATGACCCGCTTATCGGCGATCCGGGTGCAGAACTGATGCAAGATGGGGGAGGCAGGGGCTGTGCCTGCCGGCCCCCCGCCGGCTCAGCCGGCGGCGAAGGCGCTGCGGATCCGAGCCACGGCTTCCGCCACGTTCTCGCGCGAGTTGAAGGCCGAGATGCGGATGTAGCCCTCTCCGGCCGGGCCGAAGCCCGCCCCGGGCGTCCCGACCACGTGGGCGTCGCACAGCAGCCGGTCGAAGCACTCCCAGGAGTTCATCCCCTCGGGGGTACGCATCCAGATATAGGGGGCGTGCACCCCGCCGAAGACCCGGAAGCCGGCTCCCTTCAGGCCCGCGCGCAGGACCTGCGCGTTCTCCTGGTAGTGGGCCACCTGTTCGCCGGTCTGCTTGCGGCCGTCGGGCGAGAAGACCGCCTCCGCCGCGCGCTGGGTGGGGTAGGGGACCGAGTTGAACTTGGTCGCCTGGCGGCGCGCCCAGAGCTCGTTCAGCGGAACGCGCGTGCCGTCCGCGCTGCGGCCGCACACCTCCTGGGGCACCACGGTGTAGGCGCAACGCACTCCGGTGAAGCCCGCGCGCTTGGAGAAGCTGCGCATCTCCACCGCACACTCTCGCGCGCCCTCGATCTCGAAGATCGAGCGCGGCAGGGCCGGGTCGCTGATGAAGGCGTCGTAGGCGGCGTCGAAGACGATCACGGCGCCGTGCTCGCGCGCATAGGCCACCCAGCTCTCCAGGTTCTGGCGAGAGGTGACGCTGCCCGTCGGGTTGTTGGGCGAGCACAGGTAGATCAGGTCGACGGGCGAGCTCGGCGGATCGGGCGTGAAGCCGTTCTCCTCCGTGGCCGGCAGGTAGAGGATGCCGTCGTAGTAGCCGTCGGCGCCGATCTCGCCGCTGCGTCCCGCCATCACGTTGGTGTCCACGTAGACCGGATAGACGGGATCGGTCACCGCGATGCGGCAGCCGGCGTCGAAGATCTCCTGGAAGTTCCCGCTGTCCTGCTTGCTTCCGTCGGAGAAGAAGAGCTCGTCGGCGGCGATCTCGACGCCGCGGGCGGCGAAGTCGTGCTCGCGCACCGCCTCCACCAGGAAGTCGTAGCCGCCGCGCTCGGGGCCGTAGCCGCGGAAGCCCTCGGCGGTGCCCATCTCCTGGGCCGCGGACCGCATGGCCTCCACCACCGCCGGCGCCAGGGGCAGCGTCACGTCGCCGATTCCCAGCTTGATGATGGCGGCGTCGGGGTTCGCCTGCTGGAACGCAGCCACGCGGCGTCCGATCTCGGGAAACAGGTATCCGGCCTGGAGCTTGCGGTAGTTCTCGTTGATGCGTGCCATGCGGCGCCGAGGATAGCAGTCGGCTCAGGGATCGATCAGCACGCCCGGGTTGAGCACGGCTGCGGGGTCCAACTCGCGCTTGGCGGCGCGCAGGGCGCGGGCGAAGAGCTCGGGCCGTTGGGCGTCGTAGCCGGGGCGGTGGTCGCGCCCGACGGCGTGGTGGTGGGTGACCGTGCCGCCCAGCCTGACTACGGCCTCCATGGCGGCGCTCTTGATCTCGTCCCACTGCTCCAGCTCGCTGCCGCGGCGCCCCGGGGCCATCACACTGTAGTAGGGCGCCGGCCCGTCGGGATAGACGTGGGTGAAACGGCAGGCCAAGGTGCCGGCGCCGCAGATCCGCTTGACGGCATCGCCCACCGAGGCGCGCACGCCGGCGTCGAAGTCCTCGAAGCGATCCCAGGGGATCGCCGTCTCGAAGGTGTCGGTCACCACCGAGAGCCGGGTCAGCACGTCGCGCAGGTAGGGGGCGTTGAGGAAGGCGCTGCGCCAGGCGCCGGCGGCGCCCTCGCGGCTGGCGCCGGCGTCGCTGCGCGTGCGCGCGGCCTCTTCGGGCACGCGGCCGCCGCCGTCGCGGCAGAGCTCGAGGGCGCGCGCCATCCAGGCATCCAGGTCGTGGTCGGCGGACTCGAAGCCCAGGATCAGCACCGAGGTGTCGCCGCTTCCGGCTCCGGCGATCAGCGCCTCCTGGGCATCGAGCAGCCGGCAGTTGGCCGGGAACAGGCCGGCCTGCGAGATGGCGCGGACGGTCTCGGCCCCGCGCGCGAAGCCGTCGTCCCCGTCGAAGAAGACCGACGCGGAGGCGCGGCGCGTGGGTCGGTCCTGCAGCCGCATCCAGGCTTCGGTGATGACGCCCAGGATGCCCTCGGAGCCGATCCACATGCGGTCCGGGCTGGGCCCTGCACCCGAGCCGGGCAGGCGCCGCGTCTCGACCACGCCGCTGGGCGTGACCGCGCGCAGCGACTCCACGAAGTCGTCGATGTGGGTGAAGAGCGTGGCGTAGTGGCCGCCCGAACGCGTGGCGATCCAGCCGCCCAGGGTGGAGAACTCGAAGGACTGCGGGAAGTGGCGCAGGGTCAGGCCGTGCGGGCGCAGGGCGTCTTCGAGGGCTGGCCCGTAGATGCCGGCCTGGATGCGCGCCGCGCGGGAGCTGCGGTCGATCTCCAGCACCTGGTCGAGCCGCGAGAGGTCCAGCGAGACGGCGCCGCGGTAGTCGTCGCCCAGGCGCGCCTCCACGCCGCCCACCACGCTGGATCCGCCTCCGTAGGGAATCGCGGCGGCCCGCGCCTCGCTGCACCAGTCCAGGATCGCTCTCACCTCCGCCTCATCGCGCGGGTAGGCCACCTGGTCCGGCGCCGCGGCGAAGTCGCGGCGCAGGCCGCGCACGATGTCGCGGAACGCCTTGCCGTAGGTGTGGCCGGCGCGGTCCGCCGGCGCGTCGCTGACGATCTCCGCCAGGGCGGCGGGCGGCTGCACGCGCGGCGCGCGCAGCTCCAGCTCGTCGATGCGCGGCGCCGGCAGCGGCGCGGGCAGCTCCACGCCGAAGCGGCCCTCCAGGGTGCGCGCGATGCCGGACACGGCGTCCTCGCCGGGGCCCGCGCCCTCGCTCCCCCAGCCCCAGAAGCTGCGCGTTGCGGCGTACACGTTCAGTCCTGCGTCGGCGCCAGCAGCTCCAGGACTTCCTCGTGCGGCAGCGGCAGGCCGTCGGGGTGCACGGGCTGGATGCACACGTGATTGGCGCCGGCATCCCAGTGCTGCTGGATGCGTTCGCGGATCGCGTCCTCGTCGCCCCAGGCCACGATGGCGTCCACCAGCCGGTCGGAGCCCTCGCCGGCGAAATCGGAATCTTCGAAGCCCAGCCACTTCAGCGCGTTCTGGTAGTTGGGCAGCCCCATGTAGATCTTCATGGCCGCACGCGCCGCGGCCCGGGCCTTGGACGGGTCGGTGCAGAGCAGCACCTTCTGCTCGGGGCAGAGCAGCGGGTCCGGACCCAGGATCTCGCGGGCCCGGGCCGTGTGCTCCGGCGGCACGAAGTAGGGATGCGCGCCCTGGGCGCGTTCGCCCGCCAGGCGCAGCATGTTCTTGCGCAGCGCAGCCAGCAGGATGGGCCCGTCCTGCTCTGCGGAGGGCGCCACGTAGAGGGCCTTCTCCATGGCCTCCAGGTAATTGCGCATGGTGGTGACCGGCTTCGGCGAGTAGTCGTGGCCGCGCACGCCCGCCACCAGGTGGCCGTGGGAAACGCCGATCCCCAGGATGAAGCGGCCGTCGGTCATCTCCGACAGCGTCTTGTGCCCGTGGTGCATGGTGACCGGGTCGCGCGCGTAGATGTTGGCGATGCCGGTGCACAGGGTGAGCTCCGATGTGCCGGCGGCCAGGTAGCCCAGCAGCGCGAACGGCTCGCGGCTCACCGCCTCCGGAAGCCAGAGCGCGGAGTATCCCCACGCCTCGACGCGCTTCGTGAACGCGAGCGCGTCCGGGGCGCGCATGCCGTCGAGAAAGGTCCAGACTCCCAGGCGTCCAAGCTGCATGGCGGCTCCTCGTGAGGGGCGGGCCAGGGTAACCCACGCTTCGGCGCCCTGTGCCAGAATCCCCCGGCATGCGACGCGTGGCGATCGCGACGGCGGCGGCCCTGCTGGGCGCCGGACTGGGTGCCGCAGGCTGGGCGGTCAGCGACCGCTTGGAGCAGGACAACGACTTCTGCAACGCCTGTCATCTGGAACCCGGGCGTCCGTTGCACCAGGAGCTGCGCAGGGAGTTCGATGCCCGGCCCTCGGCGTCGCTGGCGGCCGCGCACGCCGCCGCGGCCGTCGAAGGGCGCCAGGACGCCGCGTTCCGCTGCATCGATTGTCATGGCGGTACGGGCGCCTTGGGGCGCCTGCGCGTCAAGGTCCTCGCCGGAAAGGACGCCTTCTGGTACGCGGTGGGGCGCTTCGAAGAGCCCGACGGCATGCGCTGGCCGCTCTGGGACGACGACTGCCGCACCTGTCACATGGAGTTCGCCGGCCAGTCGTGGCAGGGTTGGGGGCCGGAGCCCTTCCACGCGCGCTCCGTCCACAACGCGGAGCTGGGCGTAGACTGTGTCGAGTGTCATCAGGTCCACGGCCCCGGCGGCGATGCCCGCGGCTACTTTCTGCACGCGGCCC
>CAMYOO010000158.1 GCA_947260035.1 uncultured delta proteobacterium
CCCTGCTGCGCCGGGAGCGGCCGATGTCGTTCCACCAGGAGTTCGAGCCGCCTCCGGAGGTGCCGCTTCCGCGCGGACCCGGCTACTGGGCGGTCACGCGTCACGCCGATGTGGTCGATGCGAGCCGCCGGTCCGACGTCTTCTGCTCTGGGAAGGGCGTGCAGATCCCGGACCTCCCGCCCCAGATGAACGAGTTCTTCGGCTCGATGATCAGCATGGACGATCCGCGGCACGGGCGCATGCGGCGGATCGTGTCGCGTGGCTTCACCCCCCGGTCCCTGGGGCGATTGCAGGGTGACGTGGAGCGGCGCGCGGCGGGGCTGATCGACGCCGTCCTCGACAAGGGCGAGTGCGACTTCGTCACCGAGATCGCCGCGCCGCTTCCCCTGGGCATCATCTGCGACATGATGGGCATTCCCGACAGCCAGATGCACTTCGTGTTCGAGCAGACCAATCTCATCCTGGGCCTGGGCGATCCCGAGTACGTGGCGCCGGGGACCAACCCCCTCGTGGCCGCGCTCAACGCCGGCCAGGCCCTGGCGGCGCTGATGAACGAGCTGGCCGAGGAGCGGCGCAGGAACCCCGGCGACGACCTGACCTCCCAGCTCCTGAACGCGGAGGTCGACGGCGAGACGCTGACGGACCCGGAGCTGGCCTCGTTCTTCATCCTGCTCGTCGCCGCCGGCAACGAAACGACCCGCAACGCCATCAGCCACGGCATGAAGGCGCTGTGCGATCACCCGGACGAGCGCCGCAAGTGGCAGGCCGACCTCGAGGGGCTGACGCCCACCGCCATCGAGGAGATCGTGCGCTGGGCGTCGCCGGTGATCCACTTCCGGCGCACCGTGACCCAGGACACGAAGCTGGGCGGGCAGGCGCTGCGCGAGGGTGAGAAGATCGTGCTCTGGTACAACTCGGCGAACCGCGATGAGGACGTCTTCGAAGATCCGTACCGCTTCGACGTGACGCGCACCCCCAATGAGCACGTGGCCTACGGGGGCCCGGGGGCCCACCACTGCCTGGGCGCCAACCTGGCGCGGCGGGAGATCGGGGTCGTGTTCCGCGAGCTGCTCTCCCGGCTCCCGGATCTCGAGATCACCGGGCCGCCGGAGATGCTCCGCTCCAACTTCATCCACGGCATCAAGCGCATGCCCTGCGCATTTACGCCGGGGGGGGCGGCCTAGCCCAGGCGCGCAGCGCCATCCGGGAGTCGAGGAAGGCGACGAGCCGGTCCGGGCTCCAGTCCGCGTCGGCCACCCCGAAGACGTACCGATCCGGCCGGACGATGGCCGCTTCGTGCGAATCGAACAGATTTGACTCAGAGAAATGCAGCCGACCAGCGGACTCGAACCGCTGACCTGCGACCCGTTCCGGCGGACCGGCTCACAGCCCGTACTTCTTCAGCTTGGTCCAGAGGGTTCGCTCGCCGATGCCGAGCAGCTCGGCCGCGCGCGGCTTGCTGTCGTCCGCAGCGGCCAGCGCGCGCAGGACGGCCCGCCGCTCCGCTCGGCCGACCGCGTCCGTCAGCTCGAAGCTTTCGGCCGAGTCGATCGGCGGCGCTTCTTCCGCGCCGCGCGGGAGCAGACTGCGCACCAGCGCTTCGTCCACCTGCGCTCCCGAAGCCAGCACGGCCGCGCGCTCCATCAGGTTTCGCAGCTCGCGCACGTTGCCGGGGAAGGCGTACCCGGACAGGGCGGCCGCAGCGTGCTCTTCGAGCGTGAGCTCGCCCTTTCCGAACTCGCGCCCGAACTCGCGAAGGAATCCGGCGGCGAGGGCCGGAATGTCCTCGGGGCGCGCGCGCAGGGGCGGCAGCTCGATGCGGAAGACGTTGAGCCGGTAGAAGAGGTCCTCCCGGAACTGGCCGTCGCGCACCGCCGCCTCCAGGTCCCGGTTGGTGGAGGATACCAGTCGCGCGTCCACGCGCAGCCGGCGATTGCTTCCAACGCGTTCAATGGCGCCGTCCTGCACTGCGCGCAGGAGCTTGGCCTGGAGGCGCTGGTCCATGTCGCCGATCTCGTCCAGGAAGAGTGTCCCGCCGTCCGCTGCGCCGAACTTGCCCTCGCGGTCGGTCAGGGCGCCGGTAAAGGCGCCTCGCACGTGGCCGAAGAGCTCGCTCTCAAGGAGTTCTCCCGGGATGGCCGCGCAGTTGACGGGTACGAAGAGCTGTTCCTTGCGGGGCGAGGCCTCGTGGATGGCCCGCGCCACGAGCTCCTTGCCCGTCCCGGTCTCGCCGGTGATGAGGACGACGCTGCGCGTTGGCGCGACCTTCCCAATCAGATCGAAGACCTCACGCATGGGGGGCGCGTCGCCCACGATGTGCCCAAAGCCCGGCGCGCGGTGCGCCTGCTCGCGCAGGTAGCGGTTCTCGCTGCGCGCCCGGGACATCTCGAGCGAGCGACGGATCAGGAGCTCCAGGGCATCGACGTCGAACGGCTTCGAGATGAAGTCCACGGCCCCGAGCTTCATCGCCTCGACCGCGGCCTCCACACTGCCGTACGCCGTGAGCACGATCACCGGCACGCGCGTGTCCAGCTGGCGCAGCCGCCGCATGAACCCGAGACCGTCCAGGCCGGGCATCTTGAGGTCGGTGAGGACGAGCGCCGCGGACTCCTCCTCCAGTGCGTGCAGGGCCGTCTCGGCGTCTTCGAATGCCGCCGACTCGAGATCGAGCCTCTCGATCAGGATCTGGAGCACCCGACGGGTGTGGCGGTCGTCGTCGACGATGAGTACGCGTTTCACGCCTCGGCCTCTACCGCCGGAAGGTCGACCGCCACGCGGGTTCCCGCACCTTCGGAGGAGGTCACGGAGATGCGACCCCGGTGATCGTGGACTGCTCGCTTGACGAAGGTGAGTCCCAGCCCCACCCCGCCGCCGCTCGCGCTCACGAAGGGCTGGAAGATGCGCTCTTCTAGCTGCGCGGGAATGCCCGGCCCGTCGTCCTGCACCTCGAAGCCTCCGTAGCCTTCCCGCTCCTCGAGGATACGTACCGCGATGCGACCCCCCTCGCCAAGCGCCTGGATCGCGTTCACGAGCAGGTTCACGGCCACCTGGTAGATCAGCTCGGGATCGCAGGAGACGTGCGGCTCGGCGCTGGGTGCGCTGCGTTCGATGGACACGCCGCGTTCCAGCGCGCGCGGAGCCACGAAGTCCGCTGCGCGCAGGACCGGACCCGAGAGCTGCGTGGCCACGAGCCGCAGGGGCCGCGAGCGGTCCAGCGTGAGCAGGTCGTCGACCACACCGCCCAGTCGCCCGACCTCGGCGCGGATCATCTGCGCCAGCTCGCCGACCTGGGCTTCGGCATCGGCCGGGATCGAGCGTTCGAGGATCTGCGCCGAGCTTCCCAGGACACCCAGCGAGGTGCGGATCTCGTGCGCCACGCCCGCCGCCAGCTCGCCCACGAAGGCGAACTTCTCCGCCTCGATCAGTTCGCCCTGGGTGCGGTCGAGGTCTGCCGCCATGTCGTTGAAGGCGGTCGCCAGCGTGCCCACCTCGTCGTTGCTGCGGACGGGCACCCGGCGCTGCCTCGCGCCGTTTCGCGCCAGACCGCGTATCGCTCGTGTCAGCTCCGAGAGCGGGCGGACCACCCGGCGCGCTGCCAGGGTGGCGAGCGTCAGGGCCGCGAGCAGTGCCAGCCCCATGGTGAAGAGCAGGTGCCGGCTGAGGCGCGCAACCGGAGCCAGGGCGTGTGCCCGCGCCTCGACGACGAGCAGGACCCAATCGGAAACGGGGCTCGATAGGACGGCCCGGCCCACGATGCTCTCGTTCCGGTGCACCGTGTAGTCCGGCGCGCCGGACGCGCCTTGGGCTGCCTCGCACGCCTCGTCCCCCGCTGCCCCCCCGATCCGCACGCCGTCCCGGCAGACCAGCACATCCGCCATGACACCCTGGGCTGCCAGTTCGGCCTGCACGGTCTGGGTGACGGCGGTCAGCGCGCGCCAGTCGAGGACCCCGATCAGCGTGCCCAGGATGCGGCGAGCGTCGTCCGGATCGGGGATGGGCGAGCGCAAGACCAGGGCCTGTGCGCCCGGCGCCTCCAGTGGACCTACGACGGGCTCGCCTTCGGCCCGCGACGGCTCGAGCCACGCGGGAAACGCACGGAGCCAGTGCGGATCGCTCGCCGCCACGACCCGACCGCTGCCGTCGATCACCAGGTAGCCGAGTCGCGTGTGACTTCCTGCTCGCAACGTCGCCAGCGCCATGGCCACGCGCTTGTCGATGTCGGCGACGCGGACCTCCCGCATCATGTCCTGGCGCGCGAAGCTGTCCAGCGTCTGCCGCTCGCTGCGCAGCGCCGACGCCAGCCGATCGGCGGTGTGGCCGGCTTCGCGCGCGAGCTGACGACCGATCACCCGTTGCAGCGAACCACTGCCACTCCGCACGGCGATCGCGCCGAGCAGTACACCGGGAATCACGACGAGCAACGCCGCGAACGTGAGCAGCTTGCTGCGAAGCGACATCGAGGCGCGTTGGTCGCTCCATTCCGCTTCGATCGCATCGACGGTTCTGTTAGGCTGCTCGATCATGCTGCCTGCTGCACAGACGATTCCTCCTGAGTCTATCACCCGGCAGTCGCGCGCGGCATCGTGCTGGGCTGCTGTCGGTGTGTTGCTGGCATGCCTCGGTGGGACGTCGGACGCACGTGCCCAGGCAGCAATTCCCATCGATGTCGATCTCCCGAGCGACGAGGCTGTCTTCACGGTCGACAGTCCGGTCGGACCGATCGAGTATTTCGCGGGCCGCGGCATGCGCTTCGGTCGCACCGGCCTCCGCATCGGCGGCTTCAGTACGGTCGAGATCGAGCGCGAGGAAGGTGAATCGGGGGAGATCGCACTCGACAGCCTCAACTTCCTCATCTCCTATCAACCCATCGATCGCCTGCGTATCTTCTCGGAGATCGAAGTGGACGGCTTGCTCCGGGTCCGGACCGACGACGGCGAAGTCGAGTCCGATCCAGACGCCAACTTCGAGCGTCTCTACGCGGACTGGAGCCAGAACGACGCGCTGAACCTGCGCGTCGGCAAGTTCCAGACGCCCATCGGACGCTGGAACCTGGTTCCCGCCGAGCCTTTCACGTGGATGGCCACCGATCCGGTACAGATCGACCGCGCCTTCGATGAGCATCAGACCGGACTCGCGCTCTTCGGCTCGTTCTATCCGGGAGGCAAGCAGCTCAAGTACTGGGTCTACGGGCAGGTGTTCGATCCGCTCGACCCGAGCGACGATCCCGAGCCCGCCGATCGCAGCGTCGGAGGCCGCCTCGAGTTCGGGGACGAGCTGGCAGGATGGTCCGTCGGCTCGTCCTTCCTGGCATCGGAGGTCGACCGCCGCTGGAGCTACTTGGGCGGCCTCGACGCGGAGTGGCGCCGCGGCAACCTCGAGCTGACCAGCGAGCTGGTGATCGGGGGCGGCGACGTCCCGGAGCGGGACCTCTGGGGAGTGTACGTGCAGGCCGCCTACGGGCTGCGCGGACTGCACCCGGTGCTGCGCAAACTCTACGCAGTGGGGCGCTACGAGTATTTCGATCCCACCGATTCGGGCGACGACTCCAACATCGGCGACCTGGGGCTGACCTGGGTCCCCAAGTCCTATCTGATCTTCAAGGCCGGCTATCGATTCACGGATCGCGAGACCGAAGACGTGCGCCGCGGGTTCTTCGGCTCGTTCTCGGTGCTCTTCTGAATGACCAGCCGGGCCGCGACGCTCGCCTTGGTCGGGTTTCTGGTGGCGGGTTCGCCGGCCGCGGCCCAGGAGCTGGCCGTCATCGTCCACCAGGACCGCGACGTGGCGCTCGGCGTAGAGGACGTGGCGCGGATCTACCTCAAGCAGCGGCGCTTCTGGTCCGACGGCACGCGCATCGTTCCCGTGAACCGGGATTCGGCCAGCGCGGAGCGCGCCGGCTTCATCCGTCTGGTCTTCGGCAGCGCCGCGAGCCGCCTGGTGACGTACTGGAACCGGCAGTACTTCAAGGGGGTCCTGCCACCGGCAACCCTGGCCTCGGACGAGGCCGTCCGTCGCTTCGTTGCCGGGGAACGACGAGCCATCGGGTACATCCGGCCCGATCGCGTCGATGACTCTGTACGGGTCGTGCTTCACCTGGGAGTTCCCTGAGCAAGGCGCGTGCCGGGCCGGCGCCGCGCGAGAGCCGGACTCGCAACCCGATCGGTGCCGATTCCGGCAGTCCCCTGCCGAATCCGGCGGGGAGTTGCCGAAACCTGCGCTTCGAACGCGCCGGGAAGGCGTCTGGCACGCCCTGGGCGCTGGCATCGCTGTTGCACATGGGTTGCTCGAACGGCGAGGCGTGCCGTGCGCCTGGGAGCGGTTCCCGGCCGGCACATCGCCAACGCGGGAGACGATCATGTCGCTCAACCACTGGATCATTGGCGAGTTGCTCCTGGCCTTGGTGGCGTGGGGTGCGCCGGCCCACGCCGGGCCCGGGGGCGAACCCTGTGCACGGACGGCGCGGCTGCAGCACCAGGCGTGCCGAGCCGAAGTCAGCGACGATACCTACACGGAGCTGGCCATCTGCCTGAACACCGAGGACGAGACCGAGCGCGAGGAGTGCATCGGGGATGCGCGCGACGCGCGCAAAGAGGGCAGGGGCGAGTGCAAGGAGCAGCGCGAGGCCCGCCTCGATCTGTGCGAGGACCTGGGGGGCGGCCGCTACGATCCGGAGTTCGATCCGGCCGACTTCGACGACGACTTCACCAACCTGACCTTCCCGAATCCGTACTTCCCTCTGGTGGTGGGCAATGACTGGAGCTACGTGGGCGGCACCGAGACGATCGACGTCACCGTGACCTCCAAGACCAAGCTCATCGAAGGCGTGACCTGCGTGGTGGTCAACGACGTCGTCGAGGACGACGGCGAACTCATCGAGGACACGGACGACTGGTACGGCCAGATGAAGAACGGCGACACCATCTACATGGGTGAGGTCGCCCGCAACTTCGAGACCTTCGATGGGGACTCTCCGGACGATCCCGAGCTGGTGGACCTGGAGGGGTCATGGAAGGAGGGCCGCGACGGCGACCGCGGAGGGTTGCTGATCTCGGCGGATCCCGACGAGGGTGACATCTATCGCCAGGAGTGGAAGCCGGGCGACGCCGAGGACGTCGCGGTCATTCTGGCCACCGACTACGGCTACGGCAACGACGCGGAGCTCGACGCATTCGTTCCCCAGGCGCTGGCGGAGCTGCTCTGCGACGACGACTGCTTGGTGACGAAGGAGTTCACGCCTATCGAGCCGGAGGTCTTCGAGCGCAAGTACTACGCGCCGGGCATCGGCCTGTTCCTCGAGGTCAATCCCGAAGACGGCGAGATCGTGCAGCTCGTCGGCTGCAACGTGGACGCGCTCTGCGCGGCGCTGCCCGCACCCTGACCGTCGAGCAGGGAGGGGCGTTCCCCGGAAGCGGCGCACCAGGAATGGTTCGCCGACGGGGAACGTCCCGCGGGCAGGCGCCTCCCCGGCCGGATGCGTGCGTGAAGTATGGAGCCGACGAGCGGACTCGAACCGCTGACCTGCTGACTCCGAAATAGGGCAGGGGGGTTACGGGGCGCGCTGCACGGATCTCCGGTCCGCGGCACCCTCGACGCGATTTCCGGGCGGACGTCTCCCGCGCAGTCTTCCCTGCCACGTGGGCCATCCGGCGGCCTACTTCCCTAGGGGGAACGACACGAGAAGGGGTGCCCAATGCCGAGGGCAATCATCAGGAGATCGGTCCCCGAGCCCACCATCGCCCTCCTCCTTGCCTGCGGGCTGGTGGGGCTGGGCGTGCGGAGGCGGCTGCACTAGAGGGCGTGTCGCCTCGCCCGAATCTGTCGCGGCCATCGGCCAGCCGACTGACCGCCCCGTAGCGGATAAGCGGAATCAGCGGGCTTCGAGGTCCGAGAACTTCCGATTGTGACAACTCCCAGGGGGATCTCAGCCTCGGAGGACCGGTAGGCGGCAACCATCGGACACCCACTGGCGGAACTCCCCGCAAGCGCCCGGCTCAATCCCGTGCCACGAAGGGCCGATGACGCTGGCATGGCGGCATCTGCCACACCGCGGGAGACGCTCGCCGTGCACGCGCCCGCCTCGGCCTTCGCGCCGGGCGTGCGCAGCGCGCTGCTGCCTTTCGAGACCGGTCCACAGGCGCGCCCCCTGTTGATCCTCACCCGGCACCGCGGGCCGCTCACCACCGACGCCCGCGCCGTGGGCATCGTGCGCCGCCGCGCGCGGCTTCAGCCCCTGTACGAGCTGATCCAGGGCGCCACCGAGGCCCACCCGCGCCGCGTGCCGCGCGTGCCCACCGACCTCCCGGTCCATGTGGAGCGCGAAGAGCGCTGCTGGGCCGGCGCCATCCGTTGTCTCTCCGAGAAAGGCTGCCGGGTTCTCGGCACGCGCGGCCTCCAGCCCGACCTGCGCGTGGAGCTCACCTTCCCCATCCCCGGCAGCGGCATGGTCCACGTCCCCGCCCAGCCCCTCGCCATCCGCGAAGACCACGCCATCCTGGTCTTCCGCGGCAGCTTCGGAAGCACCCGCGAGACCATCGCCAGCTTTGTCGCCGAGAGGCTCTCTACGCTGGCCGGGTGAGAAGCGACTGCTGCGCGCTCGAGCCCGGGCTCCCGCAGCGCGCCGTCCACAGAGACTCCTCAGGTGGGCAAGTCCGTGAGATCGTCGGTGGGCCGCCGGAGGCACGGAGACCGGCGCCTACACGATCACCCCGGCCGGAATCGCGGCCAACTCGATCACGCGCAACGCCTGGGCCACGATCTTCCTGACCAGCGGTGACGACTTATAGCCACTTTCCGCGCCGCGAGATGCGCGGCTTCTCCCACGCGTTGAGCGCGCCGCGACCGAACCAGGCCGAACCAACCGGCCGACCGGAAGCGACCGCGGAGTGCGGCACGGCTGCAACCGACGGGGAAACCGAGGGAGATGCTGGAGCCGACGAGCGGACTCGAACCGCTGACCTGCTATTTACGAAACAGCTGCTCTACCAGCTGAGCTACGTCGGCTTGGAGCGCCCTGAACGGGAGCAAAGCGGGAGTCTAGCAAAGCACCGGCGACGGCCAGGCTTCCCGGGCTAGTCCAGGTCGGAGATGTTCCGGTCCATGCGGAAGCGGATCTCGCCGCGTGAGGGGCGCTCGGCGCGCCATCGGATGCCGCTGGTGTGGGCCCGCCCCGCGATGCCGGTGAAGAAGCCCTCCATGGCCTTCATCAGGCAGGCCGGCACGCTCTCCGTCTCGCGGGCCACGACCATCACCCGGTCGTGGTGATCCGGGTCGATCTCCGCGGCCCAGCGCCCCACGTTCACCAGGGCGGCCTGGAGCGACAGGATCAGCCGCATGTCCGACAGGTAGAGGTCCATCGAGTGGACGTCGCCGGCGATCTTCTGCACGTAGCGCAGCTGCTGGTAGATGCCGGCGTCGGCCAGGCGCTCGCCGGCGCGCTCGCCGCGTCCGCGCATGTAGTCGGGATCGCCGCCGCCTTCGAGGGCCTCCAGGAGCTGGGCGAACTGCTCGTAGATCCGAAAGGGCACCCACTCGCTGGGATTCACCTTGCTGTCCAGGAGCGCCAGGGCGTCGGACGCCAGCCGCGCCTCCAGCTCGCCCTCGCTCGCCCGGCCGGCCTCTCGCAGGGCGAGGATCTCCTCGACCATGGGGGCCACGATGCTGCCCTTGATACAGGGGTCGATCATGGACCGTCCCTCCCAGGGCCTCTTCGGACGGGGGACGCTGCGGGCTTGAGGCTTGGATTGGGGTCTCGAGGGGCTCTGGGGGCCGATTTGACCCGGAGTGGCGCCTCCCCGTAGCATGGACGGGTTCGGCCCCCCACAAGCTCGGTGGGGCCCCTGCTGTGGAGGCTTCTGCCGTGCCCGTTCTGCCGCTGATCGACCTGCTCATCATGGTGGGCTGGACCTCCCTGATGGCCGCCGGCCTGCTCAAGGCCATCCGCCTCTCAACCGCCTACCGCCCGGAGCTGCTGGGCCTGGGGCCCGCGGATCTGGTGGTCTTCGCTGGAGCCTGCCTGCTCTTTGGCCTGGCGCTGGCTGCGCGCACCTGGGTCAAGTACCACGAGCCCAAGCTGATGGCGCAGCGCCGCTCGCGGCGGCAGGAGGGCGAGCGGGCCTTACACGAGGCCGAGGGCACCAACGTGTCTGCGCTGCCGGCTACGCCGCGCGCCGCCGCGGATGGTTCCTAGAGCCTCGGATCCCCCCGTCCCAGGTCTCGGAGGAGCCGCAGGCGCTAGCGCTGGCCGGGAACCAGGCTGAGCGCGGACTGGGCGAGCTCGCGGTAGAGGCTGACGCTCGACCGGACGATCTCTTCCATCTTCGCGATGACTCGACGCATGGCAGTCGGTCTCCTTCCACCCCCTAGGTGGCGGTGACCGGCAGATTGGTGGCAGGAAGAATCCGCCCCGCGGGGACCCGGTGCGGGCCTCAGTGGGGCAGGGCCCGGCCCGTGTAGCGAAGCACCCGCATCAGGTGCTCGACCTCGATGGCGTCGAAGAGCGCCACCTCCTCGAAGAGCTCGGGGTCGTCCAGCAGCTCGAACAAGGCCGGATGGTTGCGCCGGTTGCGGTCCGGGTGGCCGTAGGCCAGCAGCAGCGGCTGGCCGGTGGCGCGGGCCTCGCGGCAGAGCGCCTCCACCTGGTCGCGGTCGGTGGCCACGCGGAGCCAGGGCTCGTAGGTGCCCAGTACGATCTCGCCCGCCACGTTGCCGAAGGCTGCGCGGATGCCTCCCTCCGGACCGGGCCCCAGCTCGCGCTGGAAGAGCTCGGAAACCTGACGCGACGGCGTGTGGGGCCGCGTCTGCAGCAGCCGGGTCTGGGGCCACACGAAGGCCTGGAAGCCCAGCACGCCCAGCGTCAGGCCGGCCACCAGGGGCCAAGCGCCCAGCCGGCGCGGCCAAGGCAGGGCCAGCAGCAGCACCTGGAGCCCCAACGCGGCGAAGCCCACCGTTCCGGGCAGGGCATACACGCCAAAGCGTGAGTACCACTGGTCCTGGTTCAGCCAGTTGAAGAACAGGGCGAGTGGCAGCGCCGCGGCCAAGCCGAACGCCACGTAGCGCACCGGCCCCGCACGGGACAAGAGCGTCAGCAGGCCCACCCCGGTCAACAGCGGAAGCGCGAACAGCACCACGCCGTAGCCCAGCTTCGTCGGCCAGGGCCCCTGGGACAGGCTCGGGTAGCGACCCT
>CAMYOO010000159.1:0-8098 GCA_947260035.1 uncultured delta proteobacterium
GCTCTGCGTAGAATTGGGGCTCGATGGAGCCGATGGAGACGTACTCGCCATCGCGCGTTTCGAAGACGTCGTAGAAGTGCGCGCCCGTGTCCAGCAGATTGGTTCCGCGCTCTTCCGACCAGACCCCCATGGCGCGGAACCCGTGCATCATGGCCATGAGCGTGGCAGCGCCGTCCACCATGGCGGCATCCACCACCTGGCCGCGCCCGGAGCGCTGCGCCTCGAGCAACGCGCACACCATGCCGAAGGCCAGGAACATCCCGCCGCCACCGAAGTCGCCCACCAGGTTGAGGGGCGGCACAGGCGCTTCGCCGCGCCGCCCGATGGGCCCGAGCGCGCCCGCCACCGAGATGTAGTTGATGTCGTGGCCGGCGGCGTGAGCCAGCGGACCGTCCTGCCCCCAGCCGGTCATGCGTCCGTAGACCAGGCGCGGGTTGCGCTCGAGGCAGACGTCCGGCCCCAGACCCAGGCGCTCCATCACGCCGGGCCGGAAGCCCTCGAAGAGTCCGTCGGCCTTCTCCGCCAGACGCAGCAGCGTCTCCACGCCCTCCGGGTTCTTCAGATCCACACCCACGCTGCGGCGGTTGCGGGCCAGGGGATCGATGGGGGGCTGGGCGGAGTCGCCACCGCGCACGTTCCCGGCCCGATCGAGGCGCAGGACCTCGGCGCCCATGTCCGAGAGCATCATGCCGGCGAAGGGACCGGGTCCGATGCCGGCGATCTCGAGGATGCGAATGCCTTCCAGCGGTCCCATGCTGCGCTCCTTCTGCCCGCCGCCACCGACGGCGGCGCGAGGGTAGCGCGCCCCAGAGGATGGGCCCCGTGGCGCGGCTTGGGGCATCGTCTGGCGAAACCCCGGAGGCCGGACTGGACCCCAGAACCTGCGTGATCACCGGCGCGACGGCCGGCATCGGACGGGCCACGGCGTTTGCCCTGGCCCGCGATGGCTTCCACCTGGGATTGGTGTGCCGCAACCGCGCCAAGGGCGAGGCGCTGTGCGACGCGCTGCGCAGCGAAGCCGGTGCGACCGACGTGGCGCTCTTCGTGGCCGACCTGGGTGTGCAGGCCGACGTGCGCCGCGCCGCCGGCGAGATCCTGGCCGGCTTCCCGCGGCTGGACGTGCTGCTGAACAACGCGGGCGTCTTCCAGACGCGCTTCGAAGAGACCTCCGACGGCATCGAAACCACCCTGGCGGTGAATCACCTGGCTTACTTCCTGTTGACCGGACTGCTGCAGGAGCGCCTGCTGGCGAGTGCGCCAGCGCGCATCGTGTCCGTGGCCTCGGACGCGCACCGCTTCGCTCGGCTCGACCTCGACGACCTGGAGTTCCGCAGCCGCCCGTTCCGGGCGATGCGCGTGTACGGCACCTCGAAGCTCCTCAACGTGATGTGGAACGCCGAGCTGGCGCAACGCCTCGAGGGCAGCGGCGTCACCGCCAACTGTCTGCATCCTGGCGGTGTCAACACGGGCCTGGGCGACCAGAACGGAGCGATCCTGGCCTGGGTGGGCGGGCTCGTGAAGCGCTTCCTGCGCTCGCCCGACAAGGGCGCGGAGACCTCGGTCCACCTGGCCTCGGCGCCGCGGCTCGCGGACGTGTCCGGGCGCTACTTCGCCGACTGCCGCGAGCGGCGCCCGAGTACCGCGGCTCGCGACGCCGCGGCGCAGGCGCGGCTCTGGAACCTCAGCGAAGCGTTGGTATCGGGCTCGGCCTGAGCCGAGCCCGTGGGCTAGCCGTTGGAGCGGGGGCGCCCGGCCAGGGTCAGGCCCAGCAGGCCCGCGGTCAGCAGCAGGACGCCGCGGGGCTCCGGGATCAGCCCGAAGTTGTCGACCGCGACGGCCGTGTCGTACTCGCCGTCCGTCACGTCGAATACGGCGACGCCGAAGATGTACGTATCCGCCCCGTTGAGCGGCATGGTGATGCTGCGAACCGAGGTCTCGCTCTGAAACTGCGTCGCGCTGGCCAAAAAGCTGTTGGCTGCGTCCTCGGTAGCCACGTCCGTGATCAGCACGGTGGAGCTGAACGTGCCCGCCAGGTTGCGCACGTGGAAGATCATGAAGTCAGCGTATGGCGTTGGGAAGTTCGTCTCCTCTGTGAAGAGCTGATACTCGAACGCGATGTCGGTGACGGCGTTGACCGTGGTGAACTGCTGCGTGGCCGCGGCGCCTTCCACGGATGCCGCGGGCTCCAAGCCGGCAAGGGTGGCGGCGGTGATGCCCAGAAGGTTGACCACGTCGGGGTCCGCCGGAACGGCGCCGGTGCCCAGAGCCGCCAGGGTTCCAGGCGCCGTGGTCAGCACCAGCTTGGGGTCGCCGGCCGGGCCGTAGGTGCCCGTCTCGACGGAGAAGTCCCCGATGGTGCTCCAGCCGGTCAGGCCCGAGTCGAACCCCGGGTTGACGATCATGGCCGATGCGGAAGCCGGTCCCAGCAGAAGGCCCAAGAGGGCTGCGACGAATAGCCTTCGCATGCCCTACGGATCGGCGACTCCACGAAATGACCTTAGAACACCTGAGTGATTTTCCTCACATGCGCGCGGGCTCGCGGCCCAGGGATGCGCAACGGGCGACGCAACTGCCCACGCTCTTTCGAGTCCCGGCATGTATTCGACGCACAGGCGAATCGCGCCCGGCACTGCCGCTGCCGGCGCAGGCGCCGGCAGGCGCCGCGCAGGCCGGCGCGTGTGTCCCGAGCGACCGACCTAGGCGCCGCGTGCCAGCTGCGCAAGCTCTTCGCGAGGCTTCTCCGGATGCGGTCGATACAGGATGACCGTGTGGCCCACCAACCCACACAGGTGCGCGTCGGTGCTGTCGGCCAGCGTGCGAGCCGCGACCTTCTTGTCCTCGGGCTCGTGGAGGCGCACCTTCACCAGCTCGTGGTCCAGCAGCGCACTGACCACGGCGGCGATTACGCTCTCGGAGAGCCCGCCCTCCCCCACGTGCACCACTGGGCGCAAGGGGTGAGCCCGGGCGCGCAGGGCCTTGCGTGCGCGGCCGCGAAGCTCGGACTCGGGCACGCTCAGGCGGCCAGCAAGGCGCGGGCGATGACCCTCAGCTCGAGGATCGGCTTCACGCCCTCGAAGATGGGCAGCACCGTCGCGTCGACCACGTAGCGGCTGATGGGGTACTCCTCGGCGTAACCCCAACCGCCGTGCAGGAGCTGACCCTCCTGGGTCACCACAACGGCGACGTCGCACGCCAGGAGCTTGGCCTGCGCGGCCAGCGGGGCCGCCATGCGCTCGTCCTCATCCATGCCCAACGCCGCCGCGTAAGTGAGCGCGCGGGCCGGCGCCAGCCGCAGGGCCATGCGCCCCAGGATGTACTGGGTGAGCTGGAAGTCGGCGATGGACTGACCAAACTGGTTGCGGTCGACCACGTACTCGGCCGTCTTCTCGAGCGCCGCCTGGGCCAGGCCGCAGCCGCGGCCGCCGGTCTGCAGGCGACCCGCCGCGAAGCCCGCCATCTGCAGGTAGAAGCCGCGACCCAGGCCCGCCTCCATCCCCACCAGGTTCTCCGCCGGAACGAAGTAGTCCTCGAAGTTGAGCGTGAAGCTGTGCATGCCGCGGTAGCCCGGCGTGGCGTCGGCCTTGCCCACCAGGCGGCCGCCGCCCGGCTGCTTCATCTCGAAGTCGTGACCGTCGAAGGTGTCCTTCTCCACGATGAAGAGCGACAGGCCCTTGGCCGCCTTGGACAGGTCCGGGTCGGTGCGGCACAGCACGGCCAGCACGTCGGCGCGCCCGGCGAACGTGCACCACGCCTTGGGACCGTTGATCACCCAGCCCTCTTGACCGTCCACGGTGCCGCGGTCGGCCCGGCAGCGGACGCCGGCCACATCGCTGCCGATGTCCGGCTCCGTGACCGAGATGCCCACCATGACCTCGCCGGCCGCGATGCGCGGAAGCCAGCTCTTCTTCTGCTCCTCGGTGCCGCCGCCGACGAGCGCCTTGGTCAGGATCTCGGGACGCGTGATCAGCGAGCCGGCGGCCGCCAGCGACGCGCGCGAGAGCTCCTCGGTGGTGAGGATCATGGCCAGGTTGCCCATCTCGAAGCCGCCGTACTCCTCGGGCACGGCCATGCCGAAGTACCCGAGCTCGGACATCTTGGTAATGAACTCCTCCGGCACCAGCTCGTCGTGACGATGGATGCGCTCGGCGTGGGGGTAGACCTCGGCGTCGCCGAACTCGCGGACGGACTCGCGAATCTGCTCGTGCATCTCGTCCAGCGGCAGGTCGTTGGCGCCGCGGGTCTCCGCCACGCGGCGCCCGATGGCGCGCACCACGTCTTCGCCGGCGGCGCGGCGCAGCAGGGCCCGCACGTCGGCGCCGAACGGGGCATCGAAGGCCTCCTCCGTCAGGCCCAGGTCGTCGATCGCCGGGGCCAGGCGGTCGCGCAGGCTGCGGGCCAGCTCCGCGGTGGCGGCGGCGGTCACGCCCTCCAGCCAGGCGTCTGCGCGGCCCTCGTTCACCAGCGCAGCGGTCTGCTCCACCAGCTCGCGGGCGGCACGGGCCTCGGTTGCGGCGTAGGCCACCCGCTCGGAGAGCACCTGGTGGTCGTCGATGGCGCGGCCGCCCTGGGTCACTTCGCGCGCGCGTTCCAAGGCGATCTCGCACAGGGCCTCGGAGGCCTCCAGCAGAACGCGGGCATCGGCCAGGGTCGGTAGGGGGGTCTCGGACATGGGTGCCTCTTGCAATTGCTCGGTTTCACGAGGTTTTTCGGTACGAAGAGCCTGTTAACATAGCGCTTGCCCGGCCTCGGGCACCTGTGGAGGGAAGCATGCACGAGCCTGTTGCGCGGGCGGGCCTCGCCCCTTGGATCCTCAGTCTGACGCTGGTCCTCGGCAGCGCCGCCGGGTGCGTGCGGGTGGGCGCGGTGGAGACGGGCCAGATCGGCCCGCTCCCCGGAGGCGGCTACACCGACGAGCGCGACACCGTGCAGATCGTGTCGACCGTGATCGGTGGCAAGAACGTGTTCGTGCCCTCGACCGTGATCCTGACCCAGGGCTCCGGCCGCACGCTGACGATCTACAACACCGCGGACAAGCCCCACGGCTTCCGGATCCCCACGTTGAGCGTCGAGGCCATCCTGGAGCCCGGCGTGGAGACGGTGGTGGCGTTGCCGCCCCTGGAAGGCGGCCGCATCTACGACATCCAGTGCCATCTGCACCCGCCGCACCGCCACGCGACGCTGATGGTGGTGCACGGGAACTGAGGGGCGGCCGAGACTCCGCGCTGCCCGGTCTGACCTATTCTTAGCCGGCCGAGGCCCTTCGCTCGCCTACGGCTCGCTGCGCGCGCCGCGTAGAGGGGGCGAGTCGAGCCGGACTCCGCGGCGCTTGCGGGCGTCGGCGCTCGGGAGGACGCGCGTTCGCCTTCGGCGCTCAGCTGCTCAGGAAGTCGGTGAGTTGCTCGACGAGCTTCGGGCTGCCGAGGATCAGGCCGAGCCTGCCTTGGGGGTCGGTTCTCGTGATGCACTTGCCGCCGGCCTCGGGGACCAGCACCTGGGTCGCGGCGGCGTCCCAGAGGTTGAGCGAGAAGTCGACCATGGCATCCACGCTGCCCCCGAGCACCTGGGCGTGCCCGAACACGTCGGTGTAGCCGCGCAACGTGGGGATCTCGCGCGCCATGCGCAGATAGGCGTCCATCTCCCCGGCCAGCGCAAAGCAGAAGGGGTCGCCGTGGGAGACGACGGCGGTCTGCAGATCTTCGGCGTCGGACACGCGAACGGGCTCGCCGTTGCGGCGGCATCCGCCGGCGCGGAAGCCCACGTAGCGTTCGTCCAGGGTCGGCAGGTCGATCAGCCCGAGCACGGGCTCGCCGTCCTCGAGGAGCGCGACGATGGTGCCGAAGAGCGGGATGCCGCGGCTGAACGCGATGGTGCCGTCGATCGGGTCCACCACCCAGACCGGGCCGTCCGCAGGTCCCTCCTCGCCGTACTCCTCGCCCAGGATGCCCCAGTCCGGGCGGGCTTCGCGCAGGGTCTCGCGGATCGCGCGTTCGGCGGCGCGGTCCGCCTCGGTGACCGGCGAGCCGTCGGACTTGCGCTCGGTGGCGACGCGGCGAAAGCGGGGCAGGATCTCCGTCCGGGCGCGATCCGCGGCGGCCTCGGCGACACGGGCCGCAGCCGCCAGATCCAGACTCACGGAGCCGGCTCCGGCGCCCTCTTCACCTCCGGCGACGGCGTCTCGGCCGCAGCCTCCGCCGCCCGGCGCCGATCCTCGGCCGCCCGGCGCTCTTCCTCCGCGGCCTGCAACCGCTCGCCCCGCTTGGCGTAGGCGGCGGCTGCCTCGGTCCGGCCCATCTCCTGCAGCACCGATGCGTAGCCGAGCAGAGCCGGGATGAGCACGGGATGGTCGCGGCCCAGGGTCTGCTCGAGCATCGTCAGCGCGCGCCGATACTGCTGCTCCGCCTCCTCCAGGCGGCCGTCCTGCTGCGCGGCCCAGCCCAACCCCTCCAGGTTCACGGCCACGCTGGGTCCCATGGGCGCGTCCATGGCGCCCAGGATCTCCAGGGCGCTGCGGTACTGCTTCTCGGCGCGCTTGCTGTCACCCCGCTCGCGATAGCGCGTGGCCAGCGCGGTGTGCGCCGCCGCCACGCGGCCTCCCGCCGCGCCCGCCGCACCGGCTTCTTCCTCGACGATGCGTTCGTACATGTCGTCGGCCTTGGCGAGGTTGCCCTGCTTCTCGTAGACGGACGCTCGGTTGGCCAAGGCCACCACCAGGCTCCCGCTCGCCTCCTTCATCTCCTCGTACTGGTCGATGGCCTGATCGTAGTAGCGGGCCGCGTCGTCCCAGCGTTCCATCTGCACGTAGAGGGCGCCCAGGTTTCCCAGGGCCGACGCCACCTCCGGCGACGGACTGCCGAAGGCCCTCTTGCGGATCTCCAGGGCGCGCAGGAACAGGGACTCGGACTCGGCGATCTTGCCCTCCCCGTTTCGCGCTACGGCCAGGCCGGTCAGCGACGCGGCGATCTCGGGATCGTCGGCGGGAAGCTCTGCCTCGCGGACGGCCAGCGCCGCCGCGAAGGCCTGGGCCGACGCGGCGAAATCCCCGTCGCGCGCCAGGATGCGGCCCAGGTTGTGCTCGATCTCGGCCATCTCCAGGGGCGCCGCGCCGGACTTGCGCGTCTGCTCCAGCTGGGCGCGCAGGTCATCGGCGGTGACGGCACCCCCCTGGGCCCACGCGGGGTGCGCCAGGGCCGCGCTCAGCAGCAGGACCAGCGCAGCTCCGAGCGCGCCTCGGAGCGGGGTACAATGCCGGCGCCCGGGCACACATCGCCCCCTGCGGAGGTCTGTTCTCATGCCCCCCACGCTAGCCGAACGGCTGGGTTTCGACCCCACCGACCGGGTCGCGATCGTTCACGCCGACGACATCGGGATGTGCCACGCCGCCAACGAGGGCGCGTTCGAGGCCCTGGCCAACGGTCCCGCCACCTGCGGCAGCATCATGGTGCCATGCCCCTGGTTCCGCGAGGCTGCGGATCACGCCCGGGCCCATCCCGAGCTCGATCTGGGCGTTCACCTCACCTTGAACTGCGAGTGGGATCACTACCGCTGGGGCCCGTTGGCCGGGCGCTCGGCGGTGCCGTCGCTGCTCGACGATCAGGGCTTCCTGCCGCGCACCACCCTGGAGGTAGCGCAGCGGGCGCGGCCCGAGGAAGTGGCCATCGAGTTGCGCGCCCAGGTGGAGAAGGCCCTGGAAGCGGGGGTCGACGTGACCCACCTGGACTCGCACATGGGCACGTGCTTCTTCCCCCAGTTCGTCGAGGTCTACGGCGGCCTGGCGCGCGAGTTCGACCTGCCGATCTTCGCCGCGCAGCCCGACCTGGAGGCCCTGGAGAAGCGCGGCATGGGCGGACTGGCCAAGGTGCTGGAGCCGTTGCTGGCACAGATGCGGGCCGATGGCGTGCCGATCCTGGACGGCTTCGACGCCGAATCGCTGGACTTCGCGCACGGCGAGGGCGAGCCCCACAACCGTGCGCGCCTGGCGGGCCTGAGCAGCGGCATCCACTACCTGATCTGCCACCCGGCCCGGGGCGGCGAGGAGCTGGACGCAGTCTGCCCCGAGCACGCCCACCAGCGCGATTTCGAGCGCAGCTTCTACGGCGGC
>CAMYOO010000159.1:8113-8764 GCA_947260035.1 uncultured delta proteobacterium
GACCTGATGCGCTCGCGCGAGTAGCGGGATGCGCGAGTACGCCCGCACCCTGGCGCGGGTACTGCTGACGCTGGCCTGCCTGACGCCGCCGGCGTGGGCGGATGACCCGCCGCCCAACGCCGACGCGGCGCTGCGAAGTTGGCTCGAGGGCCGGAAGCTGAGCCGGCAGCTCGGCAACCTGCGCGACCACGCGCTCCAGATCGCCGGCCAGCAGGGCTGCCCCAGCGATCTGGCCGGGGAGCTGCGCGAGTCCCTGCGGCCCGAAGGCGTCTTCGACGCTGTGGTCGAGCGGCTGCTGGATGCCGGCGCCGCCGCGCTGCTGCCGCCCGTCGAAGCCTTCCGCGCCACGCCACTGGGCCTGCGCATCGAGACGGCGGACCAGGCGCTTGCGCAGCGGGACGCCGACGACGCCTGGCAGACGGGCGCAAGCCGGCTGCTCCGCGCGCCGCCCGATCCCGGGCGCGCGGCGCGGATCCAGCGCGTGGCTCGCGCTTCACGGCAGGCGGAGCTGTGGGCCGACACCGAGTCCCGCCTGCGCAGCGCGCTGCGCGATGCCTGTCTCCCGGCGGCGACCGGGGGGCGCACACCGCAGGAGCAGACCCTGCTCGACGCCATGGACACCGCCCAGGGAGCGCAGCGGCGCGTCCACTT
>CAMYOO010000160.1 GCA_947260035.1 uncultured delta proteobacterium
CCGATGCACCCGACCAGCAGCCCGCCCAGCACGGGCTTGCCCCACTCCGGGAAGCGCAGCCGGTCGAAGCCGTCCTCGAAGAAGTAGAGGACGCTCATGAAGAGCAGCCCTACGAGACCCGCAACGGCGCCTACCGCCATGTAGGGCAGCAGCTCGAACGGTGCGACCAGCTCGTAGGTGGGAACTTCGAAGGCGGGGTGGTCGCCCAGGAAGTAGCGGGACAATACGGTGGCCACGACCGACGAGATGACGATGGGGCTGAACTGGGCGACGGCGAAGTCCCCCACGATTACCTCGACCGCGAACAGGGCGCCGGCGATGGGCGCGTTGAAGGTGGCCGACACGCCGGCGGCGGCGCCGCAGCCGACGATGGTGCGCAGCTGTCGCGGCGTCACGCGGAGCAGCTGGCCGATCGCCGAGCCCACCGCCGAGGCGATCTGGACGATGGGGCCCTCGCGTCCGACCGAGCCGCCCGAGCCGATGGTGAGCGCCGAGGCCAGGGTCTTCACCGCCACCACCCGCCCGCGGATCACGCCGCTGCGCAGCGCGACGGCCTCCATCACCTCGGGAACGCCGTGGCCTTTGGCCTCGCGGGCGAAGAACCACACCAGTGGGCCCACAACCATGCCGCCCAGGGCCGGGATCGCGACCTTCCAGTACCAGGGCAGGGCGCGGGCTACTTCGAGCGGGTCGCGCGCCTCGGCCAGCCAACCCTCTTCGATGACGGCGGTCACGCCCTCCGCGCCCTCGAAGAAGAGCCCGGTGAAGATCCGGATCAGCGTTCGGAAGACGACCGCGGCCAGGGCTCCCGCCACTCCGCAGGCCACCGCCACCAGCACCATGAAGAGCTGGCTTTGCGAGCGGTGTCTCGGTCGCGGGCGGGGGGTGTCGATGACCGCTCTCCTTCGGGCCGCCGATGCTAGCCTGCATTCCTCATCAGGGTGCTACTGCGGCGGCGCATCTCCGCGCCCTGACAGCCGATCGCTCCCTGCGGGTGCTCGACGTAGCTACGGCTACGCCTCCGCTTCCCTCGGTCGCGATCGCCTGTCAGGGCACGAATCTGCACCGCCTCGCGACGCACCCTGATGAGGAAGGCAGGCTAGCAGTCCGGCTGCGGAGCCCTCCATGCTACCCTCGACGGCGATGTCGACGTCGCCCCGGCGCTGGAAGGCGGTCTCGGCCGAAGCGGTCCAGGATTGCGCCGTCTTTCGCGTGAGCCGCACCCTGGCGCGCTCGCCCAGCACCGGTCAGGTGCACCCGTTCTTTCGCATCGACGCCGAGGCCTGGGTAAACGTCGTCCCGATCACCGCCGACGACGAGGTGGTCCTGGTGCGCCAGTATCGCCACGGCTCTTGCGAGCTGACGCTGGAGATCCCCGGCGGAATCGTGGACCCGGGTGAGTCGCCCCACGACGCCGCGGTGCGCGAGCTGTTGGAGGAGACCGGCTACGAGCCGAGCGCGGTTCTGCCCGCAGGGAGCCTGAATCCCAATCCGGCGCTCTTCGGAAACCGCGTCCACACCTTCGTGGCCCGGGGCTGCCGGCGGGTAGCCGAGGTGAAGAACAGCGCCATGGAGGAGACCCACGTGGAGCTGGTTCCCCTGAGCGAGATCCGCGCGCAGGTGCGCGAGGGCCACATCGATCACGCGCTGGTGGTCGCTGCCTTGTACCGCTTCGAGCTCGAGGAGCGCCGGTCTCCGTGAGCCCGGCGCGCGCGCCGAGCCGCTCGACCATGCGCTCGCGGATGCCGCTCGGCGACTTCCTGGTCGCCTACCTGCAGCGGGCCGGCGTGAGCCACATCTTCGGTCTCCCCGGCGACCTGGTGCTGGGGCTATTTCATCGCTTCGGTCGGGCGCGCGGACTGGAGATCGTGACCTTCTCCCACGAGCCGGCGGTGGGCTTCGCCGCTGACGGCTACGCGCGCAGTGCCCGCAAGCTGGGCGTGGTCTGCGTCACCTACGGGGCGGGCGGCTACAACGTCGTCAATGCCGTGGCGGGTGCGTACGCCGAGGAGGTGCCGCTGCTGGTGGTGTCCGGCGGACCCGGCGAGGCCGAGCAGAAGCTGGCCGGAGTGCACCATCAGGCCAAGGACGTGGAGGGTCAGTGGCGCGTCTTCCAGCAGGTGACCTGCGACGCGCGCATCCTGCGCCACCCGGAGCGCGCGGCGGAAGAGGTGCACGAGGTGGTCGGCCGCATCCTCACGGAGTCCCGGCCGGGGTACCTGGAGATCCACCGCGATCAGGTAGACGTTCCGATCCCGGTCCCGCCGGAGATTCGCGACTGGGACGGGACCTTCGCGCGCACACCCTCCGATCCGCGCAAGCTGCGCGAGGCCGTGGCCGAGACGGTCGGGCTGCTGCGCGAGGCGCGGCGGCCCATCCTGATCGGCGGCGTCGAGGCCTATCGCGTGGGCGCCGAGCGCGACCTGCTGCGCCTGGCCGAGAAGCTGGGCGCCCCGGTCGTCACCACCGTGGACGCCAAGGGCGTGTTCCCCATGGATCATCCCCAGCACATGGGCGTCCACGTGGGGCCCTTCAGCCCGAAGCCCATCCAGAAGCGTGTGCGCGAGGCGGATCTGGTGATCGCGCTGGGCACGCTGCTGACCGACATGAACCTGGGCGCGTCCAAGCCCCAGGTTCGTCGCGACCGCTCGGTGTGGGCCGTCGGGGGGCGGGTCAACATCTCCTTCCACGCCTATACCGAAGTGGATCTGCGCGAGTTCGTCGCGAGCCTGGCGAGGCAGAAGCTGTCGAAGCGCCGCGAGAAGATCGCGTACTACGACAACCTGAAGCGCACGCCGCTGGAGAGCAGCCGGCCCGGCCCGCTTTCGATCAACGACCTGCTGTTGGAGGTGAACGAGTTCCTCGCTGCCAGCGCGGGCTACCACGTGTTCGCCGAGTCCGGCGACATGCTCTTCGGCGGCCTGGAGCTGCGGCTGCGCGCCGGAGGTCTTTATTTCGCCCAGGGCTTCTATGCGTCCATGGGATTCGCCGTGCCGGCGGCGTTGGGTGCGCAGATCGGAACCGGCGTACGGCCGCTGGTGGTCACCGGCGACGGCGCCTTCCAGATGACCGGCCCCGAGATCTCCCACGCGCCGCGCTACGGGCTGTCGCCGGTGGTGGTGCTGGTGAACAACGGGGGATGGGGGATCTTCCGGCCGGTCTCGCCCCGTCAAGACCTGCTGGAGATTCCGCCCTGGCCCTACGCGGATCTGGCCCAGTCCTGGGGCGGAGTCGGATTTCGCGCCGAGACGCGCAGCGAGCTGCGTGAAGCCCTGCGCGCCGCGCACGAAGTCCGCGACTTCGTGCTCATCGAGTGTCGCGTACCGCCCGACGAGCTGTCGCCGATCTCGCGGCGCTACATCCACCAGAGCGCGCGCAAGGGGCGCGCGTCCGCGCGCGCCGGATCGGCGGGCCGGCGCAAGAAGGCTTAGGGCCGCGACGTGGAGCGCGACTGGCGGCGCGGGATGCGTTGGCTGTGGCGGGTCTTTGCGTCCGTCCTCGTCCTGGTGGCGCTGGTGCTGGCGGTTTCCGCGCTGCCGCTGCTCCTCCTGCGCCGCGGACCCATCGACTCGTCCGCCTTCATGCAGCGCAGCCTGCGCGAAGATCCCGCTACGAAGCAGCCCTGCGCGGAGGTCGAACAGGCGTGGGTTCCGCGTGAGTCGATCTCGCCGCACCTGCGGCTCGCGGTGGTGCTGGCCGAGGATCAGAAGTTCCTGCTCCACGGCGGATTTGACAGCAAGGCGATTCGCAAGGCCATCGACGAGGCCGAGCGCGGCGGGCGCCGGCGCGGCGCCAGCACCATCACCCAGCAGCTGGCCAAGAACCTCTTCCTGTGGCCGGAAGCCAACTTCGTACGCAAGGGTCTCGAGGCCTGGATCACGTTGTGGATCGAGCTGCTCTGGTCCAAGCAGCGCATCCTCGAGGTCTACCTCAACATCGTGCAGTTCGGGCCCTGTGTGTTCGGGGCGGAGGCGGCGGCGCAGCGCTACTTCGACAAGCCGGCGGCGGAGCTGCTGCCCGAGGAGGCCGCGCTACTGGCGACCGTGTTGCCCAACCCCCTGCGCCTGCGTGCCTGGAACCCGGGGCCCTACGCCCGGTCGCGTCGCGATGAGCTGGTGGGCCTGATGGACGAGTTGGGCCGCGCCCGTCACTTGCGCGGCCTCTAGACTCATCGAACGAGTCCGCTCGTCCCCAGAGGCGGGACTTCGGCTCGCCGGACAGGACTCGAACTCGGGAGCAGGCCGCGTAAGTCCTTGAAAGAAAAGAGATCCGGCGCCCGAACTCCCATCGCCAGCGCGTCGCCAAGAACACCGGCGGCGTCATGGGGCTCCGCGCGGGTTCCAGTGGCCTCGCGACCCGGACGAGCGCCTTCGGTTAGTCTCGCGCGTATGTCGAAGCCGGCAGCCCCCAGCGCGAGTGACTCGCGCTACGAGAATGCCTCCCGCGTTCTATTCGCGCTCCTGCTGCTGGTCGTCGCCATCACCTTCGTCGACTACGGCATTACGCACGATGAGCCCAGTCAGCACCAGTACGGAGAGCTCGTTCTCGAGTACTACCGCGAGCTGTTCACCGATGAGCACGACCGGCGCGCGCTCGAGTACCGCAATCTCTATCTCTACGGCGGCCTGTTCGACGCGCTCGTAGCCCTGGCGAACAGCGCCCTCCCGTTCCCGTCGTACGAGACCAGACATGCCCTCAATGCGTTCTTCGGCGTACTCGGCGTGATCGGCTGCTGGAAGCTGGCCCGGGCCCTGGGCGGGCCGCGAGTCGCCTTCTGGGCCGCACTGCTGCTGGTTCTGACGCCCCGCTACTACGGCCACATGTTCAACAACCCGAAGGACATTCCCTTTGCGGCAGCCTACGTCTGGTCTTTGTACTACCTGGTCCACGCGATGCCGCTCTTGCCCCGGCTTCCGGGTGGGCTCGTGGTCAAGCTCGGCGTGGCCATCGGCGTGGCGGCGGGTGTGCGAATCGGGGGACTGCTCCTGATCGGCTACCTCGCACTCGCGATGCTCGCGTTCGCAGCCTGCGAGCTTCGTCGTGGACCCCCCGGACGTCTGTTGCGGGTGAGCGGAAAGATGGTCATATCGTTCCTGGGCGTGGCGGGTCTGGCCTATCTCCTCATGCTCGCGTTCTGGCCGTGGGCCCACGCCGACCCCATTCGGCACCCCTGGATGGCCCTGGATTCGATGACCCGTTTCTCGTTCGACAAGCTCGTACTGTTCGATGGCCATCAGATCGCCGCTCCCGATCTTCCCCGCAGCTACATCCTCCGCCTCTTCCTGATCACGTCACCGGAGATCGTGCTCCTGCTTACGGCAGCCGCTCTGATCTACGCGCCTTTCGCGCTCGCTCGGCGCCGGGACCCACTTCGGGAGGGTGTCGCGGGCGTGCTGCTGGTCGCGTTTGCGGTCGTCTTCCCCGTCGCGTACGTGGTCGGCAGGCACTCGGTGCTGTACGACGGAATCCGTCAGCTCCTCTTCGTGATTCCTCCCCTCACCTGTCTCGCGGCCCTCGCGGGGTGCGCGATCATGTCGAGGCTGACGGAGCGCTCGCCGCACGTCGGCGCGGCGCTCTCCGGACTCGTCGTAATCTACCTGCTGTTGCACTTGACGGTGATGGTTCGGCTGCACCCCTATCAGACCGTCTACTACAACCGCGCGGTGGGAGGCATCGCGGGTGCATACGGGCGCTACGAAACGGACTATTGGGGGAACTCCTACCGCGAGGCCGCGGGGAAGCTGGCCTCGTACCTGGAAGGCGAGCAGGAGCCGGACCCGCCCCCCTCCTACCGGGTGGCGCTGTGTGGGGCCCGGCCGCCGGCCAGACGGATCCAGGCCAGCTCCTTCCTTCCCAGCCGTTTGGAGGTGATCAAGTCGACCGAAGATGCCGACTTCTTCATCTCCACGACCCGCTGGGACTGTCACCACTCCATGTCAGGCCTTGAGATCCTGCGGGTCGAGCGCTTCGGCGTCCCCCTCGCAATCGTCAAGGACCGACGCTCGGCGCCGTCGACGGAGGCAGTCGGGCCTCCAGCGCCTCCGCAGAGCTCACGCAGCCGTAGCCTCCCAAGGCAATGAGGTACCAGCGGCGGGTCGGGCCCGATCTCGGCAGGGCGCGGGCAAACGCCTCCAGCTCTCCCGCCTGCGCTCGCTCCATCGCTTGCTCCAGCTGCTCTGCGTCGGAAGCCGCTCCAGGCCAGGCCTCCCGCCACCAGGAGTGGGACGAGCAGGCGGGCCCGCTGTCATCTTCAGTCCCACCGAGGCCACGCAGCCCAGCCCCGCTCCAACCAGGTCCGTGGCGTAGAGGCGGCCGATGCGCTCCTTGAAGGTCGTGAACAGGAGCGTGAGGACCATGCCTCCTGCGAAGTTGAAGGCCACGAGGAGCACCGCCAGCACCGCCAGGTAGCCATAGGCGGCAGGGCCCTTGATCTTGCCGAACGACATGTTGGGACGTGGGCCGGGCCACGAGTAGGCGGCCAGCACGACGACGGGCAGGGCCGCCACCAGCAGGAGCCAACTCACGAGGTGGCGGCGGGTGCGCGCGGGCGCGCGTCTCACGTAGACCCAGGCCCCGGCTGCATGCGGGCGCGCGTCTCACGTAGACCCAGGCCCCGGCTGCGTGCGGGCGCGCGTCTCACGTAGACCCAGGCCCCGGCTGCGGCGAGACCGAGCTGTGCCATGGAAATCACGAAGAAGACGAAGTGATAGAAGAGCCGGTACGCCAGTAGCCGGGTCACGGTCACCTGCGCGTTGAGCAGCGCGAGCGCGACCAGGAAAGCGATCAGGGTGTACAGGAGCGGGCTGCCAGAGCCCGCGAGTGTAGGCGAGTTCTCGCCGCCTCCGTGATGCTCCGTGCTCCAGAACGTCCTCCCGCGTGAAGGTAGATGGGCCGGTGGGGCGTGGCGAAGACCCGGCGCATGCTGGGCTCGAACGACTCGAGAGGGCTCATGCCGAGGTGGCGCAAGAAACCGTGGAGCCGGAAAACGGCGCGGTGCTTCGCGATCGACTCCGGCCTTTCGACGAAGGGCCGGCGTCGAGACGCCGCGTTGGCAAGGCGCGCGAGTGAACCAGAGCCGGAGCTACGGCGCAGGGAGCGCAACGCAGCCAGCGCGGATCGATCGGCATCCGGATGATATGGTCCATCTTGGATCGGGCTCTCAAGCTGGCCCGGGCGCCTATGTGGTCAACCGCGGCGGCAGCTCACTTGTCGCATCGACATGCCGCGGTCGTCGCCAGCCCCATCGGGAATCCCCCCGGCCCTGCCGGGAGAGGAGTCACTCGTCAGGCTTCTTCGGCGCGCAGCAACGCCAGCTCGGCCAGCTTGGCGTGGGCGCCCAGGGGCGAAGCGATGCGCACGCGCACGTCGGGATGCAGCGCCGCCGCTTCGTTCGCCAGACGCGGGATGTCCCGGGTGCTGTGTTGGCCCGGCGCCAGGAACCAGGGCACCACGACGATCTCGCCAGCGCCCTCGGCGACGCACGCCGCGACGGCGTCGGCCAGGCTCGGCGGCGCCAGCTCCATGTGGGCGGTGTGCACTGCGCGCCCCGGGTCCGCCCGGCGCACCAGCGCAGCCACGGCGTCGAGTACGGCGTTGGCCTCGGCGCGGCGACTGCCGTGATCGATCAGGATCAGGGCGGGCTTCACGTGCGGTCGAACGCCTGGGCCAGGTCGGCGCAGAGATCCTCCGCGTCCTCGATCCCGACCGAGAGCCGGACGGTTCCCTCGGTGATGCCCTTGGCCCGCTTCTCCTCGGGCGGGAACGCGGCGTGGCTCATGGTCCACGGGTAGCCGATCAGCGACTCCACACCGCCAAGGCTCTCGCCCAGGGCGAACAGGCGCGTCTCCTCGCACAGGGTCCGTGCGGCGGCCTCGCCACCGGCCAGGTCCACGGTGACCATGCCGCCGAAGCCGTGCATCTGCGTGCGGGCCAGCTCGTGGCCCGGATGATCCGGCAGGCCGGGGTAGTGCACCGCGGCCACCTGGGGCCGCTCCAGCAGGAACTCCGCCACGCGCTGTGCATTCTCCTGGTGCTGGCGCATGCGCACGGCCAGGGTCTTGAGCCCGCGCAGGGTCAGCCACGCGTCCCACGG
>CAMYOO010000161.1 GCA_947260035.1 uncultured delta proteobacterium
CTGGCGCTTCACGCCGCCGGCGGGGACGAGGCGCTGCGGGTCGTGTTCGTGGACAACACCCTGGGCCGCCTGGTGAACGTGGCGCCCGAGGCGCGGCCCTCCATGGGGCCGCTCAACGACGCCTGGACGGCCGAGCGCGACGGGCCGCTCTGGACGTACGTCCTGTATCTGCCGGCCATCGCGGCGCCCTGGACCCTGGCCGCCGTAGCGGCACTGCCGCTGCTGTTCCGCCGCGCAGGGCGCGACGCGCACCAACGCTTCCTCGCCATCGCGTTGTTGACGGTGCCCCTGGTGCTGACCCTGGCTTCGTCGCGCAACAGTGCCTACCTGCGCCCGCTGGCCTGGGTTCCGCTGCTGGCGGTGGCAGAGCTGTTGGTGAGCCCGCTGCGCCGCTGGCAGCGCGTGTTGCTGGAGGTGAACCTGGGACTGGTCCTCGTCGGGGTCGCCGCTGCTGCCGTGGTGATCGCCGTGCGTTTCGGAGGGCTGCTGGCCGTGGGCTGGGCAGTCTGCTGCGTGGCGGGGGCGGCCTTCGTCGCGCGCCGGCAGCGCAAACCGTTCGGCGTCGCGGCATTCGCGGCGGCCGGTCTGGCCGGAAGCCTCTTCGTGGCGGTGCCCCACATCGATGCCGAGCGAAGCACCGCCGCCTTCTTCACGGCCGCGCGGGACGAAGTCGAGGGACGCGCGGTGTATGCGACGCGGATCGACGATCGCCGTTATCCGCTCCTCACGTGGTACCTGCGCCGGCCGGTCCCCGTACTGGCGAGCCGCGAAGAAGCCATCGCCCGGCTGGCCGCCCCAGAGCCCGTCGGCGTCTTCGTCCCGGAAGGCCCGTACCGCCGCGGCGCCTGGAACGACGTCCCCCACCGCGCGCTGGAGGCCCCCTCGGGCAAACGCCCCTTCGTCCTGCTCCTGAACTAGCCCAGCCGGTCGCCGTTCTCGAGGTTCGGGCCGTCGTCCGCGAAGGCGTAGCGGGTGAGTTCGAGGGCGCCGTCGCCCGTTGCGACCCGGGGTAGGCCGTCGTCGCCGATGCGTACTTCGCCGGGCGTGCCGCCTTCGCCGGGTCGTGTCTCTGCCCACCAGACCAGCAGCTTGTGTCCGTCGAGAAAGCTGAAGGCGCCGGGCCAGGGCTCGCTGACGGCGCGCACCAGGTTGCGGATCTTCTCCGCGGGCTGCGACCAGTCGATCTCGCCGTCGGCCGGCTTGCGGCCGCCGAAGTAGCTGGAGCCGGAGTGGTCCTGGGGCTCGCGCGGCGCGGAGCCCGCCAGCAGGCGCGGGTGCATCTCCGCCAGAAGCTCGCGTCCGGCGCCCGCCAGCTTACGCGTCAGGCTGAGGGCGGTGTCGTCGCGCTCGATGGTCACCGCGCGGCGCCCTACCACGTCGCCGTGATCGGGCTTGGCGTCCATGTAGTGGAGCGTCACGCCGCTCTCCTTCTCGCCGTGCACCAGCACCCAGTTCACCGGCGCCCGGCCGCGGTAGCGGGGCAGCAGCGAGCCGTGCAGGTTGAGGGCGCCGAGCCGGGGGATTTCGAGGATGCGCGGCCGGATCATCTGGCGGAAGTAGAAGGAGTAGAGGAGGTCCGGCTGGGCGGCTGTGATCGCCTCCACCGCGTCGGGCGCATTCACGTCGTCGGGTTCGATCACCGGGACGCCCGCGGCGCGGGCCCGCTCGGCCACCGATGCAAACCACACCGTCTCTCCCGGGGCGTCGCGGTGGGTCACCACCAGGCGCACGTCGGCGCCGATGCGCAGCAGCGTATCGAGGCAGGCGTGGCCCACCTCGCTGTAGGCGCAGACGACCGTCGCGCCGCCGCTCATGCGTCGGGGTCGTCGCGCCCCGGGGCCACCACTTCGCGGATCCGGTAGACCGGCCGGCGGCGCACCTCCGCGTAGATGCGCCCCACGTACTCGCCCACGATGCCCACGGCCAGCATCAGCACGCCGATGAAGGCGAAGAGGATCGCGAACAGGGTGAAGACCCCCTCCACCTCGGGACCCACTATGATCCGGCGCAGCATCAGGAAGGCCGCGAAGCCCACACCCAGGATTGCGATGGCCACCCCGGTGAGGCTGACCATCTGGATGGGAAGCAGGGAGAATCCCGTAATCAGGTCGAAGCCCAGGCGCATGAGCCTCAAGGGCGAGTACTTGGAGCTGCCTTCCTCGCGCTCGACGTGCTCCACGTCGATTTCGACGGCGTTGCGCGCCAGCATGGTGGCCAACGCGGGGATGAACGCGGAGCGCTCCGCCAGCTCGACGATCTCGTGGGTCAGCTCGCGGGAGTAGCCGCGCAGCATGCACCCGTAGTCGGTCATGCCGATGCCCAGGCTGGCGGTGGTGACGCGGTTCACCAGGCCCGAGACCTGCTTGCGCAGCCAGGGATCCTGGCGACGCGAGCGAACCGAGCCGACCGCATCGTGCCCGTCGCGCAGCTCGGCCACGATGCGGGGAATTTCCTCGGGCGGATTCTGGAGATCCGCATCCAGCGTCACGACGTAGTCGCCCCGCGCCACGGAGAAGCCCGCCAGCACGGCCGGATGCTGTCCGAAGTTGCGCGACAGCTCGACGGCCACCACTTCCGGGTGCGCCTCCGCCAGCTGGCGCAGGATCTCCTCGGAGCGGTCCGCCGAGCCGTCATTCACCAGGACCAGCTCCCAGCGTTCGCCCTCCAGCGCCTTGGATACCCGCTCGTGGAGCTCGCCCAGCGAGGCCTCCTCGTTGAAGACCGGTACCACCACCGAGATCTCGGGTGCTCCTGCGCTCATGCTCCACTCCGGGTATGACGGCGCACGACCTGCTCCAGCGTGTCCACCACGAAGTCCACGTCGGCGTCGCTCATGTCGGGGAAGAGGGGCAGGGTGAGGATGCGCCGGCCCGCTTCCGTGGCCACCGGGAGGTCCGCGGGATCGGCGACGTCGCGGTACAGGCTCAACTGGTGCAGCGGGACGAAGTGGAGGCCCGCGCCCACGCCCTCCTCGCGCAGGGCGGCGATCACTGCGTCGCGCTCCACGCCCAGGGCGTCGACATCGACCTGAACCACCAGGATGTGCCACGCGTGCACGTGCTCGTAGGGGACGGTGCCCAGGGTGCGCACGTGGGGAATCTGGGCCAGGCGCGCCTGGTACAGCTTGGCCAGCTGCGCGCGGCGCTCGTTCATGGCATCCAGCCGTTCGAGCTGGTGGAGCCCGATCGCCGCTTGCAGGTCGGTGAAGTTGTACTTGAAGCCCGCGGCGATCAGGTCGTAAGAAGCGGCGCCGCGTCCGCCTGCGCGGGCGGCGGGCCCCTGGTCGATGCCGTGGAAGCGCAGCACGCGCATGCGCTCGGCCAGCTCGTCGGAGTTCGTGGCCAGCCCGCCGCCCTCGCCGGTGGTGAGGTTCTTGGCGGGGTGGAAGCTGAACATGGTGACGTCGCCCAGGCTGCCGATGGGACGCCCCTTGTAGGACGCTCCCAGTGCGTGGGCGGCGTCCTCGATCACGCAGAGGTCGCGCGCCTGCGCCAGCTCCAGCAGGGGGTCCATGTCGCAGGGCAGCCCGGCATAGTGCACCGGCAGCAGGGCTTTGGTGCGCGGGGTGATGGCCGCCTCCACCCGGCCCACGTCCAGGTTCAAGGTCTCGGGCTCCACGTCGACGAAGACGGGCCGCCCGCCGGCGTGGAGCACCACGTTGGCGGTGGAGACCCAGGTCATGGGCGTGGTGATGACCTCGTCGCCGGGACCCACCGCCGCCGCCAGCACCGCCAGGTGCAGCGCTGCCGTGCCCGAGCTGACGCCCAGGGCGTGCCGCACGCCCAGGTGCTCGGCCAGGGCCGCCTCGAAGCGCTGGGCGCGGGGACCGGTGGAGAGCCAGCCGGAGCGCAGACAGTCCTCCACCTCGCGCACCTCGGCGTCGGTGATCGAGGGACGGGCGTAGGGGAGCATGGGCCTACTCACGGACGAGAGCGTCCACGATGTTCATGCTCGCCGCCCTTCGCGCCGGATACAGGCCGAAGAAGATCCCCACGGCCAGTGAGACGCCGAATGCCACCACCACGCTGGCCGGCGAGATGGGAACCGGCACCTCGTACAAGGCGCCCACATAGAGCGGCCCCCCGGCGCCCACCAGGATGCCGAGGATGCCTCCAGTCAGGCTCAGGAGCGCCGCTTCGAGCAGGAACTGGGCCAGGATGTCATTGCGGCGCGCGCCCAGGGCCAGGCGGACACCGATGTCCTTGGTTCGCTCGGTGACGGTGACCAGCATGATGTTCATGATGCCGATGCCGCCGACCAGGAGCGATACGCCGGCGATGCCCAGCAGCACCAGCGTGATTGCGTCGGAGACCTGGCGCGCCAGCACCAGGTAGGTCTGCAGTGACTCGACGCGGAAGTTCGAGAGGCTTCGGTAGCGCGAGGCCAGCACGCGCTTGACGCCGTCGACGACGATGGGAACGGCCTCGCGGCTCTCCGCGGTCATGTAGACCACGTCGAGGTAACGCAGGCCCGCGACGGTGCGCAGGGTGTTGAAGGGTACGATGGCCGTCAGGTCGGTGATCTCCGAGGCCTGCACGGCTGCGGCGCTCTGCACGCCTTCACGGGCCACGCCGATCACCCGGAAGCGCAGGTCGAAGAGCCGGATCGTGGCGTCCGGCGGCGGCGGCCCTCCGTAGAGTCGCTGGGCCAGGTCTTGCGATATGGCGCAGACCTTTTCGGCGTTCTCGTCTTCGCGCTCCGTGATGAAGCGCCCGTGGTCCATCACGATGTTGCGGACGTCCAGATAGGAGGGCGTGACCCCCAGAACGGTCACCGGCCAGGCCTGTCCACGGATCGAAAGGGTCTGGTCGATGTTCAGCACCGGCGCGATGGCCGCCACGCCGTCCACCTGGTCCAGGAAGATGTCCACGTCGCTGAAGCCCACCTCCTCGGGGTTGACGCCCTCACCGGTCCCGTAGGCGAACACCAGGTTGGATCCGACGCCCTCGATGAGGCCGACTACATACTCGCGGCCTACCAGGCCGATCGACACCACCGCCACGACGCTGGCCGTGCCGATGGCCATGCCCAGGATCGTCAGGGCAGAACGGCCCCTCTGACCCGCCAGGCCCTCCCACGCAAAGCGCAGGAGCAGGCGCAGCCAGTCACCCGTGAATTTGGCCATCGCGCACGTGAATGACTCGCTCGGCGGAGGCCGCAACTTCGTGGTCGTGGGTGACCATGACGATGGTTGCGCCCCGTCCGTGCAGGTCGGCGAAGATGTCGAGGATTTCGCGCGCCGTCTTGCTGTCCAGGGCGCCGGTGGGTTCGTCGGCCAGGATCACGCGCGGCTGGTTGACCAGTGCCCGCGCGATGGCGGCCCGCTGGCGCTGTCCGATGGACAGCTCCTGGGGGCGGTGTTCGAGCCGGTCCCCGAGGCCCAGCTCCTGCAGGCGGGCCCGAGCCTCGGCGCGGCATTCGTCCGGGCTGCGGTTGCGGGCGTAGAGGGCCGGCAGCGCTGCGTTGTCCAGGATGGAGAGCTGAGGCAGCAGGAAGAAGGCCTGGAACACGAAGCCGATCTCGCGGTTCCGAATGTCCGCCAGCTCGTCGGCCGTGTGGCCGGACACGACCTGGTCTCCGAGCTCGTAGCGGCCGTCGTACTCGGTATCCACCAGACCCAGGACGTGGAGCAGGGTGCTCTTGCCCGAGCCCGACGGGCCCATGATCGCCACGAACTCGCCGGTGCGGATGTCCACATCCACGCCGCGCAGTGCCGCGACCTCGGTTCCACCCATCTGGTAGGTCTTGTAGACGTCGCGCAGGCGGATGGCCGCGCCGTTACTGATCGGAGACATCCCGAATCCGCGCCGCCACGCGATCGCCCTCGGCGAGTCCCGTCGCCGGTCCAAGGACCACTACGTCGTCGGCCTCGAGTCCCTCGGTGACTTGCACCGCGTTCACGGTCTCCAGTCCCAGCGCCACGTCGATGCGCCGCGCTCGGCTGCCTTCGATGCGATAGACGAAGGCGTCGCCGTTGCTCCGGAAGATCGCCTCCGCGGGGATGCGCAGCGCATCCTCCGACTGGTCGACCACGATATCCACGTCCACGCTCATGCCCGGCACGAGCCCCTCGGTGGGAGGCTCGACCTTCGCCAGTCCTTCGGAGATGGAGCGACTCTGGCGCACCACGACGTGGGGGATGACCTCGGATACGACGCCCTTCCACAGCCGGCCCGGGAACGCGTTGGAGGTGATCTCGACCCGCTGATCGCCGCGCACGCGGCCGAGGTCGACCTGGTCGATGTTGGCCCGCACGCGCAGGTCCGCGAGGTCGGCGATCCAGAGGATCGGGTCACCCACGTGCACCATCTCGCCGCGCCGACGCTCGGTGCGATAGACCGAGCCGGTGACCGGAGCGGTCAGCACCGACGAAGTCTGTTGGTCTTCGAGGTCCTTGATGCGAATGTCCAGGGAGTCGACGCGCAGCGGAACTTCGCCCTCCAGGTAGGCGACTCGGGCCTGGGATTCGCGCAACGCGGCGCGGCTCTCCGCGTGGCGTTCCTTGGCGATGGCGCCCTCTTCGAACAAGCGGTCGTCGGTCGCGGTGATCTGGCGCTGGCGCCTCAGCTTGGAGCGGGCCGCGCGCATCGACTCCAGCGCGGCCAGCCGCTCGGACTGCGCCTTGGCCAGCTCCGAACTCACCGGGCCGGCGTCGATGCGCAGGATTACGTCGCCCTCGGAGACATTGGTTCCCGGCTCGGGAATCTCCACGATGCGCCCGTCGAGGCGCGCGCGGACCTCCGCTTCCTGGACGGGCTCCACCTTGCCGTTGGTGGTCACGCGCAGTGCGAGCAGACCGCGTTCCACGGCGGCGGCTTCCACCGGCAGTGCAGGGCTGCGCAGGAACCAGGCCAGCGCCAGCACAGCCACGACAGCGGCAGCGATCATGCGGCGGTCGGTCAGCATGGATATCGGGTTGTCTCCTCGGGCCGAGGCGCAATCGCGGTCGGGCGGTGCCCGTGTCTCCGCAAATTCGTCGCTCAAAAACCCGAAATGGTTCGCGTCAGCGCCCGACGAGGCAGAGATGGCGGATGCTACCACGCCCGGTGTGCGCGGCCGCCTCTTCCCCCCAGGGGGCACATTGGGGGTCGGGCGGAATCTAGCTCTCCCGGCCAGGGGTTGCCTGGGCCGGGTTGGGGAAATGCGTTAATAGACCGCAGCATTGCCGCCATGGCCTCATCTCGCCCCGAAGCTCCGGACTCTCCCCTCTCCGCCGCAATGGCGCAGGTTGTCGCCGTGTTGGATGCCCGACCTGCCGCCGCGTGGCAGAGCGTCGGTGGGATTCCCCTGGTGACCCGCCTGGTCCGCTCCCTGGAGCTGGCCGGGGTCGAGCGGATCCGGATTGTCTGTGCGTCGGCCCAGCCGCTGCGCGAGCCGGGGGCGCGCCAGGCCGGCACCCAGGTCGAGGTTCTGGAGGCCCCGACAGAAGGGCCGCTTCCGCTGCGGGCGGGCGAGGGCGCCGAGGAAGTGATCGCCATCGACGCCACGCTGGTGGTCGACCGCCGGCTGCTGAAGCGCCTGGTGGACGGGAAGGCGCCCCTGGTGATCCAGCCCACCCCGGCCGGAACGGGAGAGCCCGGACGCGTACGCCTGGCGCGGCTTGCGGCGGCCGCCGTTGCGGCGCTGGGCAGCGGCGATGCGGTTCCCGGCGCCGAGCGACTGGATCCGGGGACCCTGCCCACCTGGGCGGCCGAAGTTCGCGGTCCGAAGCCGATCCTGCTGATGGACGGGTCCCTGCCCGGCGCACCGCGCAGCGTCCAGGATGCGCTGCTGCTGGCCACCGAGAAGCACGTCATGGATGCACCCGCGCGCTGGGTCGACCCTCATGCGGAGAACGCCATCGTGCGGCGGCTGGTGGATACGCCGGTCACGCCCAACCACGTCACGTTCTTCTCGCTCGGCATCGGCCTGGCCGCGGCGGCGTTTCTGTATCTGGGCTGGTGGGCGCTGGCGCTGCCGGTGATGTTCCTGGTCGGTTGGCTCGACGGCGTGGACGGCAAGCTGGCTAGGCTGCGCCTTCAGTACTCGCGCATCGGCGAGGCCGAGTCGCTCTTCGACTTCACCTACGAGCAACGCCGTGGGTGTGCTGCTGATCGTGCTGCGGCTGCGCTGGCCGGCTCCATGTGGGCTGGATTCGTGGCGTGCAGCGTCTGGGCGGCGATCACCGCGGGTGTCCATCTGGCGCGCCTCTTCCTGGCGTCGCGCGGCGTGGGCGTGCCGGAGCCTGTCCGATGAGTGTGGTCTTCCTGGCGGCTGAAGGAGATCCGTCGTGGCAGGTGGCCGGGCTCACGGTGGCGGAGCGCACGCGTCGGGCCTTCGACGCGGCGGGAGTCAACCCGGCGCGGGAGGCGCCCGGGCCGCGGCTGGTGGTGGCCCGCGACGCGCTGCTGGAGCCCGAAGCCGTGCGCGCGCTGAGCGCCGAGGGGGACCCGAGGATCGCACGCGTCCTCGAGGGCGCCGATGCGCCCGCCGCGGCGCGCCTGCCCGAGGACGTGGCGCTACCCGCCGATGCGCAGGCCCTGACCCGAGCCCTGGACGGGCTGCGCGCACAGGGCCGCGTGGAGCCCCTGGTCGTGGAGGCTCGCTGCCAACGCGTGCGGACCCGGGCCGAGGCGGCGTCCATCGAGCGCGCCATGCTCGATGCGTTGATCCAACCCACCGATGGTTTCTTCGCACGTCACTTCGACCGCCACGTGTCGATCCGCTTTTCGCTGGCGCTGCTGCGACTGGGCGTGGCGCCCAATACGATCACGCTGGTCGCTACGGCCATCGGACTGGTCGGCGCCTGGCTGCTGGCCTCGGCGGCGGTCCCGGTCCAGGTAATGGGGGCGCTGGTCTTCATTTTCTCGACGATCCTCGACGGCTCGGACGGAGAGGTCGCGCGCCTCGGCATGCGTCAGAGCGACTTCGGTCGCAAGCTGGACCTGGCCTGTGACAACGTGGTGAACGGCGCGGTCTTCCTCGCAATCGGCTGGGTGACCCTGCGCGGTGACGCCAGTGCGTTGGCATGGTTCGCCGTCGGCGCCACGCTCTTCGGTGTGGCCTTCGCCAGCGCTGTGGGCTTCTGGTACTCGGGCTGGCTGGACCGGTCGGGGCGCGACGGCGAAGCGCTGCATGCCTACGAAAGCCTGGCCAGCCGCGACTGGGCCTACCTCGTGCTGGGGCTGGCGATCTTCGGGAAGCTCCCCTGGATGATCTGGGCGGCCGCGCTGGGCAGCAACGCCGTGGGTGTGCTGCTGATCGTGCTGCGGCTGCGCACACCGGCGCCGTGCCGCCTGCGGTGCGCGCCGACGGCGAATGGGCCTGAGCGCGAGCGGCGTGCGCTGGTGCGCCGACGGGCTGTACCTGCAGCCGCCGGCGGGCGGCGAGCTGGGCCCGGTGTGCGGCCTTGCCTTCGACCTGGGCGGGACCCTGGACGCCGACGGGGGATCCTGGGCTTCCCGCTTCCGCGGCCACTGGCGGGCGCTCGGCATCGAAGCGGAAGGCGCTGCGGCGGATGCGGCGCTGGAAGCCGGCGAGCGCGCCGTGCTCGACCATCCCGGCGCGGCGGGGCTGGCGCTCGAGCCCATGGTCGCGCTGCACATCGAAGCCCAGCTGGCCTGCCTGGGGCTCGACGATCGCACCCTGCGCGATGCCCTGGTGCAGGGCTTTGCCGGTGAGACCGAGCGCACGCTGCGCGCACGCCGGCCGCTGCTGGCGGCCCTGGCGGAGCGTCTGCCCCTGGCGGTGGTCTCCAACGGCTGCGGCAACACGCGCGTGCTGGTGGAAGAGGCCGGGCTCGGCGATCTGTTCCGGGTGGTGGTCGACTCGTCGGACGTGGGTGTCTGGAAACCCGATCCCGGCATCCTGGAACCGGTGCTCCGCGGACTGGCCGTGCCCGCGGATTCGCTCGCCGTGGTGGGCGATCGGGTGGACCGCGACGCGGACGCCGCGCGCGCCGCGGGCATGCGCGCGGTGTGGGTCAGCGGGGGCGACGAGCCGGCGGCGGACGATCCGCGGCTCGAACGGGTCGACGCGGTCATCGCCTCGGTGGAGGCGCTGATGCCGGTGGACCCGGCGTGAGGGCGGCGATCCTGGCGGCCGGCTGGGGTGAGCGGCTCCGCGACGGCGGTGTCGAGACGCCGAAGCCGCTGGTGCGTGTGGCGGGCCGCACGCTGCTGCACCACGCGCTCGGGGCCGTGCGCGAGGCCGGGGCGGATCGGGCGCTGGTCGTGGTGAACGAGGGATTCGCCGATGCCGTGGCGGACGCGCTGGACGCGCTGCCCCCTCCGCTGGCGGTGGAGTTGGTGCGGCGCACCACGGCCTCCAGTCTGGAGACCTTTGCGGTTGCGTCGGCACACCTCGTCGATGAGCCGCGGGCGCTGGTGGCCATGGTGGATGGAATCTTTCCGGCCGGCGCCGCGCGCGCCTTTGGCCAGGCGGCGCGCGCGCTGAGCGAGGGCGACCCCGCGCTGGAGGGCCTGATCGGCGTGACCGACCGCCGCGACGACGACCGGCCCCTGCGCGTCGCCTTCGACGCCGCGCGGCGCATCTCCGCCATCGGCCGCGGCGCCGAGGCCAGCTCCTGGTCGACGGCGGGTCTCTACCTGCTGCCGGGGCGCGCCTTCGCAGCCGCCGGTGAAGCATTGGAAGAGGGCCTGGGCGCCCTGCGGGCCTACCTGGAGCGGCTCGTCGAGATGGGCGTCGCGCTTCGCGCTCATCCGCTGGGCGCGGTCGTCGACGTGGATCGGCCCGACGACTTGCAGGAAGCCGAACGGGCAGGGGAGGGAGCATGAGCGGCGCACGCGTCGTGGGTATCGCCCGGGAATCGCTCTACTCACCGGGCGACTTCGAGGCGGCGGATCGCGGAATCCTCGAGGCGACCGGGCGCGCGCTGACGGAGCACGGCGCCCAGGTCGAGATCGTCGAAGCCGACGCGCCGCTCGCCGCCTTCGAGGGCGCGCGGCTGGTCTTCGCCATGTGCCAGGGCCCAGCCGCCCTGGAGACGCTGCGCGCGCTGGTCCGTGCGGGACACACGCTGGTGCACGAGGCGGAGGCCATCGAGGCGTGCCACCGCGTGCGGCTGGTACCGAAGCTGGCCGCAGCCGACCTGCCGCGTCCCGAGGCGCACCTGGTCACCAGCCGCGCACCGGAGCCCGAGCCGTTGGCCTGGGTGGACGCTCAGGGCGATGCGGGGGCCTGGGTCAAGCGCGGCGACGTGCACGCCACCCAGGTGGGCGACGTACGCCGCGTGCGCGGAGCGGAGGAGGCGCGGAAGGCCCTCGGCGAGTTCGCCGCGCGAGGCGTGGAGCTCGCCGTCCTCGAAGCCCACGCCCCGGGCCGTACGGTCAAGTTCTACGCCGTGCGCGGCACCGGCTTCTTCCGCGCCTACCCGGAAGGCGGCACGGAAGTGAGCGACCCGCCCCAGGCCTGGCGCGACGTGGCGGATCGCGCGGCCGAGGCCCTGGGCCTCTCGGTCTACGGGGGCGACGTGGTCGTCGATGCGTCCGGCAACGCGTTGGTGGTGGACGTCAACGACTGGCCCTCGTTCTCGCGCTGCCGGGAGGCGGCCGCCCAGGCCATTGCGGGCCACCTGATCGAGCGCCTGCGCGGCTGATCCCTGGGGCTTTGGCCCCGGCGGCCCGCCCATATTGGACTCAAACCGTGATTTGGTCAGACCGTTGGGCCCTTTCGGTCCAGTGAAATCCCTTGCCTGTCGGCTACTTCGAGCGCAATTCTTCCGACGTTCCAGATCTTGGAGCAAGGGGGGAGTGGCTCTGCTCACGACAATTCGCGAGCCGTCGGACCTGCGGCGGCTCGATGCAACGGAACTGCCTCGCGTGGCCTCGCAGCTGCGGGCGGCGCTGATCGACCTCGGATCCGAGATCGGCGGGCATTTCGCCGGAAGCCTCGGGACCGTGGAGCTCTCCGTGGCGCTCCACTACGTCTTCGACACCCCGCACGACCGCGTGGTGTGGGACGTGGGCCACCAGGGCTACGGCCACAAGGCGCTCACCGGCCGGCTCGAAGCGCTGCGGCGCATCAAGAAGGCGGACGGGCCCAGCGGCTTCCTGCGCCGCAGCGAGAGCCCCTACGACGTCTTCGGAGCCGGACACGCGGGCACCTCGATCTCGGCGGCTCTGGGCATGGCCGAGGCCGCACGGCGCGCCGGCGAGGACCGCCAGGTGGTGGCGGTGATCGGCGACGGCGGTGCGACCGCGGGCATGGCCTACGAGGCCTTGAATCACGCGGGCCATCTGGGAACGCCCGTGCGCGTGATCTTCAACGACAACGGCATGGCCATTGCGCCCAACGTGGGCGGCCTGGCCGGGACCGGCCACGTGCGCGCGTTCGCCGAGTCGCTGGGTCTCGCCTACACCGGTCCGGTGGACGGTCACGACCTGGACGATCTGCTGCCGGCCTTGAAGGCGCTGCGTAGCGCGCCGGGCCCGGCCCTGCTGCACGTGCGCACCTACAAGGGCCGCGGCTTTGCGCCGGCCGAAGCCGATCCCTTCGGCTGGCACGCGACCACGCCGTTCTGCCCGCAGTCCGGAGAGCGCAAGAGCTCCAGCGGCGGCACCCCGAGCTGGACCGCGGTGTTTGCCGAGGCGCTCTGCCGCGTCGCCGACCGCGATCCGCGCGTCGTTGCCATCACGGCCGCCATGCCCGACGGCACGGGTCTGGATCGGTTCGCCGAACGTCACCCGGATCGGGTCTACGACGTGGGCATCGCCGAGCAGCACGCGGTGACCTTCGCAGCAGGGCTGGCCGCCGAGGGCCTGCGCCCGGTCTGCGCCATCTACTCCACCTTCCTGCAGCGGGCGTTCGACCAGATCGTGCACGACGTGGCGCTGCAGGAGCTGCCGGTCACCTTCGCCCTGGATCGGGCCGGTTTGGTCGGCGCCGATGGGCCCACCCACCACGGCGTTCTGGACCTGGCCTACCTGCGCGCGATCCCCAACCTGGTGATCGCGGCGCCGCGCGATGAGAACGAGCTTCAGCACCTGCTGGCCACGGCGATCGAGTCGGGCCGGCCCTTCGCGCTGCGCTTCCCGCGCGGGGCGGCTCGTGGCGTGCCCATGGATCCGGAGCCGAAGCCGATTGCCGTGGGTCGTGGCGAGCTGCTGCGGGTGGGCGACGACGTGGCGCTGGTGGCTCTGGGCAAGACGGTGCCAGCCGCCGAGGCGGCCGCCGAGCTCCTGGCCGAGAAGGGCATCACCGCTTCGGTGGTGGACGCGCGCTACGCCAAGCCGCTGGACGCCGAGCTGACCACGGCGGTGGCCGAGCGCACGGGACTCGTCGTGGCCGTCGAGGACCACGTGCGGACGGGCGGCTTCGGGAGCGGGCTCCTCGAGCTGCTCTCCGAGAGGGCGCCCGACACCCGGGTCGTGCGGCTCGGGATCGGCGATCACTTCGTGGAGCACGGCGACGCCGATGCGCAGTGGCGCAGGTGACCCGGGCTGCGGGCTCGAGCTTTGCCGCCGCGTTTTGGATGCTGCCGCGGCCGCGCCGTCAGGCGCTGCACGCCATCTACGCTTTCTGCCGGTTGGCCGACGACATCGCCGATGATCCGGACGTAGCCGGAGACCGCTTGCGGCTGCTGGAACGCTGGCGCGACGAGCTGTCCAACGCTTACCGCGGCAAGGCGACGCACCCGGTGGGCATCGCTCTGGGGCATGCGGTCGAGCGCTTCGCGCTTCCCGAGGAGATCTTCCAGGAGCTCCTGCGCGGGATCGAAACCGACCTGCGGGGCGAGTCCATCGACACCTTCGCCGACCTGGAGCGCTACTGCTATCGCGTTGCGTCCACCGTCGGCTTGTTGTTGGTCCGGGTGCTCGAGGCCGGGGATCCGGGGGCGCTGGAGTACGCGCGCAACATGGGGATCGCGGTGCAGCTCACCAACATCCTGCGCGACGTGGGCGACGATGCCGCCGGCGGCCGGGTGTACCTGGCGGGTGAGGACCTGGCCCGCATGGGCGTCACGCCCGAGGACCTGCGCGCCGGCGAGATGACCGAGCCGATCCGCTTGTTACTGGCTCTGTACGGCGAGCGCGCGCGCATCTGGTACGAGCGCGCCGCGCAGGCGCTGCCCGAGTCGGACCGGCGCGTCCTGCGCCCGGCCGAGGCCATGGGCCGCATCTATCGCACCCTGCTGAACGAGCTGCACGCGCGGGGCTTCCCCTGCCTGGAGGCGCCGCTGCGTCTGTCCAAGCCCCGGCGCCTGGCGATCGCCGCCGGCACCTGGCTCGGCATGGGGGGGGCGGCGTGAGTGCGCTGAGCGGCCGCAAGCTGGAGCA
>CAMYOO010000162.1:0-7958 GCA_947260035.1 uncultured delta proteobacterium
GACCGGCCTGGATGGCGATCTGCTGCAGATCCTTGAGTATTCCTCCGCGGGTGTGGATTATCTGTTCGGGGTGGTGGCTCTCCCGGACCTGGAGGAGAACGGATCCGTCGACATCGACGTGCGTTACGTGGTTGCGGGGCCGCTCGAGAACGACTTCCTGCCGCCGCTCGGCCTGATGGCGCTGGGCTCGTACGAGATGCTCGTACCGGAGCCCGGTGGGCTGCTTCTGTGGGGCTCGCTGCTCGCGCTCGGCGTGGGATCTGGACTGGCTCGGAGGCGCCGGTCGCAGCACTCGTCCTCCTCGCCGTGAGCCTGCTGGGCGCCGCCCCGTCCGGGGGGCCGGACGCCGCCGCCCCGTCCGGGGGGCCGGACGCCGCCGCCGACCCGCGCTGGTCTCGCGCCGCGCGCTTGGTGGACGAGGGCCGCTGCCCCGCCGCGCTTCCCTTGCTGGAGGCGTTGCTGGAGGAGGCTCCGGACGCCCGTGTGCTGGCGGCCCAGGGACGTTGCCAGCTGCGCCTGCGCGAGTACCCGGAAGCCGTGGTCAGCCTGGAGGCGGCGCGCGCTGCGGATCCGGATCTGGCCGGGCTGGACCTGCCACTGGCGGTTGCGCGCTTCCATGCGGGCGACCTGGCCGGAGCCGACGAGGCTCTGCGGGCAGCCGAGGCGGCCCAGCCCGACCGCCCCGAGGTGCAGCTCTATCGCGGCCTGATCCTGCTCCAGCGCGGCGAGGGCGCCACGGCCGCGTCGGTGCTGGAGGGCGTGCGCAGCGCGGACTCCGACGCCCTGAACCCCATCGCTTCGTACTACGAGGCGCGGGCCATCGGATCCACACGCGATACCGAGGAGGCCGAGGCCGCATTGCAGCGTGTCGTCGAAGAGCATCCGGACACGCCCTGGGCCGCGCGCGCCCAGGAGGCGCTGGACCGGATGCAGGGGCCGCGCGTGCGCGGTTGGGGCTGGGCGGGCACGGGCTGGGAGTACGACGACAACGTGACGTTGCGCGGCGCCGGCGTGGTGCTGCCGTCGGACATCAGTGGGCAGCGCGACACGCGCATCGTGTGGAACGCGGGCGGCGGCGTCGAGGCGCTGCTCCCCCGAGGCTTCCGGGTGGGCGGGCTGGTCTCCTACGAGGGCGGCAAGCACCGCGACCTCGACGACTTCGACTACCACTACCCGTCGTTCACCGGCTGGCTCGACCGCCGCGTCGCCCGGGACACCATCGTCCGCGCCCAGGCGGACCTGGCCTACGCCTGGGTGGACAACAAGCCTTTCCTCGGTTTCCAGCGCTACGGCGGATCGCTGGTGCGGGGCTGGAGCCGCTGGGGCACCAGCCAGGCCGGCGCGCACTGGGCTCGCTACGACTACTTCTTCGCAACCGAGGACGTCCCCGACGGCCCGGGGCGCGTCGGCGCTGCCTGCTTCGAGCCCGACACGGTGTTGTGCGGTCCGCCGGGCATCGACGAGGAGCGCGAGCACATGCGCGACGGCGACGAGCTGGGGCTCTCCCTGGACCACACGCTGCCGCTGGGCTTCGGCGACTGGGCGCTGCAGGGCGGCTACCGCTACCGCCACTTCAACGCGCCCGGCACCGAGTACTCGCACAACGCCCACGAGGCCATCCTGCACCTGCGCGGAAGTCTGCCGCTGGGCCTGCGGCTGCGCGTGGCCGGGGGCTACGTCTACCGCCCGTACCGCAATGCCTCGACCTTCCCGAAGCCCACCGGGCTCTTCTTCAACCGCCAGTACGGGCTCGCCGACGACCGGCGCCGCGACAACGACTGGCGGACCGAGGTGGCCCTGGAACGGGACCTCGGCTCCCACGCGACACTGGCGGCGCGCTGGCTCTACCGCCGCAACCAGTCGAACGTGGACGTCTTCGACTACGAACGGAACATTCTCGGGGTCTACCTCACGGTAGGCGTTGGAGACTGACTCGGAGGCCCTCATGACCCGGACCCTGCAACGTTGCGCCTTGATCGCGGCGCTTCTGGCCGCCCCGTCGGTCGCAGCCGAGAGCCCTTCCGCCGGCCTGGCGCCTCCGGGCGCCTGCGCCCGCATCAGCATCGAGACGACGCTGGTGCCGCCCGTGACCCTGGAGGTGGACCCGCGCATCCACCTGGGTGCAGCCGACGTCGCGGCGCCCGGGCCCGGCGTCCCCTTCGTGGGCCCGCCCACGGCGCTGAACTTCCCCGGCACCGGGGCCTGCGACCGGCCCGGCTCCGGCTGCACCGGTCCGATCCTCCCGACCCCGAGCCGGCCCACGGGCCCCGGGAACTCCGCTGTGGGCGGCCGCGTGATCAAGGAGTCGCCCTCAGGACCCGGCGGTCCCCCGGGGGTGCCGTGATCCCGATGTCGATGAAAACCCAGTGAATTCAGCTGCAACGAAACGTCGGCCCAAGGACACTCACCCACGATGATGCAGATCGAGGCCCACCGGGCCGAGAGCGACCGCCGCGATCGCCGCCTTCTGGCGGGGATTCGCCAGGGCAACGAAGAGGCGTTTCAGGACCTCTTCCGCAGCTATTACGGGCGGGTTCAGGCTTTCGTCCTGGGACGCGTCTCCGACGCGCAGCTGGCGCAGGAGATCGCGGGCGACGTCTTCTTCGAGGTCTGGCGCGGCGCCGAGCGCTTCCGCGGCGAGTCGCGGGTCTCGAGCTGGCTGTTCGGGATTGCGCACTACCGCTGTCTGGCGGCGTTGCGCGAGCGCCGTGCCGCCAAGCGCTCGCGGGTCATCCCGACCGGCATCGAATACCTGCAGGCCGTGCCCGATTCCTCCCAAGGGCCGGAACGCATCGACTCGAGGGAGGAGCTTCAATTGGTCATGGATGAGATCGAGCGCTTACCCGAGAACTACCGCGCCGTCGCCGAGCTGGCCCTGGTCGAGGGCCTCAGCCACGACCAGATCGCGGACAAGCTCGGAATTCGTCCCGACAACGTGCGCACCCGCGTTTCGCGGGCGCGCGCACAGCTGCGACGACGCGTCGGCCGCGAGTGGGGCAACTGATGCAGGCAACCCAACGCTGCCCGGAAGATGTGCTCACCTGGATCCCCTGGTATCCCGACGACGGTCTGGACGATCTCCAGCGGGGCGCCGTCGAGGCGCACGCGGCCAGCTGTGCGCGCTGCCGCCGGGAGCTCGGCCTGATCTCGGGCGATCTCGAGGTGGCGGACCCGCCGGCGATGGAAGCCGTGCTGGAGAGCGTGCTGACCCGCGTGCGCGAGGCCGACTACGCCCCGCCGCCCGCGCGCAGCGCACCGCTGCGCAGTGGGCCCGAGGGGTCTCACCGGCGTGGCTGGCGCAGGAGCGCGTCGCGCGTGCTGATCGCCGCGGGCTTCGCGGCGCTGTGCGCGGGAGTCGGTGCTCTGGCCGCGACCACGCTGCGCGACGCTGGAGAGCCGGTCTACACCACCGCCGCGGTGCAGCCCGGCAGCGAGGCGGCCACGGGGCCGGTTCTCGACGTGGTCTTCCGCAATGACGCCGCCGCAGATCGGATCCGCGGCTCGCTGCGGGCAGTGAACGGGCAGATCGTGGCAGGGCCGACGGAGCTCGGGCGCTATCGCGTGCGCCTCGGCGCGGGCGCCGATGCCCGCGCGGCGGCGCATGCCCTAGCCTCCGGAGATGCGGGTGTCGCGGTCTTCGCCGAGCCGGCGCCCCGTTAGGGGGCGTCGCCTGGTCACGGCGTTCGTCGTCGCCGTTGGGGCGTTGGCGAGCCTGCCGGACGCGCGGGCCGAGGACGTGGGCTGCGGCCCCTTCGAGGCGTCCGGCGCTCCGGGCGTCTCCGCCTGTCGCGAGCCGGGCCTCTCGTCGTCGGGGCCGGAAGGCTTCACCCGTCTGCCCGCCCCGCCGGACGACGCCGGTGCGGTCGCGATTCCCGGCGAGGCGCTGCTGGCGCTGCCCAAGGGGCCCGGCGGTGCGATCCCCAGCGACTTCGAGCTGGGTTCAGGGGCGCGGGTCGCAGAGTCCTTCTTCAGCCCGGTCCTGTGCGCCACCGTGGCCCGCATTGTGGGGCCGGGGGGCAGCGGGCCGGAGACCCTGGTGAGCCGTGTGCCCGACGGCGCCATTGCGGTTGCGCACCACGTCTATCGCACGGCCGGCGCTTCGGTGCGCCTGCTGGGCGCGCCCGCACCGGGCCGCGGGCCCGATCCGTACCGGTCGCTGCAGTACGCACTGGATGAGCTCGGGGTGGCTCGCGGCGCCAGCCTCGGCGCGGGCGGGGGAGCCACGGTCGCCGTGCTGGACTCGGCGCCCGATGTGAATCATCCGGACCTGGACGGCGTTCGGATCCACGCGCTGGACGGCTCGGCGCTGGAGCCGGCGCCCCACGGAACCCTGGTGACCGGCGTGATTCACGCTCTGGCCGGGAACGCGTTCGGGATCGCGGGCGTCGCGCCCGCGTCGCAGGCCGTGGCGGTTCCCATCTGCACGCCCAGCGGAGCCTCCGCCTCGGACACCTGCCGCCTCTACGACGCCTTGCGCGGCATGGATGCGGTGTGGGACGTCGGCGCCGGCGTCGCCAATCTGTCCATCGTGGGCCCCCCCAACGAGCTGCTGGAGCGCGCGGTGACGCGTTTGGATGAGCTCGGCGTGCTGCTGGTGGCCGCGGCGGGAAACGAGGGTACCGATGCGCCGCGCTACCCGGCGGCCTACCCGGCGGTGATCGGCGTGGGTGCAGTGGACCGGCTGGGGCAGCCGTTCGAGCGCGGTAACCGCGGTCCCTCGGCCGAGCTGGAGGCGCCGGGCGTGGAGATCCTGTCCACCTATCCGGGCGCAAGCTTCGCCTTCGTCGACGGCACCAGCCTGGCCGCGGCCCAGGTGAGCGGCGTGCTGGCCATCCTGCTGGGCGCGGGGATCGAGCCGCTGGAAGCTCGTGCGGCGATCTTCGGGGCAGCGCGTGCGCGTCCCGAGCGTCCGGGCACGGCTCGGCTGGGCACGGTGTGTGACGCAGCCGCGCGCGCCGGACGACCCTGCGTCGCGCCCTGACTTCCTGAGGCCTCAGACGTCCTGTTCGATCACGGCCTCGAAGGTCTGCAGCCGAGGGTGGCCCGTCAGCAGACCTTCGGGCGTACGCGCCTGGGCGTGAGCCTTGCGGAAGGCCTCGGAGCGGGTCCAGCCCTCGAAGGCGTCGCGGCTGGCCCAGGTGGAGTGGGACACGTAGCTGCCCGGCTCGTCGCCGCGCAGCAACGCGAAGTGCCGAAAGCCCGGGACCTCGTGCAGGTAGGTCTCGCGCTTGCGCCAGTGCTCCTCGAACTCGGCGCCGCGCTCGGGGTTCACCTGGAAGTGATTCATCGCGATGAAGGTGGCCATGGGGCCGACGATAGCCCCATGTGCCGGCTTCATCCCGTGCGCGGCAGTCGCCCCAGGAAGCGCAGTCGCCGGCGCACCAGCGGCAGGAGCAGCGCCAACTCGAAGCCCAGGCCGCAGGCCGCCGGGCTCTCGGTGTAGTCGAATGCGCGCTGGCAGTCCGGGTCCTCGGGATAGTCGGTCAGCCCGTCGTCGTCATTGTCCAGGCCGTCGTTGCACTGCACCGGAATGCCTGAGCTCAGGGCCCAGGCAGCGGCGACAGCCTCCAATGCATCCACCCGGCCATGCCCGAAGCGCGGATCCCAGCCGGGATCGCCCAGGTCCACCGAGCTCAGCTCGAGCACGCTCTCCACCTCGGCCCCGCTGAGAGCCGGGTTCACCGCCAGCACGAGAGCGGCCACACCCGCTGCCACCGGGCCCGCGAACGACGTGCCTGACTGCGAGCCGTAGCCGCCGCCCAGCTTGGTGCTCTTGATGGACTGGCCGGGCGCCGCGACGTCGATGTAGTCGCCCCAGCTCGAGAAGCCCGCCAGCTGGTCGGCCTGGTCGGTCCCCGAGACCGAGATGATCCACGAGGTCTCCGGGATGGGTTCCTCACGGCCCAGGTTGCCGGCGCCCGCGAAGACGACTCCACCCTGCTCGACGAAGTACTGGGCGGCCGCCTGGATGGTGCTGCTGCCGGCCACGCTCTGGAAGCTCATGTTGGCCACGCGGGCGCCGTTGTCCGCCGCCCAGACCAGCGCGTTGGCCAGCGTGGAGGAGAAGGCCGAGCCGGAGTCTGCGGTCACCCGTATCGGCATGATGCGCGCGTTCCAGGCCACCGACGCCACCCCTTCCGTGTTGAAGGCGATGGCTCCGGCGACACCCGCCACGCGCGTGCCATGACCGTGTGCGTCCTCGTAGGAGCCGCCGTCGTAGGTGTTGGTGCCCGGCAGCAGCTGGTCCGCCAGGTCCGGGTGGTCCATGTCGATGCCGGTGTCCAGGATGGCGATCACGATGGGCGGACCCTCGGGCACCATGTCCCAGGCCCAGTCGGCCGAGATCATCTGCAGGTGCCACTGGCTGTCGTAGAGCGGGTCATCCGGAATGGACTCGGGCTCGAAGCGGCGGTTCTCCTCCACTACCTCCACGTCGCTGCGCTTCGCCAGGCGGCGCTTCACGGCCTCGAGCCGGTGCTTGGGGACCCGGATGCGGTGCATGCGCAGCTTCGGGTTGTCCCCGACCTCCTCCGCCTCCTGCGCTGCGTAGTCTGCGCGCAGCGAGTGGGGCGCTTTGCCCTTCTTGCGCATCACCAGCAGCTCTTCGAACTCCCGCGGCGCCTTGCGGCCGCGCTGCTGGGCGCCGGCGTCGCCGGCGCTGAGGGTCGAAACGAAGGCGCCGAGGGCCAGAACGACTGCGGCGCGTGACCAGGATGACTGCCAGACGAGCTTCAACACGTGAATCCCCCTTCCGTCCGAGGAGTGGATCGTCCCGAGCCTGGGCTCAGCGCGTGATCGCTGTCACAGATCGGAGTCGCGGGTGGAACGCGGCGTCTCGCGGGTCCGTCGCAGCCGCCTGCAGACGAGCGGCAGGATCAGCGCAAGCTCGAAGCCCAGCCCGCAGGCCGCGGTGCCCTCGGTGTAGTCGAAGGCGCTCGTGCACTGCGGATCGTCGGGCCAGTCGACCCAACCGTCGCCGTCGTTGTCCACGCCGTCGCTGCAGCGCATGGGCTCGCCCGCGCTCAGGGCGTGGGCGGCGTCGACCGCCGCGGCCGCGTCCACGCGACCGTGGCCGAAGCGCGTGTCCCAGCCCGGGTCGCCCAGGTCCACCGCAGTCATCTCCAGCAGGGTCTCCACTTCCGACGCTGTGAAGGTCGGGTTCACCCGCAGCACCAGGGCGGCCACGCCGGCGGCCACGGGGCCCGCGAAGGATGTTCCCGACTGCGAGCCGTAGTCGCCGCCCATCCTGGTGCTCCGGATGGACTGGCCCGGCGCGGCCAAATCGATGTAGTCGCCCCAGCTCGAGAAGCTGCCCAGCTCGTCGTTTTGGTTGGTGCCCGAAACCGAGATGATCCACGGCGTCTCCGGGATGGGCTCCTCGATTCCCAGGTTGCCGGCGCCCGCAAAGACGACGCCACCTTGCTCGACGAAGTACTGGGCGGCCGCTTGGACGGTGCCGCTGCCGGCCACGCTCTGGAAGCTCATGTTGGCCACGCGGGCGCCGCGGTCCGCCGCCCAGACCAGCGCGTTGGCCAGCGTGGAGGAGAAGGCCGAGCCCGAGTCGGAGGTCACCCGGATCGGCATGATTCGCGCGTTCCAGGCCACCGACGCCACTCCCTCTCCATTGAAGGCCGCGGCTCCGGCGACGCCGGCGACCCTCGTGCCGTGGCCGTGATAGTCCTCGTAGGAGCCGCCGTCGTAGGTATTGGTGCCCGGCAGCAGCTGGCCCGCCAGATCCGGGTGGTCCAGGTCGACGCCGGTATCCAGGATGGCGATCACGATCGGTGCACCCGCCGGCTGGTGGTCCCAGGCACGGTCGGCTCCGATCAGGGGCAGGTGGTACTGGTTGCCGTACTGCGGATCGTCGGGAATGGACTCGGGCTCGAAGCGCTGGTTCTCCTCGACCACCTGCACGTCGGCACGCTTCGCCAGGCGGCGCTTCACGGCGGCCAGGCGGT
>CAMYOO010000162.1:7988-10667 GCA_947260035.1 uncultured delta proteobacterium
CCGGGGCACCCGGATGCGGTGTACGCGGAGCTTGGGGTTGTCGTCCAGCTCCTCGGCCGCCAGCTCCGCACAATCCGCGCGCAGCCCGTGGGGCGCGGCGCCCTGTTTGCGGATGACGAGCAGCTCTTCGAACTCGCGCGGCGGCTTGCGTTCGCGCGGCTGGGCGACGGCGTCGCCGGCGGAGAGCGTCGAGAAGAGGGCGCCGATGGAGAGCACGAGCACAACGCGCAGACAGCGGGATCCACAGCTCAGCTTCAACACAGGGCTCCCCCCGGCGCCCGGCGGCAGGATGGCCCAGTGCGTGAGGCAGCCCAGTGACCGACGTCACCAGATCGCGACGCAAGCGAGAAAAAGAAAACGCCCCGGCCGTCGGGCCGGGGCGTTTCCCTAGTCTCGTCTAGGCGAGAGGCTCTACCGTCGCGAGCCCGCCAGGGCCAGGCCGAGTAGCCCGGACACCAGGAGCAGGGCCGAGCCCGGCTCCGGGATCGGCGGGAAGCTCTCGTCCTGGGTGGCGCCGAAGGCCGAGTCGTCTCCGGCCCCGTTTACGAACTTGGCCTGGATCAGGGACGGCACGGAGCCCGGGGGGTTCGTGCTCAGGACGCTGGTGAAGTCCGTCACGTCCACCAAGCTCAGGTCCGCGGCGGTGATGTCGAACACGAAGACGATGTTCTCTCCGGGGCCGATCAGGCTGGGCTCGAGCTGGCCGCCGCCCGCCGAGAGGCCGTAGCTGAACTTGCCGAAGACGCCGCCGCCGGACACGCTCGTGTCGAGCGGGCTCCACTCGGTCAGGACGTTACCGGCGGCGCTATGCGTGGCCGACGCGATGCTCAGGCTGCTCACATCGCTCGAGGCGTTGAAGAAAATCTCGTTGATGTTGTAGGCATCGGAGACGTCGGGCATGCCGTCTACGACGCCCGTGGTGTCGTTCGTGACCGTGATGGTCAGCGTCTTGGCGGTGTTGTCGCCAGCAACCGCAAAGTCGAAATGGGCCTTCAGGAGCGCGGCCGGTGTCGAGTCGCTCGACAACTGGGACAGATTGATCGTGACTGCCGTGGCCGGTGCGGTCCACAACACTGCGGCGGCGAGCAGGGTGAAGAGAGGGGCTGCAATACGAAGCACGTGGGCATCTCCTAGTGCCCCTTCCCGTCATGTGAGTGGTTCTGGCGCGGAATTTGTGACAGTGCGTCACGCGGGAAATCTCAGAAAAAGACCAGTTTTCTACCTGGAGAAGACCTGATTTCCCCTAGGGGACATCGGTGGCGGCGATGTGGACGCGGGGGCCCTCGATCCGCAGCCGGCCAGCCGCGAAGAGCCGGATCGCCTGGGGGACCAGGCGGCGCTCGGCCTCCTGGACGCGGGCGGCCAGGCTGTCGGCCGTGTCGTCGTCCCGGACCTCCACGGGCTCCTGGAGGATGATGGGCCCGTTGTCGTACTCGGCGTCCACGAAGTGGACGGTGGCCCCGCTCCAGCGGGCGCCGGACTCGATCACCGCCTGGTGCACCCGCCGGCCGTAGAAGCCCTTGCCCGAGAAGGCCGGGATCAGGGCGGGGTGGACGTTCAGGGCGCGGCCGTCGAAGCGGCCGCGGGTCTCGAAGGGCGAGAGGAAGCCCAGCAGCGCCACCAGGTCGATCTCGTAGTCGGCCAGCACCGCGTGCAGCGCGTCGTTGAAGGCGCCCGGGTCCGGGTACTTCTTGCGCGGCACGGCCACGGCGGGGACGCCGCGCCGCTGGGCGCGGGCCAGGCCTCCGGCCGTCGGCTTCGACGCCACCACCAGCACCACCTCCGCCGGCACCGCGCCGGCGTCGATCTGCTCGAACAGGTTCTCGAGGCTGGTGCCCTCGCCCGACAGCAGTACCGCAAGGCGCAGCGGCGTCGCGCTCATCCCGGGAACAGGCTCTCGTGGATGCGGCGCGTGGCCGGTGAGCGGTTCAGCGTGTAGAAGTGGATGCCAGGAACGTCGCGCTCCAGGAGCTCGCGGCACTGCAGCGTCGCCCACTCCACGCCCACCGCGTCGGTGCGCTCGGCATCGCCGCCCGCTGCGTCGATGGCCGCTTGCAGCTCGTCGGGGATGCGCGCACCGCACATCTTCGCGATGCGCGGCACGTTGGTGGTGCCGGTGATGGGCATGATGCCGGCCACGATCGGAACCCGGATGCCCGCAGCGCGGGCGCGCTCCACGAAGGCAAAGTAGTCCGCGTTGTCGAAAAAAAGCTGGGTGATGAGGAAGTCGGCGCCGGCCTCCACCTTGCGCACCAGGTTGCGAAGGTCGGCCTCGGGGCTGGGCGCCTCGATGTGGGTCTCCGGGTAGCAGGCTGCCGGCGTGCAGAAGTCCCAGCGCGTGTGGATGAACTCCAGCAGCTCGTTGGCGTGACCGAAGCCGCCCGGCGCGGCCTGGAAGTCCGGCTGGTCCTTGGGCGGGTCGCCGCGCAGCGGCAGCACGTTCTCGATGCCCTGTTCCCGGAGAAGGTCCAGGATCTCGGCCAGCTCCTGGCGGTCGGCGCCCACGCAGGTCAGGTGGGCCATGGCGGTCAGCCCGGCCTCCCGCTGGATCCGGCTCACCAGCTCGATGGTCTTGCGCCGCGTCGACCCGCCCGCGCCCCAGGTCACCGAGACGAACCCGGGGTCGAGCCGCTTCAGGTCCGCGATGGTGCGGAACAGCGTCTCGAAGCCCTTGTCCGT
>CAMYOO010000163.1 GCA_947260035.1 uncultured delta proteobacterium
GCCCGTGCACGCTGGAGCCGTACTCGAAGCTCACACCCGCGGCCTCGAGCTGCTCGCGGGTGAAGTCGAGCGCCGCCTCGGCCATGCCCAGGCCGATCGCCGCCACCGCCGGCCGGGTCATGTTGAAGGTCTTCATGACCCCCTTGAACCCGCCCGAACCCGCCTTCGGGATCTCTTCCTTCCCGCCCAGCAGGTTGCCGCGCGGGATCCGGCAGTCGTCGAAGACGTAGGTCGCGGTGTCGTCGGCGCGAATGCCGAGCTTCTTCTCCTTGCCCCCGACGATGAAGCCCGGGGAGCCCTTCTCGATCAGGAAGGACTTGATCCCGGCCCGGCCCACCGACTTGTCGATGGTGGCCCAGACCACCACGCCGTCGGCGCGGCAGCCGGTGGTGACGAAGATCTTCTCTCCGTTGATCACCCACTCGTCGGTCGCCTCATCGAGGACGGCCGTGGTGGCCACCAGCGAGGGATCCGAGCCGCAGCCCGGCTCGGTGATCGCCATGGCCAGGGTCAGGTCGTTCCACTTCTCCTGCTGCTCGGGGGTGCCCGCCGCCCGCAGCGCGGCGTTGCCCAGGCCGCCCTTGCCCCGGTGCATGCGCACCGAGTAGTCGCCCCAGGTCTGGCCCATGGAGATGAGCATGCTCATGATGGCCATGCTGGTGTCGTCGTCGCCGCGACCCGCCATGGCCTTGAAGACCCCGGGGAAGTCCCCGGCCTCGGGCAGCTCGTCCGGCGGGAACTCCTGCTCGTTCTCGTCGTAGTGACGCGCGTACTTGCGGCAGACCAGCGCCTCATCGCGCACGGCGTCGAGGACCTTCTTGTCGTGTTCCGTGTATTCGAACTGAATCATCTCGAATCTCCTCGCCCTAAAGGGCGACCGTGCCTTCGAGCACGCTCAGAGTGCGCGCGTGGCGGTACCACATCTCCACCGGGTGCTCGCGGATGAAGCCGTGGCCACCCAGCACCTGGATTCCGTTGTCGGCGATCTTCATGGCCTGTTTGGCCGCGTAGTTCCTGGCCAGGTGGGCCGCCCGGGTCGCGTCGGCCCCCGACTCCAGCTGGCTCGCGGCCTTCCAGACCATCCAACGCATGGCGTCGGTCTCGATGGCCATGTCCGAGAGCATGAACGCGATGGCCTGCTTCTGGGCGATGGCCTGGTCGAATGCGTGCCGGTCCTTGGCGTAGGGGATGGCGTACTCCATCACCGCCCGGGACAGGCCCACCAGCGCCGCCGCGATGCCGACGCGGCCGTAGTTCACGATGCGTGCCACGTCGCAGCCCGCCTCGCCGCCCAGCCGGTCCGCTGTCGGCACCTCCACCCGCTCCAGGGTGACGGTGTGGGTGGGGAGCGCCCGCATGCCCAGATTGAGCTCGCTCTCGGAGATCGTCAGACCTTCGGCGTCGCGGGGGACGATGAAGGCGCCCGAGCGGGCCGAGCCGTTGCCGTTGCCCTCGCGCGCGATCACCAGGAAGTGGCTCGCGCGGTCGCCCAGCGGCACGAAGCTCTTGGTCCCCGACAGCACGAAGTCCGAGCCCTTGGGCTCGGCCATGGTGCGCGGATTGGCGGGATCGAAGACCGGACCCGGCTCCACCATCGCCAGCGACGCCGCGTGGAACGTGCTGGTGCAGAACTGGGGCAGGTACTTCTCCTTCTGCTCGTCGGTCCCCTGGTCCAGCACGGGGAACGCGAACGTACCCGGCGACACGGCCGCCACGGCCAGGGCCGCATCTCCGTAGGCCAGCTCTTCCAGGATCAGCGCGTTGGTGATGGGCGAGCGCTCCTCGCCGCCGCCGCCGCAGCTCTCCGGAAGCTGGGTGCTGGTCAGGCCCAGCTCCCAGACCGTGTCCAGCACATCCTGGGGCACGGCGCTGGCCTCCTCGGCCTCACGCGCCTGCGGCCGGATCGCCTCGTCGGCGAAGCCGCGCAGGGTGTCGCGCACGACCTCCTGCTCTTCCGTCGGTCCAAATGAAATCACGATCGACTCCTCTCCGTTTCTTGCGAGGCCGCCGCGCCCTTGCGCCGCGGCGGCTCGCCGATCTGGTGGAAGTACCAGGCGAGCGACTCGCGCCCGCCCTCCTTGGTCATGAGCCCGCGCTTCACGGTCTCGCGCGCCTCGATCAGCCCCAGGGCGACGCCGCACCAGACCTGGGACTCGGCCGTGTAACGGACGTCCGCGCGCTCGGCGAAGCCCGGGTGAACCGCCGCCTTGCCATTCTCGACCTGCACGGTCCAGACACCGCCCCCGCTCCCGGTCAGGCGCAGCTCGAAGGTGATGTCGCCCTCGGGCCGGTCCTCGCGCAGCAGGAACGGCAGCGACTCGATCACGGACTGGGCCGAGGTCTCGTTGAACTGCTCGGCGCCGACGTTGCGGGCCTCGACGGCGTAGAAGACCCACCAGCGTGCGATGGCCGCGACGATGGGCTCCAGGGTGCGACCCAGCTCGGTCACGGCGTAGACGGAGCGGGTGCCCTCGCTGCGCGACTCGACGAAGCCGCGCTCCACCAGCTGGCGGAGGCGGGTGGACAGGACCCGCGGTGCGATTCCGGTGCGCTGACGCAGCTCCTGGAACCCCGCCGGACCCAGCAACAGGTGCCGCACCAGGACCAGGGTCCAGCGCTCGCCGATCAGGTCCAGGGCCCGGGCAACGGGGTCGAAGATCCCCAGCGGCTTCGGAATCGAGCCGCGGGCAGGTCGGCCATTCGGATTCGGTATCCCGGCTGACATGGGATCAGTATCTAATGGATACCAACCAGAGTGTCAATCGAGCACCCCGCGGGGCATTACAGAGGTACTCGTCTGAGCCGCAGGGCGGCGCGAGACAGCTTCTCGTGGCTCTAGAAGGGTCCGAGAGACCGGCGAATGCCCAGATGCGCAGGCCCGCGGCCATCTGGCCACGGGCGCTGCCCCTTCCGGCTCGCGACGGGCCTACGACTCGAAGTCGATGCTGACGTCCTGGCGATCTTCGCCCCGCGCCTCGAAGAGCTCGCGCGACTGGAGCCCGAGCAAGCGGGCGATCACGATGTCGGGGATCTGCTCGATGCGCACGTTGAACGCGTTGACGCTGTGGTTGAAGAACTCGCGGCGGTCGGCGATCCCGTCCTCGATGCTGGAGATCCGCTCCTGCAGCATGACGAAGGACTGGTCGGCCTTGAGCTCGGGGTAGGCCTCGGCCACCGCGAACAGGCGCCCCAAAGCGCCGCGCATCAGCGCATCGGCCTCGCCCTTTTCGGCGACGCTGCCGGCCCGGTCGAAGGCGCCGCGCGCTTCGATCACGTTCTGGAGCACCTCGCGCTCGTGCTTCGCGTAGCCCTTCACCGTGGCCACCAGCTTGGGGACCTCGTCGTGGCGCTGCTTGAGGAGCACGTCGATGTTCGCCCAGGAGCGATCCACCGCGTGCTTCAAGCGGATCAGGCCGTTGTAGATGCCCACGGCGTAGAGCACCAACCCCACCACCGAGAACGCCATGATGCCCATCACGATCCAACCCATGACCCGACCTCCTAGAGAAGCTCCACCTTGTGAAGCAGGACCGCCGCGCTGCCCAGAGCCAGCGCGGCGCCGCCAAAGACACCTCCCACCGCACTCCAGCGGTGGCTGCGGATCACGGCGCGCTCGTCGCGATCCGAGACATAGAACGGGGCGCGGCCATCGGCGTCGCGGGCGATCACCACGCGGTCCTCGAAGCCCGCAAGCTCCACCTCCTGCAGCGCCAGGCGCCGGGCCACATCCCACTCGTCGCCGGAAACGTGTCCGTCGCCGTCCAGGTCGAAGCCCGCCATGGCCTCGGGATCGGCCCGGAGCACGGCCAGCTTCTCGGTGATGCGGGTGCGACGCTCGTGCACGATCGCGCCTCGCTCCTGGGCCACGCCCAGCACGTAGAGCGTGTCGCCGGGTGCGATGTGCCACTCGCTGAAGCGCAGCTTGCGGCGCATTCCCAGGAAGCCGCTGGTGCGGATGCCGCGCTCCTGCACGAAGGCGCCCAACGGCCCCGCCAGGGGAGGATCGACCCGCGACAGGTCGTGGGCGGCCTCGATGCGAGCGCCCTTCGGGTCCACCAACACACGCCCCGTGTCGTCCTCCACGTAGAAGGGCCAGGCGTCGGACGAGCCCTGCTCGACGGTTCGCCAGTGGCGGTGGCGCTTGTCGCTCACCTCCTCCTCGATGCGCCAGCGGTACCAGACGCAGGGCCGGCCGGTGAGCGGCGCCTCCAGGGGGGCCTTGCCCTCCGCGCGGCCCCGCACCTCGACACGCCCCAGTGCCATGGATCGGATCCGCGAGGTAGGCGTGTCCTCCACCAGTCGCATGTGACGCCAGGCGGAGAAGCCCCGAACGAACAGCAGCACGCCCGCCCCCAACCCGAAGCTCAGTGCCACGGGAAAGCGGGGACCGTCCTCGAACAGGCCGGCCCAACGGGCGGCAAGTGCAACGGCTTCCACGGCCATAGGCCCGGTGTATCGGACCCCCTGGAATTCCCCTTGAACGGCGGGGTCTTGGTCGAAGTCGCCGGCCGCGCGTACTACTCTTGCCGGCGGCCGGAGGTGGACGGAGGATCGCCGGCGGGCAAACACCGCCCGCGGGAGGAAAGTCCGGGCTCCACAGGGCAGGGAGGTCGTTAACGGCGACCCGGGGCGACCCGAGGGAAAGTGCCGCAGAAACCACACCGCCGATGGCTCGTGATCCCGAGTGCCCTTGTGAGAGAGGGCGCCCGGAGGAGGCACAGGCAAGGGTGAAATCGTGGGGTAAGAGCCCACGCGCGACGGCCGGGTGACCGGCGGCGGGGCAAACCCCTCCCGGAGCAAGCTCGAATAGGCGCACTGTATAGGGCGGCCCGTCCGAATCGCGGCAACGCGGGAGTGCGCGGGTGAGAGTGCTGGAGCGGCGCGGCAACGCGTCGCCTAGATGAATGATCCTCTCCGGCTCGGGGGCAACCCCGGGCCGCGACAGAACCCGGCTTACAGTCCACCTCCGGCTATCTCTTGCGGGACAACGCCCTTCGCTCGCCTTCGGCTCACTGCGCGCGCCGCGAGGGGGCGCTACCAGCTGCCGGAGTCCGTCGGGCGGCGCTTGCGGGCCATTGGCCGGTCAGACGCGCCACCGCGGTGGGGCTACGGCTAGAGGGCGCGGACGGTCTCGTCGCGTTCACTCGCGCAGAGGCGGCGCTACTCCTTCGCCGGCGCCTTCTGGCGTTCCTGCCGCAGGCGCCACTCGGCGCCCATGCTCTCCTTCAGGTTCTCGGGCAGCGTCTCCAGGGGGACGACCAGGTCGCCTTCGACGGGCCAGTCTTCCAGAAGCTCGGGGTGATAGCCCTCGGGGTAGTAGACCTTCGGGTCGATCTGCTCCTCGCGGACAAAGGGCTCCTGGATCTTCTCGCGGCTCGTCGGCGGATGTGGAACCACGAGTTGGCCGTTGGTGAAGTCGAACTGGGGAGCGCGGCTGTTCGGGAAGTCGGGCAGGATGCCTTCCCGCACCCAGATGCTCTCCTTGGTGACGTTCACGACGATGCCGTCGGGCGCGCCGAAGTGCTACGGACCCTTCCAGTATTCGCGAACCTCCGCAACCGTCTCCTCGTTGAGGAACGGATCGAAGTTCATGTGGGTGGTCATGAACATCCGCGGTTGCACCTGGTTGGCCACGTAGCCGGCGGCGTAGCCCGGCGTGTGGTGGGTGTCGATGGTGTAGCGCGCCAGGAACGGCGGAACCCCCTGGACACCGGAGTTGATCTCCACGAGTTCAGGCTGAAGCTCCGTCACATAGACATCGCAGCCCTTGGCGTACTTCGCGTCCAGCTTGCTGGGGCGACCGTCGCCGGTCCAGACGAAGCACAGGCCGTTCCAGTCCAGCCGGTAGGCGGATGCTCCGTCCTTGGCATGGGAGCGTTGCCAGTGGATCACCTTCACACCGTTGCGGTCGTAGACGACGCCGCCGTTGTCGCGGAAGTCGAACTCGTGAACCTCACGTCCCAGCCCTTGCCCACGGGGAAGACGCTGAACGCGTCGCGGTGCCAGTTGGTCATCATCTTCATGCCCTCGACCATTTTGGCGGTGCCGTACTCGGGCGTGCGACCGGACGGGCCGAAGACCTCCAGGTTCTGGTGCCAGCCTCCAGCCCAGGTGCCGAACATCCAGACGTACGGCAAGGCTCCGAAGTGGTCCACGTGCAGGTGCGTGATGAAGACCTTCTTCAGCTCGTTCAGGGCCACGCGTGCAGCCACGTAGTTAGCCACCGAGCCCTCGCCGATGTCGAAGACGAACTTGTCGCCGTTTCCGAGTTCCACGAAGATCGAGGTGTTCATCTGGCCGGGACGGATCATCGGCGCCGAACCCATGAACGTGATGCGCATCTCGTCCGGCTGCACCTCCTCGGTGCCGGGGAACCAGTTGGCGGCGCTCTTCAGCCAGGGCTGAGGCCGGATGCCCTCGAAGAGAAGGCCTTCCTTCCAGCGCTCCATGGGCACGCCCCCGAACAGCGCGGCACGGATCTCGTCTTCCGACGACGGCGCCTGCACGGCGGGCGGCTCGGCGACGGTTGCGCGGGCGAGCCACAGGCCCCCCGCTACGAAAAGGACAGCCAGGAAAACAGTTCGACGCACGGCGGTTCGCAACACCGCTCCCTCCTTCAGATTCCGGTTGTGGTTCGGGTCAGCCGATGGTCAGCAGGCGGTGCGCCTCGGCGGTTCGCTCGGGGATGTCGATGCCCAACGGGCAGCTGCCCAGGCACGGAGCGCTGCAGCCGGCACATGCTGCCGCGTTGCTGTCGAGCTTCGCGTAGCCCTGCATGGCCAGCTTCTCCCAGCCGTAGTCCTCGAAGTACATGCGGTGGCGCAGCACATCGTGGATGGGAACGCCCTCCGGGCACGAGTCCAGACAGGCGCCGCAATGGGGCGCGCAGTAGGTGCCGGCCGTAGCGGTGTCGTACTTCCGCAGCACGTCGGCGTCGGCCGTTGTGAACGGCTTGCCCGACGCGTACAGGAACTCGTCCACGTGCTGCAGCTCGAAGAACGAGACCACGGCGCACGACACGTCCTCGTTGGAGAGCGCCCACTTGAGCGCGGCCTGGGCGTAGGAATCGGCGTAGGGCTGGAAGTCCTCCAGGCCGCGGTGCTTGGCGCCCTTGAGCGTCTTCATGGCCACCACGCCCATGTCCTGCTCGCTGCGCGCGCGGTGGATCAGGTCCTTCATGCCCGGCCAGAGGCCGTGGTGGTAGGCCAGCATCATCACGTCGAAGCGCCCGGAGGTGATGGCCGTGTCCACCACCTGCTCCAGCCGCGGCGTGTGGGTGGAGAAGCCCAGGAAGCGCACCTTGCCTTCCTGCTTCAGCACGTCGAAGGCCTCGTGGACGTTAGGGTCCATGAGCCGATCCACCTCGTCGCAGGAGTGCACGTGCACCAGATCCACGTGATCGACGCCCAGACGGCCCAGACTGTCTTCGATCGCCTGCTTATAGCCCGCGACGGGTGTGCCCGGCGGCAGGTGGCCGTCGGGCGTGCAGAACTTGGTGGCTACGAAGATGTCATCGCGCGGAACCTGGGCGATGACCCTGCCCATGGACTGCTCGCTGCCGGAGCCGGAGTAGTCCGGGGAGGTATCGAAGTAGTTGACGCCGCGCTCCAACGCGAGACGCCCTACCCGCTCGCCCGTCTCGCCGGCGATGCGGCCGGTGCCCAGGACGATGTCGGAGACCTCCCAGCCGGTGCGTCCCAGGCGCCGCCTGGCGCTCACGCGGCTTCCCTTCCAGGTGTCCTTGTAGTCGGGGTGCGTGTAGGGCGCGGGCACGATGATGTTGCCGGCCACCTCGCCCCAGCCGTAGCCGTCGTTGCCGACGCCGCGGAGGCCCCGCGCCAGGCCCGCGCCGGCGCCCAGCGCCAGCGCGCCGAGC
>CAMYOO010000164.1:0-7607 GCA_947260035.1 uncultured delta proteobacterium
ACCAGCTGACCGATGAAGGCACGCCCGGGCTCCAGGGAGACGCGGGCGCTGCACGGTGCGGCTGCGTCGGCGCTTGCGGCGGAGGAAACCAGCAGCAGCAGGACCAGCGCGGCGGCTACCATCCAGGGCCCCTTTGCGCTTCGCTCCGCTCCGCGGCAGCGCGCCCCGCGGCTTGCAGGCCGCGCCGGGCGTCGTCGCGCACCGAATCCAGCCAGCGGCGGGCCTCCTCCGGAGTGAGCGGATCGGGATCGGCGGCGGCGGGGGTGGGCTGCGGCCTTTCCTCCCGGCGTTCGCTCTCTTCGTCCGGGCGCTCGCGCGGCGGGGGCGGCGTCTTCTCGGCCAGTGCAGCCAGGGTCCACTCCAGGTTGTAGACGCTCCTGCGGCGGTCGGGTGCGAGTGCCACGGCATCCAGGAAGGCGTCGCGGGCCGACGCCAAGTCGTTCTCGGCCAGCGCCACGACCCCCAGGTCATGGTAGGCCAGCGCCGCCAGCTGCGGATCCGAAGCGCGCAGCGCGGCCGCAGTCAGGGCGCGCCTCGCCTCGGCATTGCGCCCGCGCTCCGCGCGGGCGATGCCCAGCCGGACCAGCGCTTCGGCATCTCCCGGGTGGCGGCGAAGCTGAGCCTCCAGGGCGCGCTCCTCGGGCGACGCCGCGCCCAGCGCGGCGAGCAGCGAGAGGGCGGCAACGCCGCCGGCCGCGCGACGGCCCAGCCGCAGCCCCGTGGCCTCCAGCGCCAGCAACAGGCACGCCAACAGCGCGAAAGGCGCCACGCGCACGGCCGCCACACGGCGCTCGGTCGCGCTGCCCGGCGCCGCCGCCACGTCGCGGCGCAGCGCGGCAAGCAGCGCGGTCGGGTCCACCTCGCCCCAGCGATCGGCGCGGAAGGTTACGCCGTCGGTCATCTCCGCCAGTCGTGCCAGGCGCTCCGGCTCGCGTCGGCTGAGCACCTCGCGATCCCGGTGATCGCGCAGCCAGGTGTCGCCGTCGGGAATGGGCGCGCCGCTCTCGCTGCCGAAAGCCACGCCGATCACGCGGACGCCCGCCCGCGCCGCCTCGACGCCCGGCGCCGATGCATCGCCGCGCGCCGGGTCCTCGCCGTCGGACAGCACCAGCAGCACGCGAGGGCGGTCGCTGGCGTCGAACGCCGCCAGGGCGGCGAGCACACCGTCGTCGAGGCGCGAGCCGGGTGTGCCCACCAGCTCCGGGTCCAGGAAGGGAATCATCTCCACCAGGGCGCCGGCGTCCGCGGAGAGCGGCGTCAGCAGCACACCGTGGCCCGCGTACGCTGCCAACGCGACGCGGTCGCCCGCACCCAGGCTGCTCAGCACGTCGCGGGCGGTGCGGCGCGCGCGGTCCAGGCGGCTGGGTGGCGTGTCCTGGGCCGTCATGCTGCGCGATACGTCGATCAGCACCACCACATCGGCGCCGGCCGCCTCCACGCGCTCGCTGCGCATGCCCAGGCGCGGGCCGAGCAGCGCCACGCCCAGGGCACCCAGCGCCAGCAGCAGCGCAGCGTCGCTCCAGTCGAGCCGCGGCGCGCGCGGGCCCAGAAGCCGAAGCCGGCGCCGGCGGGCCAGCAGCCGACCGAGCGCCAAGCCGATTGCCGCCGTTGCGATGCCCAGCGCAGCGGGCATCAGCCAGTCCGGATGCTGGAGCCAGGGGCCGTTCACGGCAGTCGCCTGCGGGCCAGCCGGGCCAGGCCCAGCTCGGCGAGGAGCGCGCCGGCGGCGAGCAGCAGCAGCGGCTGGGGTCGCGCCTGGGATTCGCGGCGCGGCGGCGCCTCGCGCAGCACGCGCTCGAGCCCGTCGATCTCGGCGTAGACGGCGCCCAGGTCGGCGGAGCGCCGCGCCAGGAAGGGGCGCCCCCCGGTCGCGGCGGCAATCGCCTGGAGCGCCGGCGTGTCCAGGTCGTGGCGTTCGAAGCGTACGCCGCGCGCTCCTGCGGCTACGGGCACCTCACCGCCGACGCCGATGCCCACCGTGTGGACGCGTACCTGGTGACGCGCGGCCACCTCGATGGCCACGTCCAGTGGCACGCTTCCCGCGTTGCTGTGCCCGTCGGTCAGCAACACCACCAGCCGGCCCTCGGGTTCGGGGCCGCCGCCCAGGGCGCGTTTGGTGGCCAGGACCAGTGCGTCACCCAGAGCCGTGGCTTCGCCGGCGATGCCCGGCTCCACGCGCTCCAGTGCCGCGGCCAGCAGACGCCCGTCACGGGTGAGCGGCACCTGCGTGAAGGCGCGCTCGCCGAAGAGCACCAGTGCCACGCGATCGCCGTCCGCCGCGCGCCGCGCGGCGAAGCGCGCCACCACCTCGCGGGCCAGGTCGAAGCGCGTGCGGCTCTCACCCTCGGCCGCCACGTCCAGTGCGCGCATGCTGGCCGAGGCGTCCACGGCCAGTACCAGGTCGAGCCCCGGCGAGGCGTCCGGCGCCGTGTCGCCCAGCGCGATCGGCTGCGCCAGCACCAGACCCGCGGCCGCAAACGCCAACGCGCGCAGGGCCAGCGCTCCGGCCCTCACCCCGTCGAAGCCCCTTGCGCCCGCCGCGCGCGCCTCGGCCAGGGCCGGCCACGCGACGGCCCGCGGTCGGCGCCGCAGCGCCAGCACGATCAGCAGCGCGGTTGCCGTCAGTACGGTGGGGATCCACAGCGGAGCCGCGAAGGTGTCGAAGCCCAGAGCGGTCCAGCTTCCCATCAGCGCAGGCCTTCGGGCGGTATCGAGTCGAGCACGAAGCCGCCCACGTCGTCCAGGAGGGTTGCCAACGCCGCGCGCTCCACCGCGTTGCCTCGGAATCGCGCGGCGTCGAGTCGCTGCAGCAGCTCGATGAAGGTCGGCCAGCGCGAGCGCGCGCCGCGCGGCGGCCGCGCGGCGGCCAGCTCCTCGGTGGTACGCACGACGGCATCGGACCCGAAGCGCCGGGTGACGTAGCGCCGCAGGGCCGCCGATGCACTGTCGGCCGCGGCCACCAGATCGCTGTCCAGCTCGGCTCGCGCGCTGTCGAGGGCGCGCTGCGCCTCTTCCCACGAGGGCGGCAGCGCGGAACGGCTCGGGGCGCCGGCGCGCAGGGACTGCGCACGACGGCGCCGCACCAGGGCCACGGCCGCCACGCCCGCCAGGGCCAACCCCGCTCCCGCGGCGCCTGCGACCAGTGCGGGAACGCCGGCGTCCTCGCGCGTCGGCGGGGCCTCCAGGCCGAAGGGCGTCAGCTGCTGCGGAAACTCGGGGAACACCGAAACGACCTGGAAGGGCCGCTCCTCCAGCTCGATCTCCCGCACCTGGCCGTCGGGCGCCTCTACGGCCACGCGACTCGCGGGCCAGCGGAAGCTCCCGACCTCGCGTGCGCGCAGCCGGACCTGCATGCGGTGCACCCAGCGGCCGGGCTGCTTGTCGAGCTGGGGCGGTTCGATTCCGATGACCCAGACACCGTCCACGGAATCCGGCGGAGCCGGCGGCCGCACGCGGTGACCGGGAGGGGTGGTCACCGCGATCTCGACCCGGGTGACCTCGCCCACGGCGACCCGGGGCGGCTCGAACACCAGCGCGGCGCGCGTTCCTGCCGGCGCGGTCGGCTCCACCGGATCCAGGGGCTCGGCTCCGCTGCAGGCCACGAGCCCGGCGCACAGCAGTGCCACGCCCGGTCCGCGCGTCACGCCGCGCTCCGGGTATGTGCGGCACGGGCGCGGAAGAAGCGCGACAGCGCGCGCAGGGGATCCTCGTCGGTGGAGAGATGCAGCAGGTCGGCGCCGGCGCCGCGCAGCCGCCGCGTCAGAGCGCGGCGGCGCACCGCGGCGGCGGCGGCGTAGAGGGCGCGCACGCGCGCCGAGCCGGTGGCCAGCACGAAGCTGCTGCCCGGCTGCTCCGGATCGCGCACGCGCAGCGTCCCCGCCGCGAGCAGGTGCCGCTCGCGTGGGTCCTCGATGGCCACCGCCACCACGTCGTGGCGATCGCAGGCCGCGGCCAGCGGTCCGCCCAGGAACGACGCGTCGCGGAAGTCGGACACCAGGAAGAAGACGGCTCGGCGCGACGCCAGGTGCAGCGCGCGCTCCAGGGCGGGGGCGGCGTGGGTTGCGCCACGGGGGCTCTGGCCCGTCGCCGCCGCCGTGCGCAGCGCAGCCCAGGTGTGGGCGGGTCCGCGGCGCGGTCGCACTTCGGTGTGCACGGTGTCGTCGAAGGCCACGAGCCCCACCTTGTCGCCGGCGTGCCCCGCGGCGGCCACCAGCAGCGCGGCGGCGCGCGCCGCGGTCTCGGCCTTGCTGCGGACGCCGCTCGCGAAGGCCATGGACGCCGAGGTGTCCACCACCACCACCACGCTGCGGTCGCGCTCCTCGCGAAAGCGCTTCACGTGGGGCTCGCCGGTGCGGGCTGTGGCGTTCCAGTCCAGGCTGCGTACGTCGTCGCCCGGCACGTAGGGGCGTGACTCCTCGAACTCCATGCCGCCGCCCCGGAAGGCGCCGGCGTAGGCGCCCGCGAAGAGCTCGCCCGCCTGGCGCCGACTGCGGATCGCTAGAAGCCGTGCCTCGCGGGCCAGCTCGGCGATCTCGCGGCTCACGGTGTCTCGACCGCGGCCAGCAAGGCGTCCACCACGTCCTCGGGGCGGACCCCGTCGGCCTCGGCCTCGTAGGTTACGTGGATGCGGTGACGCAGGACGTCGGGCGCCACGCGTTTGACGTCGTGGGGCGTCACGTAGTCGCGCCCGTCCAGCAGCGCGCGCGCTCGGGCCGCACGCACCAGGAAGATCGAGCCGCGTGGCGATGCGCCCAAGGTGACGAGCCCCTCGGCGGGCCGCTCGCTGGGGCGTCGCAGCAGCGCTCCTACCGTGCCCGGCTCGCGACTGGCCCGGGCCAGCCGCACGGCGTAGTCGGCCACGGCCGGCGCCATGTGCATGCGCTCCGCGGCACTCCGCACGGCTTCCAGCGCCTGGGTGTCGGCCACGGCCTGCACCGAGCCCGCGTGCGCGCCGTCGCGAGCGACGATCTCGCGCTCCTCGGCTTCCTCGGGGTAGCCCACCACCAGCTTGGTCAGGAAACGGTCGGTCTGCGCCTCGGGAAGCGGGTAGGTGCCCTCCAGCTCGAGCGGATTCTGGGTCGCCATCACCAGGAAGGGCTCGGGCAACGGGAACGTCTCGTCGCCGATGGTGGCCTGGCGCTCCTCCATGGCTTCCAGCAGGGCGGATTGCACCTTGGCGGGTGCGCGGTTGATCTCGTCGGCCAGCAGGACCGGCGAAAAGATCGGCCCTTTGCGCACCGTGAACTGCTGTCGGTCGGGCACGTAGATCTGGGTGCCCACGAGGTCGGCGGGCAGCAGGTCCGGTGTGAACTGGATGCGCTGGAAGCCCAGGCCCAGGGCCTCGGCCAGGCAGCGCACCGCGGTGGTCTTGGCCAGGCCCGGCACGCCTTCCACCAGCACGTGGCCCCGGGCCACCAGGCCGATCAGCAGGCCCTCGATCAGGTCCTGCTGGCCCACGACCACCCGGCCGATCTCATCGACCAGCCTCTTCAGCGTCTCGGCAGCCCGTTCCATACGCCTCCCATCCTAGGAGGTCCGACGGTTGCCGCGCTTCCCCCGTTTCGCCATCCGCTCCACCACGGCACTGGTGCGCACGCCGGGCACCTGGCGCAGCCGCACCACCCGGCCGCCCCAGCCCTCCACGTCCTCGCGCCCCACGATCTGGTCGAGCTTCCAGTCGCCGCCCTTGGCCAGGACGTCGGGCCGCAGCGCGCGGATGACGCGCAGCGGAGTCTCTTCGCCGAACAGCACCACCCAGTCCACGCAGGCGAGGCCCGCCAGCACCTCGGCCCGCTGGCGCTCTCCCACCACGGGGCGGCCGGGCCCCTTGAGCCGGCGCACGCTGCGGTCCGTATTGATGGCCACCACCAGGCGGTCGCCGTAGCTGCGCGCCTCCTCCAGGCTGCGAACGTGCCCCACATGCAGCAGGTCGAAGCAGCCGTTGGTGAAGACCACCCGCTCGCCGCGGCGCTGGGCGCGGCGCAGCGCCTGGCCCGCCCGGGTTCGGGTGAGGATCTTGTCGCGCGCTCGGGTCACGAGCCCTCCGAAGACTCGGCTTGCGGAATCGGGTTGAGCCGCGCGAGCGCCGAGCCGATGGCGCGCAGCCCGTTCATCACGAAGTGGGGCAGCCCCTCGATCATGCCGGTGGCCACGAAGCGGGCTTGGATCCGCTCCACGCGCGGGGTATCCCAGGGGCCCGTCACCTTCAGGTAGCGCCCGATGAGCCGGCCGTCGGGCCCTTGGAGGATCCAGCCTACGATCGGCACCCGGCCGACGATGGCATCCACCGCATTGTGAGGGAAGAGGGCGATCACGGCCGCCACCTCATGGGACTCGCCGGAGATGCGCACGGAGCCGGCCGCCACGATGCGCACCCGATCGTTCTCCAGGACCAGCGACTCGGTCTCCACGACGCCGTCGGAGAGTGCCAGGGTGCCGCGGACGCGCCGGAAGGGCAGGGGCTCGTCGGGTTCGACGCGTTCCCCCTCCTCCTTGTTCCCGCCCAGCGAGGCCGCCAGGGGTGCGCGCCGCCGGATCTCGCCATCCCGGGCGTCGAGCGTGACGCGGCCCACCAGCTCGCCCAGCAGGGGGCGCCCGGGCTCGAACATCCCCTCGGCGTGGGCCGAGGCATCCAGGGCCCCAACCAGGTCGCCCGCGTTCAGGCCGAAGACCGGCGAGAGCGCGGCCAGGTCGGCGGAGCGCATCACGATGTCCAGCTCCGCGGGGATCGAGCCGGCCTCGGCCAGGTCGAGTCGCGCGCGGGTCTCGATGGAGCCGCCGGCGTGCAGCTCGAACCAGCCTTCGCGCAGCTCGATGCGCTCGCCCCGGCCCTGGACCGAGGCCTGGGTGCGAGCCAGCGGGACGCCCTGGAAGGCCCCGCCCTCGAAGTCCAGCCTCGCGAGCAGGAAGGCCTCCGGGGACTGGGTCGGCGGCGGGGTCGCGTTCGGGGGCTCCACCTCCACGCGCAGCTCCAGGCGCGGGCGGGAGGCCCCGGACTTCGCGTCGGCCCGCTGGTACGCGCCGCGCGCCCGGGCGGGCAGGCCGCCCCAACGCCCGTGCGCGTCGAACGAGAAGCCCTGCGCCGGCTCCGGCTGGACGGCCACCCGCACATCCTCCAGCGGAAAGCCCACCCAGGGGAGGGAGAGCCATTCGATGTGCAGCTCGCCGCTGCCCACGCGTGTGGGAGGGCCGTCGTCCTCGCCGCTCGTCACGCCGCGGATCACCTCCAGCAGCGTCGTCAGGCCGGGCAGCTCGCCGCGCGCGCGGGGGTCGCGGTGCCCGTGGGCCAGCACGTGCTCGAGGCCCTCGACCACCAGGTCGAGCTCGGGCCGCTCCGTGCTGCTGCCGGTGTCGCGGATTTCGATCCGATCGCCCGACAGCGTGACGCGTCCGGTCAGGCCCTCCAGCGGCTCGCCCTCCCCGACGCGCAGCGCCACGTCTTCCAGGTGCGCGGTGCCCGTGACGTTCACCGCAAGCCCGGCCGCCTCCGGATCGAAGGCCTGGCTCCACTCGGCCAGGGTGGCGGTGCCCACCAGCTCCAGCCGGTCCATGCGGCCCTGGCTCACCCGTTCCAGAGGTCCCGCCAGCCGCTCTTCCCAGTCGTCGGG
>CAMYOO010000164.1:7662-20597 GCA_947260035.1 uncultured delta proteobacterium
CGCTCCACCACGCCTTCGGCTCGGATGCGCGTGCCGTCGAGGTCCAGGTCCGCTTCCAGCAGCCGCAGCCGGTCCGGCGCCAGCTCCAGCGCAATCTGGGCCGCCGCGGACTTGCCACCGAGCACGATGGGCGCCCCGCCGCCGGCGCGGGGGATGCGCAGGCTCGCGTCGCTCAGCGTCAGATCCAGGTCGAGCCGCGGGTCGGAGTCCGCGGTCAGCAGCAGCTTCGCGTTCCCCTGAGCCACTCCGGACAGCCGGATCTGGGGATCCAGGGCGGCGAGCTGGGGGGCGAACGCCCGCAGGTTCAGGTGGTGGACTTCCAGGCTCAGGTGCGGCGGGGTCTGAGGGTCGCGCTTCCCCTCCAGGGTGATCCAGCCGCGCTCTCCCTCCGCGTCCACCAGGCGCCCGGAGGCGGCCACCCGCAGCGTGCGGGAGCGGCCGCGCAGGGCCAGGCCGCCGTCCAGATCTTCCAGGGCCAGGGACGCTCCGCTGCCGGCGTCGGCCAGCACGATGCGCGCGTCGCGGACCTCGATCTCCAGGGCCGAAAACGAGGCGCGCAGCAGGGGCAGCGGCCCCTTGAGCAGTGCCCGGGTCGCTTCGCCCGCCCGCCGAACCCGTTCCAAGGTGCTCTGATCGGGCGCGTCGGGCTCCGTCCGCGCCAGCGCCTGGGCCAGCGAGGCCGGCCCGAGCCGGCCCTCGGCATCTCGCTCCAGGCGCAGCTCGGCGCTCCAGAGGACCAGGTGGCGCAGCTGGGCCTGGCCCATCATCAACGACAGCGGGTCGATCCGCGCGTTGACGCGCTCCACGCGCAGCGCCGGCTTGCCGGTGTCGGCGAAGGCCTCCAGCCCCTCCGCCAGGAAGGCCGGGCCCCTGCGGCCCAGCTGCAGCCTCGCCGAGGCCAGCCGGACCGGCGAGCCCAGGGTGGCTGCCAGGCTGCGCTCCGCGGAGACGCGGACCCGCTCGCTGCCGAGCTGACCGGCGGCCAGCAGCGCCGCGGCCAGGGCCGTGGCTGCCAGCAGCAGCGCCAGGAGGAGGGTCCGCAACCAGGCTCTCATGCGCCCTCCGGCGGGGGTCCCGAACCGTAGCGCAGGCCCTTCGGCTGGAGTCGGCCTGGGGGCAGCGCTGCATGGCTGGGGCGTGATGGCCCCGGCTGCCGGTTCCCGACGCCTAAGTTGCCCTCGGGGGGACCTCCCAGGGATGCGTTCGGCGGGTGCATCTCCCCGCGCTCGCGACGCTTCTGGACGTGGGGGTCGCCGGCCCCCGTCGGCCCCAAGGCTGCATTTTCACTCAAGAAATCAGCCGCACCACCGAAACAGTAGGCGGATCTGATGGACCCAGCGTGCCGCTGGATCCGGGAGGAGTGCGAGCCGATGGGACACGACAGCCGCAGCCCGAATCGAGTGCGCGAGCTTCGCGAGAATCGCCTGATGACCCAGGCCCAGCTTGCGCGTAAGGCAAAGGTCGCGCTCCGTACGATCCACAGTGTCGAGAAGGGCATGAACTGCCGCATGGATACCAAGCGGAAGATCTTGCTGGCCTTGGGGATGCGCTTCGAGGACAAGGACTACGTGTTCCCGCGACTCGCGCGAAGCGAGGACGCCTTCCTGCACACGCCGCATCCGACGTCGTCGGAACCCTCGCGGCACTGATCCCACGCCATCTGCGCAGTTCGGTACCATCGTCGCTGGACGGTCGGACCGTCATTCACCCCTCGTACCCCAAGGCGAGTTCCAGGGGTCCGCGTGCGTGAGCTGCGCGACCGAGCCCGTCCAAGGTGGGGATCGCCATTCCGGATCGCGTCACGCTTCTGGCCGACGTTGCGGAGATCGTCTCTCGCTCCCACGATCTACAGGAGACGCTCGGAAACGTCGTCGATCTGGTGGGCCAGAGGCTCCAGGCCGACGCCTGCTCGGTCTATCTCACCGATGCCGATGTCCGGCACCTGACGCTGCGCGCCAGCGATGGGTTGGACGAGAGCGCCGTGGGGCAGCTGCGCATGGCCTTCGGCGAGGGCCTGGTCGGACTCTCGGCCGAGCGCGGCGAGCCCATCGCCATCGAGCGCGCGCGTCAGCACCCGCGCTTCCGCCACTTCCCGGAGTCCGGTGAGGACCGCTTCGAATCCCTGATGGCCGCACCGATCCGGCTGCGCAACATCTCGATCGGCGTCCTGGTGGTGCAGACCGAGAAGCCGCGCACTTTCACGACTGAGGAGGTCGAGCTCCTCCTGACCTGCGCTCACGTGATCGCGCCGGTGGTGATGAACGCACAGCTCCTGGCCATGGTGAACCTGGCGGAAGAGCAGCGGGCCGAGGTGCTGGATGAGATGGCCACCTCGGGCCTTCCGATGTCGGTGAGTGGGCCGGTGCGGCCGGTTCGCAACCTGGAGGTGCACGGCATCCCGGCTGCGCGCGGCGTGGCCATCGGTCCGCTCTACCGGCTCGAGGATCCCCTGGATCTGGAGAATCTGGACTACACGCCGAATGCCGATCTGGAGGCCGAGCGCCGCGAGCTGCTCCAGGCGCTGGGCGACGCGCGGGCCGACCTCCTTCAGGTGCGCGACAAGGTGGGCGTTCGCTTCGGGCCCGAGTTCGCGGCGGTGTTCAACACGCACATCCAGATTCTCGAGGACAGCGGCTTCGTGGCCGCGCTGGAGCAGGCGGTTCGCGAGACGGCGGATGCGTTGCGCGCCCTGCGTCAGGTCCTGGCTGCGTACCAGAAGACCTTCCAGAGCATCGAGGACCCTTACTTCGCCGAGCGCGGCGACGACATTCGCGACGCGGGGCTCCGCGTCATGGCCAACCTGCTGGGCGTGCGGCATCACAACATCCCGCTCTCCGACGGGGCCATCGTGGTCGCCGACGTGATCCTTCCCAACCACTTCGCGACTCTCGAGGTGGAGCAGATCGGCGCCATCGTGTCCGAGCACGGCGGCGCGACCTCGCACGGGGCGATCTTCGCGCGCTCGCTGGAGATTCCGCTGGTCACTGGAGCCGCCGGGATCCTGGACGCCGTGCGCCCGGGCGAGCTGGCCATCGTGGACGGATCGCTGGGCCGGGTCTACCTCTCGCCTGACGAGGGCCTGTGCCGGGAGTACGAGCGCGCCCAGCAGCGCTACGCCGTCGAGGTGGAGCACCTGGACGCCCTGGGCAGTCGGCCCGCCGAGACCCGGGACGGCCGGCACATCGTGCTCACGGCCAACGCCGGCCTGTGGGCTGACATGCCGCTGGTGGACCGCCATGGCGCCGAGGGCGTCGGGCTCTTCCGCACGGAGCTCCTGGCCCTGGCCCATCGCGGCTTCCCCCGGGAGGACGAGCAGGAACGTCTCTACGAGCGGGTTGCCGAGTACCTGGCGCCGCGGCCGGTGACGATCCGCACCCTCGATCTGGGGGGCGACAAGGCGGTTCCGATCCCGGGCCTCGAGAGCGAGGACAATCCCCAGCTGGGCTGGCGCTCGATCCGCATGTCGCTGGGCAACGAACGGGCGTTCCGCGAGCAGCTCCGCGCGATCCTGCGCGCCAGCGCCCACGGCAACGTGCGCCTGCTGCTGCCGATGATCTCTTCACTGGTCGAGCTGCATCAGGCGAAGGCGTTGGTCGAAGAAGCCAAGCGCGAGCTGGCGGCGCGCGGCGAGGAGTTCGACGGCGAGATGCCCGTGGGCATCATGATCGAGGTGCCCTCGGCCGCGCTGATCGCGGACGCGCTGGCCGCGGAGTGCGACTTCTTCAGCGTCGGCACCAACGACCTGACTCAGTACACGTTGGCCGTGGATCGCGGCAACGAGCGCGTGGACCACCTCTACGATTCGTTGCATCCGGCCGTGCTGGCGCTCATCGACTGCAGCGTGCGTGCCGCTCGACGCGCCGGGATCTCGCTTTCGGTGTGCGGCGAGATGGCCGGTGATCCGCTGGCGGTGCCGATCCTGGTGGGCCTGGGCGTAAGCGAGCTCTCGGCCTCGCCGAGTGCCGTGCCGATCATGAAGGAGATCATCCGCGCCCTGGATTTCGGAGACCTGGAGGAGGACGCGCGCCGTGCCCTCCGCATGGGGACCGCCGCGGAGGTGAAGCGCGTGGCAGCCGCCCGCCTGCGCAAAGCCGGCCTGCCCGAGCACCCCGACGTAGGCCCCTGGCTCCGCACCATCCTCGAAGACGTCGCCTAGCCCCCCGCAACGAACGGCAACTAACGGGACAGTCCCCTAGGTTGCCGCCTGAAGGGCGGCAACCTAGGGGACTGTCCCGTTAGTTGCCGGGGGAGAGGTCTACGACCAGGGCGCTGTGGTCGCTACCGGGGATCGCGACTACGCGGGCGTCGTCTACGTGGACGGACTCGGTCAGGGCGTGGTCGATGCGCAGCATTCTGGGGGCTCCCGGCGTCGGGCCCCAGGTGGCGCCCGGCCGGCGACCGCGGCGGCGGGCGGCCTCTGCGTGGCCGTCGTCCAGCCGGCGCAGCAGTTGCTGATAGACCGGGAAGCCGCGGGTGGCGTTGAAGTCACCCACCAGCACCCGCGCGCGCCGCTCGGCGGCGTCGAGGTAGTCGGCCAGAGCGCGCAGCTGACCGCGACGCGCGGGCCAGCTTCGATGTGGGGGCCATACGTGGGGGCCCACGATGTGCACCGACAGGATCTCCAGCCTCGCGCTCAGCCCCGGCCAATCCCGCGGGTCCAGCTCGGCCACGTGGGCGTCCCGCCGGGGCAATGCGACACGACGCAGGGTGGCCGGCCGGCGCAGGGCGATCCCCATGCCGTTGTGGTCGCGCCGCGGCTCGAGATGTCCGTGGGGAAGCACGCTGGCCAGGGCTTCCGCCTGCTCGGGCGACATCTCCTGGGTGCAGACCACGTCGGCGGCCAGCCGGTCGACCAGCTCTGCGAACCCCGTCGAATCGGCAACCCCGTTCCAGAGGTTGGCGGTCAGAACCCGCACCCGGTCGCTCATCAGCTCCCCCGCAGCTGCGACTCCACGCGCTCTGCCAGCGCGTTCAGGCGCCGCTCCAGCTCGCGCAGCGCCTCCTCCCGCGCGGCCTCGTCTGTCTTCTTCGGCACGTGGAGGGGCTCGCCGTAGCAGCAGATGACGCGGGCGAAGGGCAGGGGAATCTGGGTCTTGTCCCAGCTGCCGGCGCGCCATGCGGGCCGAGCCTGGAGGGCAACCGGGTAGATGGGCACGCCGCAGGCGGCGGCCACGGCGACCACGTCGCCACGATGGCACCTTGGGCGGTGGCCCGGATCAGCTGGCGCAGCAGGCCCAGCGCTCCTCGCGACGTGGAGCCCCGCGCGCTCGCCCCGAAGCCCATGTGCACCAGGGCCGCATCGAACAGCTCACCGTCTCGGGAGAAGCTGACCGGCACGGTGACGTCGCGATCCCGGAACCGCCACGCACCGATCACGCCGTCGGAATGCCACAGCGCGGCCAGCTGAACCTCGCCCGCTTCGAAGGGGTCGGCGCCCAGAACCCGAACCCGCCAGGTCGCGCCCAGGAGCCGCAGGAGCAAAGCCATGACTCTCGGCAGCAGGCGCTGAACCATGCCGGGACCGTACCCCAGCGGGGCTGGCTTCGGACCCTAAGCCCCCGACAAACCTAGGGATCGCGGTGGAGGGCAGGCGTCCCGTGTGGTAACGATGGGGTCGGTCGCGCCGACCGGCACGCCGCTTGGAGCTCCATGGCCGCCCTCGCATCCGTCCGCAGCTACGCGGCCCTCACCAAGCCTCGGGTTCTCACTCTGGTGATCTTCTCCGGCCTGCCGGCCCTGGTGCTGGCGGGAGGCGGCTGGCCCGCCCCCGGCTTTGCGCTGGCGACACTGACGGGGATCGCGCTGGCCGCCGGCGCAGCCAACACCTTCAACTGCTACTTGGAGCGTGAGCGCGACGCGCGCATGGTTCGCACGCGCTCGCGGCCGCTGCCTGCGGAGCTTTTGGACCCGACTCGCGCACTGATCTTCGGCTGGGTGCTGGCGGTGCTCTCCACGGCGCTGCTGCTCTATGTCGCCGGGCCCGTGGCCGCGGCGTTGGGCGTGGCCACGATCCTGTTCTACGTCTTCGTCTACACGGTGTGGCTGAAGCCGCGCTCGACCTGGAACGCGGTCATCGGCGGCGCCGCCGGCGCCGCAGCGCCGCTGATCGCCGACGCCGCCGTGAACGGCTCGGTCGGGCCCGCCGGCTGGCTGCTCTTCGCAATCGTCTTCCTGTGGCAGCCGCCCCACGTCTGGGCCATCGCGCTGTTCCGCAAGGAGGACTACGAAGCGGCCGGCATCCCGATGCTGCCCAACGTGATCGGGGACGAGCCCACGCGCTGGCGCATGCTGTACTACACGCTTGCCCTGGTCCCGGTGACCCTGGCGCCGGTTCCGCTTGGCCTCCTGGGAACGGGCTACCTGGTCGTGGCGATGGGGTTGGGCGCCTGGTTCGTGTGGCACGCGGTGCGCGTACTGCGGGAGCGCAGCAACGCTTCAGCCCAGCGCATGTTCCAGGTCTCGATGATCTACTTGTTCGCGCTCTTCGCCGCGATGCTGGTGGACTTATCGATCCGTGGCGGCGGAGCGGCTTAGGGTCAGGCCGTGGGGATTCCGGCGGCGCGCAGCGCCGCCTCGCGGTCGGCCTGGCTGCGACGCTCCATCTCCGCCAGCCGTCGTCGCAGCGCGTAGACCACGCCTCCGATGAGGGCCAGTGGCAGGGCCGTCATGAAGCCCGTGGTGATGATGAACGCCACCCGGGACTCCTCCGTACCCGGTCCGCACACGGCGCAGGCCTCGGCGGTTTCCGGGAACAGCGCGACGGCGGCCAGCAGCATTGCGATGCGCATCATCACAGGTAGACCCGCAGGTAGAGGATCGGCCAGACGCCGACCACGAAGTACCAGAGCAACGAAACCGCCCAGAGACTACCGGCCCGCAGCTTGCGCCGCGACAGCAGGTTGAAGGCCCAGACCAGGGCGCCCAGTGCGGCCACGGCGTGCAGCGCGTGTGTCCCGACGATCAGATAGAAGAAGCTGCCGTGAGCGCTCGAGGTGAGCGTCAGCCCCTGGCCGATCAGGGCGATCCACTCCAGGCCCTGCAGCACCACGAACACCCCGCCCAGGACGATGGTGAGGGCCAGCGGCGTGTTTGCGCGCGAGGGCCAGGCCTTGAAGGCGCGGCCCGCGTACCACAGCGTGACGCCCGAAAGCAGGAGCGCCGCCGTGTTGAACGCGGTCTGGCCCAGCGGAAGCCGCGGCTGGCCCGGCGGCGGCCACTCTACTGCGTTGGCGCGCACGATCATGAACGCGCTGATCAGGCCGGCGAAGAGCATGACTTCGGTGATCACGAAGATCAGCATGCCGAGAACGCCGTTGGGAAGGAGCTGCTGCCGGCGCTGGGCGACGGACACCCCGGCGGGCGTCGTCTGGAGGGGGCGCTGCTGCATGGGGACTCCCGGCCTAGTGGTGCTCTGCGGACGTCTCCGCGTCGTGCGCGTTGCCGTGCCCCGAAGGCGCCTGCACGACTTCGGGCTTCACCCAGTTGCTGCCCTCGAACTTCATCACGTCCGGCGCCGCTCCGGCGAAGAAGAGCAGCATGAACACGAGCATCGTGGCCATCAGGTACGTCACGTACTTGGGTTCCACGTTTATGTGCATGAAGTTCTTGGCGACCATGTACGCCTTCACCAGGGCGATTCCGAAGGCCGTGATCAGGGTGACCACGCGGATCTCGAACATCGGTCCGATCACGCTGATGATGAGCAGGACCAGCAGGATGGCCCAGATCTTCACGTAGTTGGGGTGCTCGTGGTGCTCGTCGTTGTGGGCTGCGGCTTCGGCCATGGGAACTCCTACTTGGCGATGTAGAGGAGCGGGAAGAGGAAGATCCAGACGACGTCGACGAAGTGCCAGTAGATCCCGATCAGCTCCACCCGGTGGAGCTCCAGGTTCTTGGCGGCCTCCCTCGCCACGATCAGCATGATGATCACGCCCGCGATGACGTGCAGCGCGTGCAGCCCGGCGGCCGTGTAGTAGAAGGACCAGAACGTGTTGGACGTGATGGTGAAGCCGTGGCTGATCTCCATCGTCCACTCGTAGCTCTTCACCAGGACGAAGAGCGTGCCGAAGGCGCAGGTCACGAGCAGGCGCTTCGCGGCCAGCTTCCCATTTCCGTCCACGGCGGCGGCGTGGGCCAGCACGGCGAACAGGCTGGACGTCAGCAGCACGAACGTGTTGAAGGCGCCGATCCAGGTGTTGGTCGCGGCGGCCTCGACAGCCCACCCGTCGTGGGCCAGTCGGTGCATGATGTAGGACCCCAACAAGCCGCCGAAGATGACGATTTCCGAGGCGATCACCCACCAGACGGCCAGGCGGCCGGTGGGGATGCCCGCGGCGCTGCGGGTATTGGCAATGGGTCGGGCTGCTGCACTCATCGGGTGATCCGGCTCCTGGTGGGTCCGCTAGTTGGGGACGTGCTGCGGCCAGTAGTCTTCCTCGCGGTCCGGATGGCCGTACTCATACGGCCCCCGGTACACGTTGGGAAGACCGTCGGGGAAGTTGCCGTGGGGCGGCGGCGAGGGCGCGCTCCATTCCAGCGTGTTCGACTTCCAGGGGTTGTTGCCGGCCTTCTCGCCGCGGCGCAGGCTGCGGAAGAAGTTGTAGAAGAACACGATCTGGAAGCCGAGCATGATCAGCAGCGAGACCGTCGCCAGGACGCGCATGTCCTGCATCCACGGCAGCGACAGGTCCGGGAAGTTCTGGAAGTTGTAGATGCGGCGGTGCTGTCCCGCGGCGCCCAGCACGAAGAGCGGGATGAAGATCAGGTTGAAGGGGATGATGGTCCCCCAGAAATGGATCTTCCCCAGCGTGTCGTTCATCATGCGCCCGAACATCTTCGGGAACCAGAATGTGATGGCGGCGTACGTCCCGATGATGGCGATCGGGAAGAACGTGTAGTGGAAGTGGGCCAGCACGAAGTAGGTGTCGTGGAAGTAGATGTCCGCGCCGCTGGCCCCCAGGAAGATGCCCGTCACGCCGCCGATCAGGAACTCGCCGATGAAGGCCAGGGCCCAGAGCATCGGGGTGTTCAGCGTGATGGAGCCGCCGTACAGGGTGGCGATGTAGACGAACAGCATCTCGGCGATCGGGATCGAGATGAGCAGCGTGGTGACGGTGAAGACGTGCGCCATGCGCGGGTCGATGCCGGCGATGAACTGGTGGTGCGCCCACACCGTGAAGGACAGGATCCCGGTGCCGAAGGCCGTGAACAGCACGGTGCGGTAGGCAAACAGCTTCTTGCGCGCGAAGACCGTGATGATGTCCGCCACGAAGCCCATGGCCGGCAGCAGCACCACGTAGACTTCCGGGTGCCCGAAGAACCAGAACAGATGCTGCCAGAGAATCGGGTCGCCGCCTTCGCCCGGGTTGTAGAAGTTGGTGCCGACCTGCTGGTCCATGAAGAGCATGACCGCGCCGGCGATCAGCGGGCCCACGGACGCCATGAACATGATGCTGGCGATGACGATCATCCAGACGGTCATCGGGATGTCGTAGATGCCCATGCCCTTGGCGCGCGAGTTCATGGCCGTGGTGACGAAGTTGATGCCACCCAACAGGAAGGCGACGAATTCCAGTGCCACCGCCAGCAACCACAGGCTCGCACCCCACGGCGTCAGGTTGTAGGCGGCGTCGGCCGAAAGCGGCGGATAGGACGTCCAGGCTCCGCCGAAGCCGCCGCCGGGGACCATGAACGACGCGATCAGCACCAGCGCCGAGATCAGGAAGATCTGGTAAGAGAGCCGATTGAGGCGCGGGAACACCATGTCGTCCACGCCGCACATCAGCGGGATCAGGAAGTTCCCGAAGGCGGCGATCAGGACCGGCATGGCCACCCAGAAGATCATGATGGCGCCGTGGTTCGTGATGAGCGAGTTGTACTCCGCCGACGTCACGATGCCCCAGAGCGGGACCTCGCTACCCGGAAACGCCAGCTGCATGCGGAAGACGTAGGCGAAGAAGCCGCCGATCAGGCCCATCGCCAGGCCCGTGAACAGGTACTGCATGGCGATGATCTTGTGATCGGTGGAGAAGAGGTACTTGCGGATGCCGCCCTCTTCGTGGTGCTCGTCCCCGTGATGGGCCGGCGCGTGGGTCTCGATGGTCTCCGCCATGGGCTTCTCCGCTTCCTGCCGATTTACCGCGCCGCCGGGGCGGGGCTGGAGGCTACCGACGCAACGGTTCGCGTCGGGCTGTGCTGGGACATCCAGGCCGCGTGCTCCGCAGCCGATTCGATGTGGATCCGGGCTCCCATGACCCCGTGGCCGATGCCGCAGATCTCCGCGCACTGGATGTCGTGCTCGCCCACCTTCGTGGGCTCGAACCAGCCGGTGATCGTGCGGCCCGGGATGGCGTCCTGCTTGAGGCGGAACACCGGCACCGAGAAGTTGTGGAGCACGTCCCGGGACTCGAGCTTGTAGTGGTAGACCACGCCCTTCTGCACGTGCAGCTCGTCGATCAGGGCGATGTCGTCGCCGGTGTCGAGCTGGCCGTCCGGGCCGGGGTGGACGAACGTCCAGGCCCACTGCTGGCCGATCACGCGCACCGTCTGCTGGGCGGGCGGGAGGTTCTGCTTGACGTTGTACCAGACCCACACGGCGCCCACGATGATGAAGACGTCGCAGACCAGCACGGCCATATGGGGCCAGGTGATCCAGCGCTTCTCCTCGGGGGTCTCGCCGGCGACGTATTGGGACTTGACGCCGTCCTTGGCCCTGAACTTGAAGATCAGCCAGAAGAAGGCGACCTCGGAGAGAATGAACCAGAAACCGACCAGGACCCCGATCAGCGCGATCACGCCGTCGATGTCGCGGGCATACGTAGAAGCGGCTTCCAGGTAGCGGCCGGTCATGTCGAAGTGATCGGCGAAGAAGTGCAGGAAGTTCTGGATCATGCTGGGCGCCTCAGAGAATGAAGAGAAACACGGCGGCGATGAAGGCTCCGATGCCCGCCACCGTGATGATGAAGGTTCGCGTCGCCAGCTCGTCCGCGGGGAAGGCCTTGCCCATCTCCGGCTACCTCACTTCAGGGTCAGGATGTAGGCCACGACATCCTTCATGGCCTGCTCGTCGACCAGCGTCAGCGACATGGGGCGCATCAGCTTGCCGGTGGTGTCATCGGGATTCGTGCCGCGCAGACCCGCCTTGAACTTCTGGAGCTGCGAGAGCATGTACCAGTCGCTGGTGTGCTGGAGCGAGGGCGCGAAGAGCGTCTGGTTGCCGGCGCCGGCGGGACCGTGACACGCGGTGCAGGGCGCGTAGAGGATCTTGCCGCGGGCGGCGTCGCCGCCTTCGAGTGTGGAGTCCGGCTCGGTGGGAGGCAGGCTGCCCACGTAGGCGGCCACCGCCGCCACGTCCTCGTCGCTGCGCAGAGTGCGCGCCATGGGGCGCATGCGCAGGCCGGCCAGGTCGTCCGGGTGGGCGCCCCGCACGCCGGTCCGGAACTTGGTGACGGTGGACTCGACATACCAATCGGGCAGGCCGGCGATGGGAGGCGCCCCGATGCTGGGGTCGCCCCCGCCTTCGGAGCCGTGGCACTGCGCGCACAGCTTGTAGAGCGCCTCACCGCGCTCGAGGTCGTCGGCGGCCACGGGCCGGCCCGAGGAGGCGCTCGCCAGGACTGCAGCAAGCGCCAGCAGGAGGGGGATCCTCATCGACACGACTGCCCTCTCGAGTGTTGATCCAGAACCACAAAGCGATGGGCGCGCACCCTCTTCGATTGGCGAATCGGGTCGGCTCCAGCGCGGGCACGTAGTAGCCAATCGAACGTGGATTCGCCAGATAGAAGGCCGATTCCGCTCGCCTTTTCCGAGTATAACGACGACTCGCCGGCGCATACCCCTCGGGGCAAGGCGTCCTGCTCAGGATGGAGCTGGATTCAGCTGGTAGAGGAGCAGGTAGATCACCACGCCTGTGACAGAAACGTACATCCAGATCGGCCAGGCCCAGCGCGCCAGGCGGCGGTGGGCGTCGCGGCGATCCTGGAGGCCCAATCGCAGCAACAAGATCGCCAGCACCGGGACCGCCATGGCCAGGGTGACGTGGGTGGCCAGGATGAACAGGTAGGCGGCCTTCGCCGCACCTTCGGCGTTGAAGCTGTGGCTCTCGAATCCAAACACCGTTTTGCGGGCCAGATAGAGCGCCAGGAACACCGTCGAGAGGGCGAAGGCGGACAGCATTACGCGCCGGTGCTGATCTACCTGGCCTCGCTTCGCCAGGACTCGGCCCCAGACCAGGAGCACGGTGGCGCCGGCGTTGAGCGCCGCGTTGGTCGTAGCCAGAGGATCGGGGCTCATCTTGCGCCGGCTGCCTCCCGGGGCCCAGCGTAGCCGTTGTGTGCGGGAGCGTCGGTCCGCCGTGCGCGCAGGTCCGGCGCAACCGTGTCTCGCGTGTAGGTGATGAAGTGGTGGCCCGCGCAGGCCTGGGCCAGGGCCAGCGGCAGCTTGCCGGGGTGGCGGCGCGCCGCCCAAATCAGGAAGCGCCAGTACGCTCTTCGGTAGGGACTGCGCACGCCCTGGACCCACAGCGAGCGCGCCACGATGGCCAGCTCGCCCCACGCGGCCGCGCGGGTCAGCCCGGGCGCTTGCTGCCAGTGGTGCAGGTGCTCGCGGCAGCGCGCGAAGTAGGTGTCCGGGTCGTACAAGGTTTCCAGCACGCGCAGGTAGCCCTCCACCAGCGCGCTAGTGGGCATGCGCGTGATCACGTTGGTCAGGGCGAACATGTCCCCGGTTTCGTCGTCGGGGCGCAGCCGGCCCTCCAGCGCCAGGCGCCGGTGGAGCGGTGTGCCGGGCAGGGCGATCAGCATGCCGACCATGGCGTAGGCGATCCCGGCCCGCGTGATGAAGTCGATCATTTCGTCGAAGACGTCCGCGTCGTCGTGGTCGAAGCCCACGATCAGGCCGGCCCACACGTCCAGGCCCTGGCGGCGCAGGCTGCGCAC
>CAMYOO010000165.1 GCA_947260035.1 uncultured delta proteobacterium
GTTCGCCTGGGGCAGAACACCCTGCACACGACCCGCCTGGTCCTGGACCTGGAGCGTTACGGGGAGCATCGAATGCTGGTGCTGCGGGGTCCGGACCGCGTGGTGATCGATGTCCGCGGCGACAAGCCCCGCATGCACCGCAAACGCGAGCCCGGCGACTCCCAGCTTCCCCTGGAGGTGCGCGGAGTCCAGACGGTGGTGCTCGACCCGGGCCACGGAGGGAAGGATCCGGGCGCCGTCGGGTACGGCGGCGTGCAGGAGAAGCACATCACCCTGGACCTGGCGCGCAGGCTGCGGCCGCGTCTCGAAAGGCGGGGGCTGCAGGTGATCATGACCCGCAGCAAGGACCAAACGCTATCCCTCGAGGAACGCACCGCAATCGCGGCGGGTGCCGGCGCGGACCTCTTCGTGTCGATCCACGCCAACGCTGCGCGGCGGCGCAGCGCGCGCGGCATCGAGACCTACTACCTGGACACCAGCAACGAACGCCAGAGCTTGCGCGTGGCAGCGCGCGAGAACGGCGTTTCGCCTCGGGAGTTCGACCAGCTGGACCGCACTCTGGTGCGGCTGCAGATGGCGGAGAACTCCCGCTACTCCGGACTCCTGGCGGGGCTGGTCCACCGTTCGATGGTGAACGGCGTCAGCCGAGGCTTCCGGGGCGTGGTGGATCTGGGCGTGAAGAAGGGTCCCTTCTACGTGCTCTTCCTGTCCAGCATGCCGTCGGTCCTGGTGGAGACCGGCTTCGTCACCAATCGCGACGAAGCCCGGCGCCTGCGCAATCCGCGCTATCTCGACGCGCTGGCCGAGGCCATCGCCAGAGGTCTTGCGGAGTACCGGAGCCGCGTCGACACCCAGGTGGCGAGGCGGGAGCGATGAGTTCGCGCGCCTCGTTGGAGCTTCCGTCCCTGGAAGACCCGCCGGACGCGGCCGGCGTGGCCCAGGCGATTCGCAATCACCTGGAGCGGATGCGCGCCGGCCTGGCAAACTTGCACGCCGGCGATGCGACGGGAAGCGAGGTGAACCGTATCCACGCCAAGGCGATGGACCAGCTCCTGGTGACGCTGGCGTCGCGCTCCCAGGCGCGCAGTGAGCGGGCGGTGCCGGGACGCGTCGCGGTGGCGGCCGTGGGGGGCTACGGGCGGCGCGAGCTTTCGATTCACTCCGACGTGGACCTGCTGATCTTGCACGACCCGGGCACCGAGGCGTGGGTCGCGGGCGAGGTGGAGCGACTTCAGCGCTGGCTGTGGGACGCGGGCCTGAAGCTGGGCCTGGCGACGCGCACCGTCGATGACACGCTGGCGATGGCGGCCGAGGAGCAGACCATCTGTACCGCGGTCCTGGACGCCCGCCTGATCGCCGGAGACCCCGCTCTGGTCGGGGAGCTGGAGGAGCGTCTGCTCCGGGCGCTTCGCGCGGACCCGGAGGCTTTTGCGCGCCGTCAGATGCAGGGGATGGAGGAGCGTCAGGCGCAGTTCGGCGAGTCGCTCTACCTGCTTCAACCCAATCTCAAGGAGGGCGCGGGCGGTCTGCGCGACTACCACGCGGCATGGTGGGCTTCGCGGGTCGTGCACCCGGGGGTCAAGACGCTCTCGGACCTGGAGGGCGCTCAGCGCATGACCGGGGCCGAACTCGAGTCCTACATCGCCGCCCTCGACTTCCTGTGGAAGCTCCGCAACCAGCTTCACCTGATGACCGGCCGCACCACGGACCAGATGACGTTCGATCTTCAGGAGCGCGTGGCCGCCGACCTGGGCTACCAGGACCCCGACGCCGTGGAGCTCCCGGTGGAGCGCTTCATGGGCGCCTACTACCGGCACGCGCGTGTGATCCAGAACTTCTCGAACCTGCTTCTGGAGCTGGCGGTTCGCACGGCGCGCGGAACCCCTCTCGAGCCGGTGCGAAGCGTGGAAGAGGGCTTCCGCGTGGCCGACGACCATCTGGAGATTCCCGACGGCGCGCACCTGCGTCAGCAGCCGTTGCGCCTGCTACAAGCGTTCGTCGTGGCCCAGGAGCACGACGTGGCGCTCTCCCGCGAGGCGCGCCGGCACATTCGCGAGAACCTGGACCTGGCCCGCGAGGAGCTGCGCGCCGATCCCCAGGCAGGCAGTTGCCTGGACCGCATCCTGGCCTGTGATCACCGGGTGGTGCGCACGCTGGTGGCCATGAACGAGACCGGCCTGCTCGGTGCGTGGATCCCCGAGTGGGAGCACATCGTCTGTCGCTGGCAGCAGGTGACCTACCACACCTACACCGTGGACGTGCACTCGATCTTCGTCGTCGAGGAGCTGCGCCGGCTCTGGCAGGGGAAATATGCGACCGGACTTCCGGCGCTTACCGAGCTGATGCAGGGCGTGCGCGATCGCAGCGTGCTCTTTCTGGGCTGCTTGTTCCACGACATCGGCAAGGGCCTCGGCGGGGATCACTCGACCAAGGGAGTCGATTTGACGCGCGCGTTCCTGGATCGGGTGGGCTCTTCGGCCGGCCGCAGGGATCGCGTGCTGTTCTTGGTGCAGCACCACCTGCTGATGTCCCACCTGGCCCAGCGCCGCGACCTCTCCGATCCCAAGCTGATCGTGGAGTTCGCGCGCACCGTGGGCGACCGTGCGAACCTGCGCAATCTCTACCTGCTCACCTTCGCGGACATCCGCGCCTCCTCGCGGTCTGCCTGGAGCGAGTGGAAGGGGCAGCTCCTTCAGGAGCTCTTCGAGCGGACGTCGGAGTTCCTGGAAGCCGGCGGCGACCGCATCCAGGTCGCCGTCGAGCAGATGGAGGCGCGGGTGGAGGCGCGACAGGTGGTGACCCGCCGCGAGCTCCAGGCGCTCGGTGTCGCCGACGATCGCATCAGCGCCTACTTCGCGGAGATGCCGCGCCGCTACTTCATTGCCCACAGCGGGGCGCAGATCACGCGCCACGCCATGGCGATGCTGGCCTTCCGGCCCGAGCAGGTGGTGGCCACCCAGGTGCGCTCCATGCGCGGCGATTTCTCCGAGCTGATCGTGGTCACGCGGGACATCCACGGCCTCTACGCCAAGGTGGCCGGCGTCATCACGGCCAAGTGGATCAACATCCTGGGCTCCCACGTCTACACGACACGCTCCGGGATGGCGCTGGAGATCTACCGGCTGGGCACCCCGTCGGGCGGTCCGACGGAGCTGCGCGAGGTCTGGCGCGGACTGCAGATGTCGCTGCACGGGGTGCTGTCGGACGTGGTGCAGGTCCGTGAGCTGCTCGAGCGGCGCGGAAGGCCGCTGGGAGTGCAGGACGCGCCCACCCCGGGGCCGGTCCAGGTCGAGATCAGCAACGACGAATCGGACTTCTATACGATCGTCGACGTCACGGCGAACGATCGCATCGGGCTTCTCTACGACCTGACGCAGACCATCGCCGAGCACGGGCTCGAGACCTACGTCTCCAAGGCCGCGACCATCCTGGATCAAGTGGCGGACACCTTCTACCTGAAGGATGCCGAAGGGCGGAAGGTGCAGGACACGGCGCTGCTGGAGCGCTTGCGGGCTGCACTGCTCCTGGCGGCGACCGGCCCGGAGGTTGCGGTTGGCCCCTGAGTCGCGCACGCAAGTGGATGCCGCCGTGGACGGGTTCCTCGCCCACGCCGCGGTGGAACGCGGGTTGGCTCCGCGCACGCTCGAGGCCTACGGACGCGACCTGGCGCGCTTCTCCGAACACCTGGTTCGGGCCGGAGTCGCGGGCCTGGCCGACCTGCGGCGCGAGCACGTAACCGGGTTCGCGCGCAGCTTGGAGTCCCGGGGGCTGGCTCCGCGCAGCCGGGCCAGGGCGCTGGTGGCCGTGCGGCGCTTCCTCGGCCACTGCGCGGCATCGTTGAGCGGTGACCCGCTGGACGGCGTCAGCGCACCGCGCCGGGATCTTCCGCTGCCCCGGGTGCTGCGGCCCGACGAAACCGAGGCGCTGCTGGCGGCATGCGAGACTGATACGCCCCTCGGTCAGCGTGATCGGGCCATGCTCGAAGTGCTCTACGGCGCCGGCCTGCGGGTCAGCGAGCTGGTGTCGCTTCCCCTTTCGGCGCTGAATCGGCGCGCGGGTCTGGTGCGCGTGCTCGGCAAGGGGGGGAAGGAACGCCTGGTGCCCCTGGGTGAGCCGGCGCTGGCGGCGTTGGATGTCTGGCTGGCCCAGGGCCGGCCCGCCCTGGCGGGGGACGGCTCGCGGGCCGGCGACAGCGTCTTTCTCTCCAAACGCGGCGCGTCCATGACACGCCAGAACTTCTTCGTTCGGCTTCGTGGGCTGGCGCGTGCGGCGGGCATCCCGTCGGAGCGCGTCTCGCCGCACGTGTTGCGCCACGCGTTTGCGACGGACCTCCTGGAAGGCGGCGCGGACCTGCGCGCGGTCCAGGCCATGCTGGGGCATGCAGACCTTGCGACGACCCAGATCTATACGCACGTGAGCCGTGCGCGGTTGCGCGACACCGTGGAGAGCCGCCATCCACGCGGGGCGGCGCGCCGCGCCGGGCGCGGGAAGAGCGCCGGGCGTTGAGCGAGCTGCCGCTGCGCGGAGTGCTGGATGCGCTTCCCGAGGCCACCGCTCCGCTGATCACGCGACTGCTGAGGGCGGCCCGGGAGCGCGGCGACGCGGTGTTCCTGGTCGGGGGGCCCGTCCGGGATCTGCTTCTGGGCCGGCGGCTGGCCGATGTGGATCTGGTGGTGGAAGGGGAGGGTGCAGCCGATCTGGCGACCGCCGCCGCGCCCGACGGCGCCCGCGTCGTTCGCCACGATCGCTTCGGAACCGTGCGCCTGGAGGCCGATGGCGTGGCGATCGATCTGGCGGGTCTGCGGCGCGAGACGTACGCGCACGCCGGCGCCCTGCCGAAGGTGGAGCCGGCCGGACTCGAGGAGGATCTGCAGCGCCGGGACTTCACGGTGAACTCCATGGCGATTCCGCTGTCTGCCGGCGCGCGCAAGAGCTGGCCGGCGCTGGTGGATCCGGGAGGCGGTCGCGCCGACCTGGAGGCGAAGCTGCTGCGGATTCTGCATCCGCAGAGCTTTCACGACGACCCCACTCGCGCCTTGCGCGCGGCGCGTCTGGGAACGCGTCTCGGCTTCGGGCTTTCGCGGGGAACGCGCAGCTCGCTGCGCAGTGCGCTCCGCGACGGCGCGTTCGGGCGCGTGAGCGGAGATCGGCTGCGGCGCGAGCTGGAGAAGTTGTTCGAGGATGCGCGGGCGGGCGCGGATCCGGCGCGGGCCTTGGCGCTGCTGGGCGACTGGCACGTGCTGGGCGCCCTGGAGCCGGGCCTGGAGCTGCCGGCGGGCGCGCGGGCGCCGCTGCGCCGCCTGGGCCGCGCTTTGGCAGATCCTCCCTGGCCCCTGGGGCGCCACGAGCCCTGGGGCGCCGGTCTGGCGGTCTGGCTGGCGGCGCTGGACGCCGGCTTGCGGCGTCGGGCGCTGCGCCGCCTGGCGGTGCGCGGTGAGCGAGCCGCCCGGGTGTCCGACTTCCCGCGCGCGCGAGACCGCTGGCTCCGGGGCCTGGAGCGGGCCCGGGGCCGGGGGCCCGTGGACGCGACCCTGCACGGCATCGACGAAGAGCAGCTGCTGGCGCTGGAGGCCTGGGCGCCGCCCACGGGGCGCCGGCGGATCGTTCGCTGGGCGTTGGAGGACCGCGGCCGGCGCCCTCCGCTCGGCGGGGCCGATCTGGTGGAGCTGGGCCTCACCGGAGCGGAGGTCGGGCGTGCCCTGCAGCGGGTCCGCATGGCCTGGTTGGACGGGACCATCAAGAACCGGGACGAGGCCCTGGCCATGGCCGCCGAGCTGGCCCGGCGTCGCGCGGCGGCCCGGCGCCGGCCGAGGCGGCGTTCTGGCTCCCCGCGTTGAACCCCGGGGCCGTGTCCTCCATACTGGGGTTCCTCCCCTCCCATCCACCATCCTCCGCAGGCCGCCGCCAGGGGGGCACCGTGACCGCTGCGCCGACTTCCGAATCTCGGGATGCCGAGGCTCGCCTCGCCGAGGGCGAGGCCTACGCGGTCAAGCTGAGCGTATTCGAGGGACCGCTCGACCTGCTGCTCCACCTGATCCGCCTCAACGAGGTGGAGATCACCGACATTCCGGTGTCGCGCATCGCGCGCCAGTACCTCGAGTACCTCGAGCTCATGCAGGAGCTCAACATCGACGTGGCCGCCGAGTATCTGGTCATGGCCGCCACCCTGGCCTGGATCAAGTCGCGCATGCTGCTGCCGCCCGATCCCACAGGCGAGGAAGAAGAAGGCGGCGATCCGCGCGCCGAGCTGGTGGCCCGGCTGCTGGAGTACCAGCGCTTCAAGGAGGCGGCCGGGGAGCTGGGCGACCGAGTGCGTCTCGGGCGCGACGTGTTCCCCGCCGCCGGCGCCGAGCCCGAGCGCCCCTCGGACGCCGAGCGCGAGATCGAAGTCGGCCTGCTCGAGCTGCTGGAGGCGTTCCGGCACGTGCTGCGCAGCGCGCGCTCTACGGGAGCGCACCACGAGCTGGAGGCCGAGCAGGTCAGCGTGCGGGATCGCATGATCGCCGTGATGGACCAGATGGCCGACCAGGAATCCATCGAGTTCATGTCGCTGTTCCGCGACGAGTCCGGCGGGTTCGTGAGCCGCTCGGTGATCGTGGCGACGTTCCTGGCGATCCTGGAGCTTGCGCGCCTGCAGGCGCTGCGGATTTTCCAGGGGCTCTCCGACGACGGGGCGCCCTACGGGCCGATCCGACTGCGTCCGGCCGGCGAGGCGGGTGTGGACTGGCAGGCGAAGATCGCCGAGACCATGTGAGGATCCCATGGACCACGACCAGAAAAAACGCATCGTAGAGGCTCTGCTCCTGGCCGCATCCGAGCCGCTGCCCGTGGCGCGGCTCGCCGAAATCGTGCCGCGCGCCACGCCGGCGCGTGTGCGCGAGTGGATCGAGAAGCTGAACAAGGAGTACTCCGAGCAGGACCGGGCCTTCGAGATCTGGGAGGTCGCCGGCGGCTACCAGCTGCGAACCCGCACCGAGCTGGCGCCGTGGGTGCAGCAGCTGCACAAGCTGCGGGCCGCCAGGCTCTCGACGGCGGCGCTGGAGACACTCTCGGTGGTGGCCTACCGCCAGCCTCTCACCCGTGCCGAGATCGAGCAAGTGCGAGGCGTCGACGTGGGCGCCACCTTGCGCGGCCTGGTGGAGCGCAAGCTCGTGCGCATCGCCGGACATCGCGAGGTGCCCGGCCGGCCCATGATCTACGCCACCACCAAGCGCTTCCTGGAGGTCTTCGGCCTGCGCAAGCTGGAGGATCTTCCGACCCTGCGCGACCTGGAAGAGCTGTCCGGCGATGAGGCACTGGCTGCTCTGGGAAGCCCGCCGGAAGTCGAGACAGCCGCGGAAGAAACTGCCGAGGATGTGACGTCGGAGGAGCCGGAGGCCGATCCGCCCGCCGCGCTGGACCCGGAAGAGGCCGTCGCTCCCGAGCCGCAGGGCTGAGTCGGGCCCATGCGGGGCCGGCTCCAGCGGCTGCTGGCGGCCGCGGGAGTCGCGTCGCGACGCCGCGCCGAAGTTCTCGTGCGCGCCGGCCGCGTCCGGGTCAATGGGCGCGTGGCGAAGCTGGGTGAGTCCGCCGATCCCGAGACGGATCGGATCGAGCTGGACGGCGAAGCGCTCGTCCTTCAGGAGCGGAGCTTCTGGCTGCTCCACAAGCCGCTGGGCGTGCTGACCACCACGAGCGATCCCGAGGGACGGCCCACCGTACTCGATCTCCTGCCGCCGGCGGCGCGGGAGGCGCGGCTCTTCCCGGTGGGGCGTCTGGATCGCGATACCGAGGGCCTGGTCCTGCTGACCAACGACGGCGAGGTGTCCCAGGCGCTCCTGCATCCGTCACGCGGCAGCGAACGCGAGTACCGTGTGACCGTGCGC
>CAMYOO010000166.1:0-4838 GCA_947260035.1 uncultured delta proteobacterium
CGATAACGAAGGTCCGAAGCCGGATTGGCGCAGTTCTTCGGATGCGCATGGCACGCCGGGAGGGATTCGAACCCCCGACCCCCAGGTTCGAAGCCTGGTGCTCTATCCAGCTGAGCTACCGGCGCGTGCAGGTCGGAGTTTCGGGGACGCGGGGGGGGCAGTCAAACGCGGCCGAGTTCACGCCTCCAGCAGCATGTCCGCCAGGCCCAGGCAGAGCACGCCGATGGCCAGCACGATCACCACGAAGGCCAGCGCTCCCGCGTAGAAGAATGGGAGCACCAGCCAGCGGCGGCCGCCGGGCAGCAGGTGGTGGTGGGCGAAGGGGCGCCAGTACCAGCCGCGGGGCCGGGTGCCCGCGGCAGTGAGGACGGCGCCGAGGCTGCTGAAGTAGGCGATCTGGAGGGGGATTCCGACCGCCGCCGCGGCCAGCATCACCACCTGGCCGTGCTGCACCAGCACCAGGCCGGGAAGGGCCTGCGCCACGGCCAAGGCCGCGAGTCCACACAGGATCAGCACGAAGAGCCCGATCTCCTTCACGCCCCTTGCATCGGCCTCGCCGGGCGGGTCGTTGAGCCGCGCGGACGGTGTCGGCCAGGTGACTGCCGGTCACCGGAATCTCCTTTCTTTGCGGGCACTTGCGGAAAACCGACTGCACTGTCACAATGATTCGGTCCGCCTCATCCAAGGGCTCCACGCAGAGAGGATCCATGAGCAGCACCCCCCCCAGTGCGGCCGAGGCGCGACGCCTCCTGGCCAGCCGCAAGATCGAGAAGGTCGTGGTCCTCGGCGCCAACGGCACCATGGGCTACGGCAGCGCCGCCCTCTTCACCACTGCGGTGCCCGAGGTGACCTTCCTCGCCCGCACCAAGGCCAAGGCCGAAGAGGGCCTGGGCGCGGCCATCAAGCAGGTGCGCTCGCCCACGGTGGCCTCACGCTCCCACGTCGGCTCCTACGAAGACGATCTGGAGGCGGCGGTGGCCGGCGCGGACCTGATCTTCGAGGCCCTGACCGAGGACTTCGGCGTCAAGAAGGAGATGTTCGACAAGGTGGAGAAGCTGCGCCGCGACGACTCGATCGTCGCGACGGTGACCTCCGGCCTGTCGATCAACGCCCTGTGCGAGGGGCGCAGCGACTCCTTCCGCCAGCACTTCCTGGGGCTCCACTTCTTCAACCCGCCCAACGTGATCGTGGGCACGGAGCTGATCGCCGGGAACGACACGGCCCCGGAGGTCGTGGACTTCATCGACGCCTTCTCCCGACTGCGCCTGGGCCGCGAGATGATCCGCACCGCGGACACTCCGGCCTTCGCGGGCAACCGGGTGGGCTTCAAGGTGCTGAACGAGGCGGCGCAGCTGGCCGAGGAGCTGGGCCCGGTGCTCGTCGACCGACTGATCGGCCCCTACACCGGCCGCGCCATGACGCCCCTGGCCACCATCGACCTCGTCGGTTGGGACATCCACCGCGCCATCGTGGACAACGTCTACGAGCTGACGGACGACGAGGCCCACGAGACCAACAAGCTGCCGGCCTACATGGACCGCCTGATGGAGCGCGGCGTGCTGGGCAACAAGACCGGCCGCGGCTTCTTCTTCCGCGACGAGGAGAAGAACCGGCACGTGCTCGATCCGGCCAGCGGTGACTACCGGCCGCTGGGCGAGGCCAAGCTGCCGGACCTGTCTTACATCGACGCCGTCTCCGCCCTCTACGCAGAGGGCCGCTACAAGGAGGGCATGCAGGCCTTCCTTACGGCGGACGGCGACGAGGCCGCCATCGCCCGCAAGGTGATCGCCGGCTACATCGGCTACGCCTTCCAGCGGGTGGGCGAGGTCACCGAGACCATCGACGGCATCGACCGCATCATGGGCATGGGCTTCAACTGGGCGCCGCCGAGCGTGCTGGTGGACACCATGGGCGGCGCCGCGGTGGCGGTGGACATGATCGACAAGGCGGGCCTGTCGGTTCCCTCCATCCTGGAGGAGGCCGCGAAGTCGGGAGAGCCCAAGCGCTTCTTCGACACCCCGCGCATCAACATCGGACGCTTCTTCGTCGCGGGCTGAGCCCGGGCCGAGCAACCCCCCTCAGGAGGAAACCATGGCTGCTGGATCCGAAGTCTACGTGCTCGGTGGCTACCAGACGGACTTTGCCCGCAACTGGACGAAGGAGAACAAGCACTTCTCGGCGCTGATGCGCGAGAGCGTGCTGGGCGGACTGGCGGAGTGCGACATCGCNNAGCGCCCACGTCGGCAACTTCGCCGCGGAGCTCTACTGCATGCAGGGCCACCTGGGCGCCTTCTTCACCGAGGTGCACCCGGCCTTCAGCGGCCTGCCCACGGGCCGCCACGAGGCGGCCTGCGCGTCGGGCAGCATCGCGATCGTCGCGGCGTCGGCGGAGATCGAGGCCGGCCGCTACGACCTGCAGGCCGTGGTGGGCATCGAGCAGATGAAGACGGTCTCGGCGGCCGAGGGCGGCGCCTACCTGGGCACCGCCGCCTGGTACGCGCAAGAGGCCGACGGCATCGAGTTCCCCTTCCCCAAGCTCTTCGGGCGGCTCGGCGACGAGTACGACAAGCGCTACGGGCTGAAGGACGAGCACCTGGCCGAGATCAGCCGGCTCAACTACGACAACGCCAAGCTCAACCCCAACGCCCAGACTCGAACCTGGTACATGAACAAGGAGCACGCGCTCTGCCGCACGGACGACAACCCTGCGGTGGGCGGGCGCGTCCGCATCTCGGATTGCTCCCAGGTGACCGACGGCGCGGTCTGCGTCTTCCTGGCCTCGCGCGACTACGCCGAGAAGTGGGCCAAGGGCCGCGGGCTCAGCCTGTCGGACATCCCGCGCATCAAGGGCTGGGGCCACAACACGGCGCGGCTGCGCTTCGACGACAAGGTGGCCGAGAGCGCCAACGACGAGTACGTGCTGCCCCACGTGCGCAGCACGGTGATGTCGGCCATGAAGCGCGCGGGCATCGCCGACGTGAGCGGCGTCGACGGCATCGAGACCCACGACTGCTTCACCACGTCGGAGTACATGGCCATCGACCACTTCGGCATCACGGCGCCCGGCGAGAGCTGGAAGGCCGTGGAGGCGGGCTGGCTCGAGATCGACGGCAAGCACCCCATCAACCCGAGCGGCGGCCTGATCGGCGCCGGGCACCCGGTGGGGGCCACCGGCACGCGCCAGCTGCTGGATGCCCACAAGCAGGTGACGGGGGCCGCGGGCGACTACCAAGTCGAGGGAGCCAAGAACTTCCAGACCCTGAACATCGGCGGCAGCGGCACCACCAGCGTCAGCTTCGTGGTGGGCGTCTAGCGCCGCTCACCGGGTGGGCGCCGGCGCCTCGCCGGTCCAGCCCACCGCTTCGCGGAACACGTCCAGCTCGCGGGCCAGCTCGGCGGCCAGCTCGGGTCGCTCGGAGATCCGGTCGCGCTGCTCGCCAGGGTCCACCGACAGGTCGTAGAGCTGGGCCGGCGCATTCTGGTACCAGATCAGTTTGTGGGGCGCGCGGATCGCCGTCGCCATGTCGCCGAACACCGGCTCGGCGTCCACACACCAGACGCGCTTCTGGTTGATCTTGCGGTTGTTGAACTCGATGACCGGGCGCGCCCGATCAGGGGTGACGGGCGCGGCGTCGCTGTAGGCCGCCAGCAGGGTGCGCGCGCCGGCATCCGCATCGTCGCGCGTGGGAAGCGGGCGCCCGGGCCCGGGCGCCCCGGCCCAGCTCAAGAGCGAGGCGGGCACGTCGGCCAACGCCACCGGCGCATCCAGCGTCGCCGGCCGGACTCCGGGAAGGCCGTGCACGACCAACGGCACGTGCAGCAGCACGTTGCGGACGCTGAACTCGTGGCCCAGCAGGCGGTGCTCGCCCAGGTGTTCGCCGTGATCCGAGGTGACCACCGTGACGAGGCCGGAGCCGGCGGCGGCCGTCTCGAGCAACTCTACGATCTCGCGCAGCTTCGCATCGGCGGCCGCCACATCGCCCAGGTACAGGCCGCGCAACACTTCCAGCGTGTCCTCGCCGGGAAGCCGGCGGCACATCTCGAGCATGCGGCCCGGCCCGTCCAGCACCTGGCGCGCACGCTCCGGGCTGGTTCCCTCCGGCAGGAAGGGGTTCATGGCGCGAAGCTCGTAGGGATCGTGGGCGTCGAACAGGTTCACGAACAGGAAGAAGGGCTTCTCGGGCGNNNNCGAAGTGGTCGAAGCCGCGCGCGAAGCCGAAGTAGTGGCTGACGACCGGGTTCTCCGAGAAGCCCGCGGTGGCATAGCCCGCCTCGGAAAGGCGCTCGGCCAGGGTCGTCAGTGTGTCGGGCAGCGCCATGCGTCCGTGGAGACCCACCCCGTGCTCGGCCTGCCCCGCGCCGGTCAGCAGCGTGGCGTGACTGGGCAGGGTCCAGGGCGCCGGCGCATAGGCCTGCCGGTACACCAGCCCCTTCGCCGCCAGGCGATCCAGATTCGGCGTGGAGCGCCGCGGCCCTCCGTAGGAGCTGACGGCATCGGCGCGCAGCGTGTCGATCACGATCAACGCCAGCGACGGCGGAGCGGTCGGCTCCGGGGCGCCGCACGCGGGTGCGAGCCAGGCCAGCGCGAGGACGAGGGCGAGCAGGACGCAGCGGGGCATGGAGCCTTGGCGCACTCAGGCCAGCCAGCGCAGCCCGTGCGCCAGCGCCTCGCGCCCGTTCTCCTGGGGAAGCAGACCGTGGGCGATCACCAGACGCTGCGGGTTCCAATCCAGGGCGGTGCGCAACGCCGCGCGGCCGGCGCCGCGCTTCCAGAAGCTGGCCCGCAGCTCGCGGGGCGTGCTGCCGTCGGGGCCCACCAGGCCATCCAAGCGCATGAG
>CAMYOO010000166.1:4849-16327 GCA_947260035.1 uncultured delta proteobacterium
AAGAAGACCACCTCCTCCAGCGCAAAGCTGCCGCGGAAGATCACGTGGGCGATCTCCTCGCCCCAGCTCGGATCGGGCGCATCGCCGAGCTCGGCGTGGAACGTCAGGTCGCGGCGCTTGGCAGCCAGCCCCGGCGGCGCGTAGGCGCGCGCCTCGGGATAGCGCTCGGCCCACGGATCCAGCGCCAGGTGGTGCAGCTTGTTGGGCTCCACCAGATGACGCACCGGGCCCAGGGCATCCACCGCCTGCGCCAGCTCCGGCGTCAAAGAGATGGGCGACCAGATCCAGAGCTCGCCGCTGCGCAGCCGCACCACCGCCATCCGGGTGGGATAGTCGAAGAAGCCCAGGAAGCGGACCACCGGTCCATCGGCCAGCCACAGATCCTCGGCGCACTGCTGAAGCACGCTCTGATTGTGCCACGTCGTCCCGCGCTTGACGGCACCCGGGACGGACCCTACCCACGAAAAGTCATGGCCCAGAGCCCCCTCGACCTGTCCCGCGTCTTCGAGCTCGAGCCCCACGGGCCGGACACCTTCGTCGGCGAGAGCCCGCCCTACGGCTGGAAGCGCATCTACGGTGGGCTGGTGATCGCGCAGGCCCTCTGGGCCGCCACCCAGACGGTGCGGCCGGAGCACACGGTCCACTCCCTGCACGCCTACTTCATCCTGGGCGGCGATCTCGGGGAACCCGTCCGCTACGAGGTCGATCGCGTGCGCAACGGGCGTTCCTTCACCACGCGACGGGTGGCGGCCCGGCAAAGCGGCGGGGCGATCCTGACCCTGGGCTGCTCGTTCCAGGCGGCCGAAGAGGGCCCGGAGACCCAGTCGCCGGACTTCCCCAGCGACGTGCCGGCGCCGGACTCGCTGCCCCGGGAGTGGGATGCCGGCGTCGACCAGCGTCAGGTCAAGCTTCCCAGCAAGCCACCGCGCTCGTGCATCTGGTCGCGCTTCCCGGAGACGTTGCCGGACGACCCGCGGGTCCACGCCTGCGCGCTGGCCTACCTCTCGGACATGAACCCCATGGGAGCCGTGGTGGCCGCACACCCGCAGCCGCCCAAGAACGAAGCCGAGTGGGACGAGATCATCATGGGCGTCTCCCTGGACCACGCCATGTGGTTCCACCGCCCGGTGCGCGCGGACCAGTGGGTGCTGTTGGACCTGGCCGGCCAGGGGCTGATCCGCACGCGCGGCTTGGCGACAGGACAGGCCTTCCAGCCGGACGGAACCCACGTGGCGACCATCGCCCAGGAGTGTCTGGTGCGCGACAAGCGCTACCGGAAGTAGCCGACCGGGGCCACGCCTGCCGGGGGGCGCGGCGCTAGACTGCCCGCCATGAAGACCCTGCTTCGCGTGGCCGGTGGCCTCCTGGTCGTGCTGCTGCTGACGGCCGGCGTGCTCTGGTACTCGTTGACGCCGCCGGCCCCGCTGGAGCAGCCCGAGCAGGGCCTGACGCTCGAGGGCGTGATCGTCGTGCAGCCGGGCGAGGGCCGCAGCGGCTCCAACCGGATCATCATCGAGCAAGGCACCATCGCCTCGGTGCGCACCTCGGCAGAGGCGGGCGAGTTCAGCGGCGCCTTCGTGCTGCCGGGCCTGGTCGACATGCACGTCCACTTTCCTCCCAAGACGGGCCTGCGCCAGTCCGAGCTGTTCTCCTTCCTGTTCCTCTACCACGGCGCCACCTCCGTGCGTGACGCGTCCGACCCCGACGGAACGTCCACGGCGCCCGCCCGCGACGGCGTGCGCCAAGGACGCTTCCCGGGGCCGCGGGTCTTCGCCTGCGGACCGCTGGTGGACGGGCCCGAGCCGGTCTGGGCCAACACCCTCGTGGTGCGCACTCCGACCGAGGCGAAGCAGGCCGTGGCCAAGGTCGCCGCCGATGGCTTCGACTGCGTGAAGGTCTACAACAGCCTCAGCGCGGAGACCCTGGCCGCCGTGCGCGAGGCCGCCGCGGAGCACGAGCTTCCGGTGATCGGCCACGTACCCTGGGGGGTGTCCTTCGAGGAAGCCCGGCTCGACGACGTCCAGCACCTGACCGGCGTGCATCCGGTTCAGGACCCGCCGCTGCGTTTCCCCGAATCCTTGAAGCGGTGGAACGACTTCGACGAGGAACGTGCCCGCTACGTGACGGGGATGTCCATTGCCTACGACATCGCCCACACCCCCACCCTGGTGGTGCTGGACCGGCTGGCCGCGGTCGAGGACTACGACGCGGCGCGCGCCGAGCCCGACGCCCAGCTCCTGCCCCGCTTCTACCGCGACGTGGTGTGGAGCCCCAGCGAGGGCCTGCCCTTCCTGCGCAACCGGACCGCTGAGGACTACGCCTACTACCGGGAAGGGCTGACCCGCGGCAGCGCGCTGGTAGCGCAAATGCACAGGGCCGGCGTGCCGATCTACGCGGGCACCGATACCCAGGTTCCGTTCCAAGTCCCGGGCGCGGCGCTGCACCGCGAGCTGCGGCTCCTGGCCGATGCGGGTCTGGGTCCCGACGGAGCCCTGGCCGCCGCCACCACGCTGCCCGGGCAAGCGCTGGGCATCCCCGGGCTGGGAAGCGTGGAGCCCGGCTCACCGGCGGACTTGCTGGTGTTCCGCGAGGACCCGACGCTGGACCTGGACGCCTTGAGCACGCTGGAGGCGGTGATCGTCGACGGCCGGCTCTACCGGGTCGCGGACCTGGAGGAGCAGCTGGAGCGCTACCGGAAGCACCACGACGGCCGCATCTTCGACAGCGTCTCCATGGCGTTGGTGCGTCGGGTCATGGGCCGCATGTTCGCCGACTCGGACCACTAGACGCCGGCGCTGCGCACTCAGGCAGCAGCGCGCTTGAGCAGCTCCTCCATGCCCTCCTCGATCCCGTGGCAGAGGACGTGGATGTCGGGCGCGGTGTCGTAGTCCCCCGTCACGCCGAAGCTGACCTCTCCGTTGTACGAGAAGATGGCGATGCCGATCCGCACCGAGGCCGCCAGCGGCACGTAGGGCATGGCGTGGAGCATCTTGCGGCCGGCCGCGTACATGGGGATCTGCGGCCCGGGCACATTGGTGGTGACCGTCTGGATGTTGCGCTGGGGAAGCCGCGCCAGGAAGCGCTGGGTCACGCCCAGGATCATGGGCGGGGCGAAGCCGGTTAGCGCAGTCAGGGCCTCGGCCGCGACCGCCTGCTTCTTCTCCTTCAGCTCGTCCATCTGGGCGCGGATCGACTCCAGGCGCTTCAGCGGATCCTCGATCCCCACCGGCAGGTCCGCGAACATCGCCGAGACCCGGTTGTCATAGTGGCCCCGCTCGTCGTCGCGGCGCACCGATACCGGAATCAGACTCCGCACCACCTTGTCTTCCACGTCCTGCTTGCGCGCGCGCAGCAGGTTGCGGAAGCCCTTGGTGATGACCGACAGGACCACGTCGTTGACCGTCCCGCCGAAGGCGCGCCGCACCGTGCGGATGTCGTCCAGCGAGGTTCGGGCCCAGTCCCAACGCCGGTGGGGTCCCACCGGGCCGTTGAGATCCAGATCCACCGGCTCCACCAGGTGAGCCAGGCTGCCGGCACCGGTGCCCAGGTCGCGGAGCTGGCCGGCCAGGCGCCGGGGTGCGCTCAGCAGGTCGCGCGCGCCGCGCACCGCGGCCGCGGGGCTGAAGACACGCTGGCGCACGGCGTCCGAGATCAGCTCCGCGTCGCTGGGCGACGGCTCCGGCACCCAGTCGGGCGGCGCCTCGTGCACCGCGTTGGGCTCCAGGTCCATGATGACGGCCAGCAGATCCGTGCCGGCGACGCCGTCCACCATGCAGTGGTGGGTCTTGGAGAGCATGGCCCAGCGGCCGTCCTCCAACCCTTCCACGACCCACGTCTCCCAGAGCGGCTTGCCGCGGTCCAGGCGCTGGGCCATGACGCGCCCCACCAGGTTGCGCAGCTGATCCTCACTACCCGGCGCGGGCAACGCCGTGTGGCGGACGTGGTAGCGGAGGTTGAAGTGGGGATCGTCGGTCCAGACCGGGGTGCCCAGGTCGAAGGGGACGAATCGCACCACCTGGCGGTAGCGGGGAACGAGATGGAGCTTGGAGGAGACCATCTCCAGGACTTCCGAAAGTCCCGGCGGCGGGCCCTCGAAGATGCCCACCGAAGCGATGTGCATGTACTGGGTCTCGCCCTCGATGTAGAGGAACGACGCGTCCAGGGGGCTCATTCGATCCACGGTGACCCTCGCTCTCTCCCCCGGGAGCCAGAATAGCGCGCCCGGCCGCCGCCGAACGCTAGGGCTGGGCCGGGATCGGCACCCTGCCCAGGCTGCGATCGCGCAGCTCGATGCGATCCAGCGCCTCCACGCGCGGGATCTCCTCGGGCTCGAAGTGGCGCTCGCGCACGCGGCTCAGGAATACCGCCTTGGCTTCCTCGGGAGCGCTGCGCACGTTGGCGAGCACGCGATCGCGCTCCTCGCGGTAGGCCGTCATGCGAATGGACCAGGCCTCGCGGGTGCGATCCAGATCGTCCTGACGCTGGGACTCCTCGGCAAGGGCCTGGCTCTCGCGCATCGCCTGGATGTCGTCCTCGCTGGCGCCTTCGGCGCGCATGCGTTCCTCGTCCCGGGCCAGCCGCAGCGGAGCGTAGGCCTCCGCCTCGGCTCGCTGCACTTGCTCGGGAAGCCCGGACTGCAGCTCCGCCAGGCGTCGGATGCGTTCGCGGGCATCCAGGTTGGGGTCGTTCATGACGCGGCGGCGCTCGATCGCTACGCGCTCGACGCTTTCCTGATCCGCGAAGAGCGCACGAGCCGTTGTCGGGCCGAAGGTCTCGCGACGCAGGTCTCGCAGGGAGTCGAGCCGACGCTCCATTTCATCGGGTTCCACGGCGCCCACCTCGAGAGCGGCCTCCGCCTCCAGGTAGGCCAGGTACTGCACGAACAGGGCCCACGCAGACGCCTGGGCGGCTTCCGGAAGCCGCGTTTCGATCTCGCGCTTCACGTGGGCATGGACCCAGGCCTCCGACACCTCCCCACGGGCGAGCAGGTAGTAGTCGAACAGAAGCAGCGCGTCGGGCTCGGGCACGAAGCGGCCGCTGGCGTCGACGCGAAGGTCGCCGGTCACCACGGAGCCTTCCAAGGACGGCGGCAGCGCCTCTGCAGCCGCGGCAATCGTGCCTGCTGCGGTAACCGGCGCTTCGTCGACTTCCCGGACCGCGGGTGCATCGGCGCTCTTCGACGCACCCGAATCCTGCCACGACCTGTAGAGCGAGAAGACGACCGCGGCGATCAGCACAGTAGCGAGCAGCAGCTTCCGCAGTGGAAATCCTCCTGGAGAACCGGATCCTCCGACGGGTGGACGAGAGCGGCAGGCGCCGCTCGGCGTCAGCGCGCCGGCCGAGGCGCCCCCAGACGCCGGAAGCGAACGGCCTCCGCCGCGCGGGGCGCAGCGGAGGCCGTTACGATGGTTGTCTCGAGAGCCCGGTGCATGGAGCGGCGCACGTTCCTCCCCCTTCTCGACGTCACCGGGGCGCCAGCGGATTTAAGCACGAATCCCGGCGGACCGGAAAGCGGAATCCCGAAGAAATGGGGTACGGTCCAGGCATGTGCGACGCACTGGTTGCCCTCGGGGAACACACCGCGAACGGTGCGACGATCTTCGCCAAGAACAGCGATCGGAAACCCGGCGAATGTCAGCCGTTCGTGCAGCATCCGGCGGCAGCGTACGCCCCCGGGTGCCGCGTGCGCTGCACGCACCTCGAGATTCCCCAGGTGGCCGAGACCTACCGCGTCATGGGCCATTCGCCGTGGTGGGTCTGGGGGTTCGAGCATGGGGTCAACGAGCACGCCGTCGCGTGCGGCAACCTGACGGTGTTTTCCAAGGAGCCCATAGAGGCAACACCCGGTCTGATCGGGATGGATCTGGTGCGCCTGGGCCTGGAGCGCGGCCGCACGGCCCGGGAAACCCTGGAGATCATCGCGGGCCTGATCGAGACCCACGGACAGGGCGGCCCGGCCCTGGCCCCCGACGGGACCGGCTACCACAACGCATTCCAGATTGCGGACCCGGAGGAGGCCTGGATTCTGGAGACGTCCAACCGTCGTTGGGCGGCCCGCCGCGTGCAACTGGGCGCCTGCTCCAACCACATGTCCCTGGGCCGCAACTGGGAGATCGCGTCGACGGACCTGGAGAGCTTCGCCCGCGGCGAGGGCTGGTGGGAGCGCGACGGGCGCATCGACGTGGCGGACGCCTATCGCAATCCCCACGTGCCGCCGCACATCTCCGAGGGTCGACAGCGCGCCGCCTCGCAGCGCCTGGCGGAGAGCGACGGCGCCCTGGACGTGACGCGCATGCAGGCGATCTTGCGGGACCACGGCGATCGGGGCGCCGCGTGGGGGCCTGGAACCGACCCGGCCGAGGAGGCCCACTTCACGGTCTGCGCCCACAGCGAGCCGATCCACCGCACCACCGCCAGCCTCGTGGCCGAGCTTCCGGCCGCGCGCCAGCGTCCCTGGCCCGTGTGGATCGGGTTCGACACGCCGTGCAGCAGCATCTTCCTGCCGGTCTACGTGGACGGCCTGATCCCGGCCGAGCTGGCGGAAGGCGGCCCCCAGCCAGGCGGGGAGTCGGCCTGGTGGGTGTTCCATGCGCTGGGCGAGCGGGTCGCGCGGGATGCATCGACGCGCACTCCGCTGGTGCGCCGGGCCTTCGAACCCCTGGAGATCAAGCTCGAGGCGGACCGCCTGGACGCCGAGGCGCGAGCGATGGAAGCCCCCAATCAGGACGAGCGCGCGCGAATCTTGTCGGAGTTCATGGCCCGAGCATTGTCCGAGACCTTGGAACGCACCCGCGAGCTCATCGACCGGCTCTCGTAGCAGGCGGGGTGGGCGGGACCGTAGCCCCGAGGCGCATCAACTCCCCTCTAGAGCCTGCGGTCCGCAAGCGCCGCCCTGCGGGCAGGGCCATGCTACGGGGTGAACTGCGGCGCGCGCAGTGAGCCGAAGGCGAACGAAGCGGCGGGCCCCCGCCAAGATCGTATTGTCCTGCTTAGGATGCGCGTTGCGCTTCAGCTTCGCGCGGAATGGGGCGCACGCGTCGCGCGCCGGCGAAGTAGTCCTCGCGCAACTCCCACGCGACGCCGAGTGCGGTCAAGATGCGTCGCTTGGTTGCCTGACGACAGCTGCGTCCGCGCTCCACTGCATAGATCGTGCGCGGCGAAACGCCGGCGCGATCGGCAAGTTCGGTCTGCGTCCAGCCCCGAGCTTGGCGTGCAGCGCGAATCCGGTTCATCCGTCCGAAACCTCGAAAGCCTTGGGAAAACGCATACATGGTAGCTGCGCTCCGGGGCCCGCGCCCGACCCCGCAAGACCGCCATCCGGCGCCTGGAAGTGATTCCCGGAGCGAATCCCCTAGGGGACGGAGCTACTGGCGCAGCGTATAAGGGATGGGGGCAGCTGAGGCCACCAGGTCGACAGCGCCGAAGGTGAGCGGCATGCGGGCGGCCACCACCAGGGCCCGCATCGAGGGCTCGGTGCCCGGCGTGGACATGTTGGGGCCAAGTCCCACCATGCCCCAGACCGCCAGCGTGGCTCCCAGGGCTCCGAACGCAGGAAGCTGCCAGCCCAGCGGCGGTTCGGACCGCCGGGCCGGGGCCCAACTCGCCAAGGCCTGAAGGCGGCCATCCGTGTCGTGGCTCGCGGCCAGCGGCAGCATGCTGGCGGGCACCGCGCGCAGCAGGGACTCCGCGGCGCGATACTCGGCCAGGGTCCGCCGGCAGCGGCGGCAGCCCTCCAGATGAGCGTTCAGCTTGGCCTCCTCGGCGGGGCGAAGCAGCCCGTCCAGCAGGGCCGGAAGCCGGCGGCGCGCGCGTCCATGCCTCATGTCCGGTCCTCCCGGCGGTCCTCCCGGCGCGCCAGCTCCCGGGCCATGGGGCCCAGGGCTTGGCGCAACTCCTCGCGGCCGCGCCGAAGCCACGTACCCACGGTGGCCATGGGAACATCCTCGCGTTCGGCAATCTCGGTGTTGGACAACCCCCAGACGATGCGCAGCACCAGCACCCGACGATGCTGCGGCTTCACGTCCAGCAGCGCCTGGGCCACGGCGCCCAGGACCTCGCTCTCGAAGACGCGCGATTCCTGACCCGGCCGCACGCGGTCGGCCTCGGCATCCGCCAGCCGGGCCAGGTTGGCTTCTTCCAGGGCGGTGCAGCGGCGCCGCGCGCGCAGCACATTGATCGCCGCATTGGAAGCCGCGCGATACAGGTAGGTCCACAGGCTTGCGCGACCGCCGTAGGCCGAGCCGGGCAGCGCCAGGAACACGCGCTGGACCACGTCTTCGGCATCGGCCCGGTTGCCGACGATGCGGTACGCGACGGCCTCCAGCCGGTGCCGGTAGCGGCGATGCAGCTCCGACAAAGCCCGCGCGTCGCCGCGCAGCCAGAGCTGATCGATCTCGCGGTCGGGGAGCTCGTTCAATGCCGCTCCCACCGCACCGGGTCGGGACCCCACGCACTGTCCCCCTGCCGTTGCCTTCACCCAGGGTAGACGCCCGCGGCGCAGGAGTGAATTCGTATCTTTCGAATTCCCGCGGGGAAAGCCAGATCTCCCGACGTCGGAGCCGGCGACGGCGCTAGAGGAAGCCGTCCGCCTCGCGGCTGGCCTCCGGCCAGCGCAGATCCAGAGTGCTCTGGCCGCTCTGCACGGTGATCCGCTCGGCTCCGAAAGCCGCTCGAACCCAGGGACAGGCGTAGCGGGGATGACCGCTCAGCGGCACCGGCTGACCGTCCCTCACGAAGGGGCCCGACCAGCCGAGCTGGAGCCGCCCCTGGCTGGGCGAGGTGTAGACGACCTGCCGATCGCCGAAGTCCAAGGGCGCGCCGGCCACGCGTTCCACGAACACACGGAAGCTGCCGTGCTCGGCGCGGCTGCCCAGCTCGCAGATCCAGGCCGCGTCCCAGCCCGGCGCCACGCGCTCGCGGCCGGCGTCTTCGCCCGGCTCGCTCTGCCAGTGGCCGGGGCTACGGCTGCGCAGGGCCAGATACGCTTGCCCGCGGCGCGCGAAGATCCAGCCGCGCCGTTCGCGCACCTCGTCGAAGCGGTCGCGAGGCAGCCACGCGTGGGTGTAGCCGTTCTTGTTGCGTACGTAGAGGGCGGGTCGGTAGCGGTCGATGCGATACAGGCAGATCACCACGTTCCGGAACTGGGCCACGCGCGGCAGGCTGGCGGACCCCGTCCAATGGCTCGGTGAGCGCGCGCTGCGCGGGCCCGGATGGGTGGTGAAGCAGACCGCATCCGGCCCCAGCGTCGCCTGCCAGAGGTGCTGCTGGTCGCCGCCGAAGCCCGGGCGCCAGTCCTGGGCGCTGCTCAGCATGTACTCCGGCGTGCGGTAGCTGGTGACGTTGACCTCCGGGCGCAGGTTCCGGGTGATGTCGCGCTCCAGAATCCGCGCCACCCAGGGAAGCAGACGCCAACGGCGCAACCGCTCGAGCAGCCGCCGGCCCGACTTGAAGGGCCGGAAGAACTCGTTCTCCCACCAGTTGTAGGCGTCGAGCAGGCGCGTGAAGAGCGTGAAGGTCAGCGGGTGCGTGTAGGCCTCCATGGAGAGCCACACCATGCCGTCTTCCAGGTCGCGGTAGCCCAGGCCCCAGCGCGCGCCCTCCTCCACGCGGATGCCCATACGCTGGCGGACCTCGAAGGAAGATTGCTCGGCGGCGCGAGCCACCTCCCACAGAACGCGCGGCACCCGGTAGCCCGAGGACAGCGCCAGGCAGGGTGCGCTCATGTTCTCCAGCCGGGCGAAGCTGCCGGTGCCGAACACCAGCTTGGCGGTGTCGCTGGTGCTCTCTTCCCGAGCCCACTTCTTCATGCGCTCGTAGGAGCGGCCGTGGCTGCTGCCGAAGACCCCGCGATGCGAGTGAAGGGCCAGGTCCAGCAGGAAGAGGTCCAGCACGATCGCTGCGCGCCGGGCCATCTCTTCGTCGTCCGCAAAGTCCACCAGGCTCAGCAGCGCCGTCATGTCCTCGTCGTAGTAGACGTGGGACAGCCACTCGCTCTGCCCGGTGCGGAAGCGCAGCTCCAGCCAGCGCAGAATGCGCTGCTCGGCGCGTGCCCGGAGCTCTCGGCCGCTGACGCCGGAGCTCTCGAAGGCGTGCCGGGCGAAGAGCCCTCCCGCCAGGTACGCGGCGGAGGCGAACAGGATCTGGTGGTTTTCGGTCCAGGAGCAGAGCGAATCGACCCCGGGCTCGTCGGGCCAGTACTTGAAGCCCAGCACTGAAGCGCGCATGCGGGTCCAGAGCGGCGCGGGGATGCGCGGATCATCCGGGAACTGGTGCAGCAGGCGCAGGATCGCGTGCATCACGAAGTCCGCGCAGTCGCGGCGCTCGTCGATGTGATCCAGGGCGGACCCGATCACGGCGACATGAGGCTCGCCCCCGGCGGCCATGCGGGCCGTCTCGTGGAAGACCGCAGACAGGTGCTCGGGTGCTGGCGAGCGCCTCACGTGCTCGAGGAAGGCCTGCCTGCGCGCTTCGTAGTCCGTCTCGAAGCACGTCTCGGAGAAGGGATCCTCGACGGCACGCTGCGGATAGTCCGCCGGCACAGCGCCGTCGCGCGCCAAGGTGTACACCGCGCCCGGGATCGGCGGGGTGTCGTCTCTCAAAGCCAGGGTTCCACGCGTTCCCGCCAGGCGCGCTCGGGGTCGTCCAGCAGGTCCAGACGGCGGGCGCAGTCGAACAGCAGCACGCGGTCCGAGGCCGGCCGCCGCGGCGCGTCCGGGTGGATCCCGTCGTGCTCCAGCAGGCCGCAGATGTGCAGGAACTGGGCGGCGGCGTGCTTGTAGGCCGGGATCGGCTCCCCAGGTGCTGGAGCGCATCGTTGCGCTCCAGGAAGGACGTCTCGCCCGCGTCCAATGCCCGATCGCGTGCGGCGAAACGCGCGGGCGCGAAGGTGGCGAGACCCAGCAGGTAGTCGCTGCCGTAGGCCACCAGGTCGATGGCCAGGTCGTTGCCGGTGTAGAGACGGTAGTCCGGGCGCACGCGGTCGCGCGCCGCCAGGCGCCGAAGCTCCACCCCGCGCTCCAGGGACGAGTGCTTCGAGCCCAGGATGTTCTCGACGGCAAGGATGCGCTCGAAGGTCTGGTCGTCCCAGATCTCTCCATGGGGCGCAAAGCGCGGCGAGAGCTCGAAGGCCAGCGCACCGCCGTCTGCGGGCTCCACCAGCTCGGCGTAGAAGGCCGCTTTCTCCGCCGGACCCAGGGCGTGCATGGCCCGGCTCTGCACCAGCACGGGGCGCGCGCCGCGGGCCGCGATGGCCTCGAGACCGGCGCGCCAGTCGCGCGGGTCGGCGCCGTCGCCATCGGGAAACGCGCCTGCGTAGAAGAGCACGCCCTCGCCCAGCAAGGCGCGAACCGAGTCGAGGACCGCGGCGCGCTCGTGCTCACCCAGCAGGTCGCCGAAGCCCGTGTCCATGTTCACGGCCACGTCCAGCCCCGCCGCTCGCGTGCGCGCTACGTGGGCCTCGAAGCCCGGCCAATCGATGTC
>CAMYOO010000167.1 GCA_947260035.1 uncultured delta proteobacterium
CGCTTCGGATCGCCGCCGAAGGCCGCGATGTTCTCGCGCACCCAGTCCAGGGCCTGGATCAGGTCCAGGGTGCCGAAGTTGCCGGAGCGATCCTCGGCGCTGGTGCCCTCGCCGCGCAGCGACGCGTGACGGAACCAGCCCAGCGGCCCCAGCCGGTAGTGCACCGTCACCACCACCAGATCGTGGGTCACGGCCAGGTTCCCCGCGTCGTAGGGCAGCGCGTCGCCGACGGAGTTGCCGCCGCCGTGGATCCAGACCATGACCGGCTTGCGGTCCTTCGCGGTGGGGACCTGGTCCGGCGCCCAGGCCGGCGCGAACACGTTGAGCGTGAGGCAATCCTCGCTTCCGGTGGCCTCGCCGGGCTCGGCGCCGTCCCAGCCGCCCCCGGCGTTGGCGATCTGCGGGCAGGCGGCGCCGAAGGCCAGGGCCTGGCGGACGCCCTCCCAGGCGGGCGCCGGCCGCGGGGCGCGCCAGCGCAGCGGGCCCACAGGCGGCGCGGCGAAGGGAATCCCGCGCCAGTTGTGGGCCCCGAACTCGCCCGCGAAGCCTGCGACCCGGCCCTGGGGCAGGCTGCGGACGGTCTGCGGGTCGGCCGTGCCGGCGGCCGGGGGAGTCGGCGGCGAGCAGCCGGCCAGGGCCACCAGGGCGACGGCCAGGGGAGCGAGCAATCGGCGGGGGGAGAGCGGTTTCATGAGGCCTCCGGGCTGGAGCCGGCAGGGTAGCCAGATGGGGGTGATCCGGGTCACCCCGACCTCGGGTTTCCCCTTCCGCTGGGTGGTTTTGGGCTCAATTCCTGCGCGGGGAGCGCCGATGAGTGGAGGGTCCCCCCTCCCAGGGAGAGCCCCATGCTCGACTCCATCGCCGGACTCTTCTCCAACGATCTGGCCATCGACCTCGGCACGGCCAACACGTTGGTCTACGCCAAGGGCAAGGGCATGATCTGCTCGGAGCCCAGCGTCGTGGCGGTGGCCGACGAAAAGCGGGGCCGCGGCGAACGCGTGCTCGCGGTGGGTCATCAGGCCAAGGAGATGGTGGGCCGCACGCCGGGCTCGATCCGCGCCGTGCGCCCCATCAAGGAAGGCGTCATCGCCGACTTCGAGATCACCGAGGCGATGCTCCGCTACTTCATCCAGCGCGCCCACAACCGCAGCAAGCTGGTGCGCCCGCGCATCGTGATCTGCGTACCGCCCTGCATCACCAGCGTGGAGAAGCGCGCCGTGCGCGAGTCCGCGCTGTCCGCCGGCGCCCGCGAGGTCTTTCTCATCGAGGAGCCCATGGCCGCGGCCATCGGCGCCGGCCTCGACGTCACCGCCCCCACCGGAAACATGGTGGTGGACATCGGCGGCGGCACCACCGACGTGGCCGTCATCTCGCTGGCCGGGATCGTGACCTCGCGTTCGATCCGCACCGGCGGCGACAAGATGGACGAAGGCATCATCAACTACGTCAAGCGCAAGTACAACATGCTGGTGGGAGAGCGCAGCGCCGAAGCCGTCAAGATGCAGATCGGCTGCGCCAGCCCTCAGACCAAGACCATGTCCATGGAGCTCAAGGGCCGCGACCTGGTCAACGGCATTCCCAAGGTGGTGGTGACCAACAACGAGGAAATGCGCGAGGCGCTCCTCGAGCCCATCCACAGCATCATCGAGACCGTGCACCTCACCCTGGAGCGCACCCCGCCCGAGCTGGCCGCCGACATCGTCGACCGCGGCATCATGCTGGTGGGCGGCGGCAGCCTGCTGCGCGACCTCGACGTGCTGCTCCGCGAAGAGACCAAGCTGCCGATCCTGCGCAGCGAGGACCCCTTCACCGCCGTCGCCCACGGCGCCGGCAAGGTCCTCGACAACCTCCCGCTCCTGCGGGACGTGGCGATCAGCTAGGCCGGGTCGGCCGGCACCCAGCCGGCTTGGAGTCCGGAATCCTGCCACGCTGTGGGGCCGCGTAGCCGCCGCCCCGGTGCAGCCCTCGCCGTCGCCCGGCGGTGCTCGGCGCCCTGCCGAAGCCGGCAAACGACTCCAGCCAAGACCGCGACGTCGGCACCTGGGGGCATCCCGAAGCTGCTGAGAACCATCGAACCAGCTTCGGCAGCAGCACGAACCCACGTTCCCGATCCGACTGCAACGCCCCAAGTTGCGGTCCCGCGTTACCTCGACCCGCCCTCCGGTGGAACTCCGATGCCACGATAGTGGAACTTCCTTTCCCAGGGCGGGAATCCGGGCACCCGTCGACACGGGACCGGCGCCACCAACCACCTGGAATCAAAGCGGAATGATTCTTTGCGGTGTCGGTGAAAACCCCGGCACGGAACTTGCTGATGCTGACGCGAATCTGTGTTCCACACTCAAGTTTCGATTTTGCGAAGGGGAGTCTCCATGCATCGCGCACTCGCATCGGTCGGCCTCGCGGCCGGACTGCTCGTGGCCGGCAGCAGCGCCGCCACCAACTTCACGGTCGACCTCCTGGTCAGCTCGGGCAGCGACAGCGGCTTCGCGTTCAGCTACGTGCACGACGCAACCACCAGCTGCGAGATGGTCAGCAGCGTCGAGTTCTGCAAGAACGGAAGCGCTGTGGACGCCATCCCGAGCCCACAGACGCTCACCGGGACCTACGACGACGTCACGGAGATCCTGACGCTGGACGGCATGCAGACCCTCACGGTCAGCGGCGGGCTGGACATCGACATCACCGGCGGCATGATCGACCTGGACGAACTCGACGACGGGACGGAGACGGACGTCTTCGTCGGCACGATCGCCACCTCGAGCCACGGCACCTTCCACTTTCTGGATCACATTTTCGCGGGTCCCGCCAACAGCTACACCCCCGGCACGAGCACGCTGATGCTCTGGGGCAACAACTGGGACAACACCGGCACGCCGGATCCCGGCAAGTTCCCGGACAACTCGGACATTCCGCGCTACGGGATCGATCTGGGCCTCGAGCTGTCCTTCACCCCCATCCCGGAGCCGGGCGCGGTGTGGCTGCTCGGACTCGCGGGCCTCGTCGCCCTGCGCGCCCGCCGGGTTCACTGACGGAACCGTCCCCTGGGAGTGGATTGCCTAGTCCGGGCTGAGCGCCGCCAGCGCCAGCTGCATGGCGAGCTGCATGTCGCCCTCTACCTGGATCAGGCCGGACATGAAGGCTTCGTGGGCCTGGATCTCGCCGGAGCGCAGCTTGCGGTAGCCCTCGGGGTCCACCGTGATCGTGGTGGTGGGCTGCTCGGGCACCGGGTCGCTGCCGAAGTGGGTGAGCAGCGTGAAGCCGGCGTCGCCGCTAAGCGTGAACCGCAGACTGCCGCCCACGCCGGTCAGGTTATCGATGCGCGCCCGGGTGAGCTTCATCTCGCCGGCCAGGCCGGACAGGCCGCCCAGCATGCCCAGGGCGGAGTCACCGGCCTCAGCCACCAGGCGCTCGTAGCTGGCGCTGTCCTGGATCAGAGTCAGGAACGGCGACTGCTCGCCGGCGTCGCTGGAGACCATGCGCCCGTCGAGGATGTTCAGGAACCAGGTTCCGCCGCCCTCCCCCTGCACGTCGATACGGATCGTGGCGGTGACGGCGCGCATGCCGTCCAGCACCTTCCGTGCATAGTCGGCCTTTGAATCGGTCCCGGCGGCCGCCTGCTCCTGCTCGTCCAGCAGGCGGTTGAACTGGGTCGGCACCTGCTCGGAGTAGTACTGCTGCGGCGTGGGGATCGTCACTTCGACTTCTTCCTTCTCTTGCTGCGCTGGTAGCGGTCGACGTTCTGCTCGTGCTCGGCGTAGCTGCGCGCGAAGATGTGCGTGCCGTCGTTGCGCGAGACGAAGAAGAGGAAGTTCGTGGGCGCGGGCTCCAGCACGGCGCGCAGGGCGGCGGCGCCGGGGCTGGCGATCGGGCCGGGCGGCAGCGCCGGGATCTTGTAGGTGTTGTAGACGTTGCGGCCGTCTTCCAGGTGGGCGCGGGTCAGGTTACCGTCGAAGTCCTGGATTCCGTAGATGGTGGTGGGATCGCTCTCCAGACGCATGCCGCGCTTCAGGCGATTGTGGAATACGCCGGCGATGAGCGGCCGCTCCGGCGCGGCGCCCGTCTCTTTTTCGACGATGGACGCCAGGGTGGTGACCTCGCGCATGTCCATGCCCTGCTCGCGGGCCAGGGGCTCCAGCGTGTTCCAGACCTGGAGGAAGTGGTCGACCAAGGTCTTGGCCACCTCGCGCGTCGAGAGGCCTCGCGGCAGCCGGTAGGTCTCGGGGAAGAGATATCCCTCCAGGGTGGGACCGGCAACGCCCAGCGACTCGGCATTGGCGGGATCCCAGGCGAAAGCGATGAAGGCGTCGGCGTTCACCAGTCCGGGCTCGGCCAGGCGCGCGGCGATATCTTCGATGCGCAGGCCCTCGGGAAGCGCCACCTCCCAGTGCTTCACCTTGCCCGCCACCAGGGTGTCGAGGATCTCGCCCGCGGATGCGGCGGCCGTGAGCTCGTACTCGCCGGCGTGGAGCCGCTCGGCCTGACCACGCCAGCGCGCCAACAGGCCCAGAGCGCGCGCGTCGCGGATCAACCCCTGTCCTTCCAGGCGTCGGGCCACGGCCGACAGGCTGGTGCCGCGGGGCACCTCGAACAGGACCGGCTCGGCGTCGGCCGCGCCGGCCGGCTCCAGCGCGCCGCGCAGAGCGAGCGCGGCGGCGCCGGCCGCCAGCGCGGCGACCAGGGCCAGGCCCGCCAGCGCGTAGACCACGGTCTTCCCGGTGCGGCTCATGAGTTCGGCTCCGCGCGGGTGCGGCGCTCCAGGTAGGTTCGCAGCAGCAGTGTGGCGGCCACGGCGTCGATGACCTGGCGCTTCTTCTTGCCCTTGCGGCCGGACTCGCGGAGCGCCCGGTCCGCCTCCTGGGTGGTCCAGCGCTCGTCCAGCATCTCCACCGGCAGACCCGTGGCCTCGCCCAGCTTGCGCCCGAAGGCCTCGGCGGCCTCTGCCTCGGGCCCGCGGCGGCCGTCCATGTGGAGCGGCAGGCCCACCACGATGCCCACCACACCCTTCTCCTTCACCAGCGCGCAGATCGACTCCAGGTCGCGGCGCGCGCCGCGGCTCTCCAGGGTCCCCTCCGGAAAGGCGATCTGGCCCTCGGAGTCGGACACCGCCAGCCCGATGCGGCGGGTTCCGTAGTCCACCCCGAGGATGCGGCCGATCTCGAGCATCGGCGGCAGGCTAGCCGATCAAGCCGAAAAGCCAGCCGGTCGAAAAGCCCCGCCAGAGGTGTGACTTAGGTGACCCAAGCCGACCCCGCCGCCCGGGCTCGCCGCGCCGCCCGCCGCGAGCGCATCCGCGACGGCCTGCGCGACCCCGAGGCGACCGTGCGCGAGAGCGCCGCGCGCGCCCTGGTGCGCATGGAGCGTCAGGCGGACGTGCCCGCGCTGCTGGCGCGGCTGCGCAGCCCGGAGCCGGCGGATCGGCTGAACGCCGTCTACGCCTTGGGGCGGACCCACGATCCGCGCGCCGTGAACGCCATCGTTCAGACGCTGCTCGACGCCAGCGAAGACGTGCGCGCGGCATCGGTTCGCACCCTGGGCGAGCTGGGCGACCCGACCACGCTGGAGCCGATCATCTCGGCGCTGGACGGTCCCAGCTCGCTGGTGCGCCGCCACGCCATCGAGGCGCTGGGGCGCTTCGCGGACCCTCGGCTGGTTCCCATCCTGGTCGCGGTGCTGGACGACGAGGATCCCGGCGCGCTGTGCGAAGCGCTGCGCGCCCTGGGCGACTGCGGCGATTCCCAGGCCGAGTCCGCCATCGGGGGTTTCCTGAAGCACGAAGCCGCCGCCGTACGCGCCGCCGCCATCCGCGCCCTCGCCGCCCTGGATTGAGAAAGGGGACGGTCCTTAGAAGCTAGGTAACTCCGGACCCGGGTCGCGTTCGTTGCCCGGTGCATGAGTTGCTTAGCTTCTAAGGACCGTCCCCTTTCTTAATCCGGGACCTGGGATTCGAAGCGGGTCTTGTCGCGGGCCTTCAAGTAGGCGTCGCGGGCGGTGATGCGTCCGGCCTGGAGCAGGTCGCCCAGCGCGTCGTCCATGCCCTGCATGCCGTCGCCCTTCCCGCTCTGGATGATCGAGTCGATCATCTGGGTGTTGCCCTCGCGGATCACGTTGGGCAGACCCTGGGTGCGCAGCAGGATCTCGTTCACGGCCACGCGCCCGCTGCCGCCCGCGGCGGGCAGCAGGAGCTGGGACACCACCGCCGCCAGCGACTCCGACAGGGACAGCCGCACCTGCGGCTGCTCGCTGGCGGGGAAGGCGTCGATGATGCGGTCAATGGTCTTGGCGGCGCCATTGGTGTGCAGCGTCCCGAAGACCAGGGTGCCCATCTCGGCGGCGGTGATCGCCATGGCGATCGTCTCGCGGTCGCGCATCTCGCCTACCAGCACCACGTCGGCGTCCTGACGCACCGCCGAGCGCAGCGCCGCCGCAAACGACTTGGTGTGGATGCCGACCTCACGGTGCGAGAGCACCGACTCCCGGTTCTGGTGCACGAACTCCACCGGGTCCTCGATGGTGACGATGTGGCGCCGGGAGGCACTGTTGATCTTGTGCACGATCGCCGCCAGGGTCGTGGACTTGCCCGATCCCGTCGGCCCGGTCACCACCACCAGGCCATTGCGCAGGTCCGCCAGCCGGCCGATGGCATCGGGCACCTTCAGGTCCTGGAGCGGAATGATCTGCTCGGGAATGATGCGGAACACCGCGCTGGCGCCGTGCTCCTGCATGAAGTAGTTGGCGCGGAAGCGGGCCACGCCTTCCAGGCCGTAGGCGAAGTCCACGTCGTTGGTTTCGACGTACTCCCGCCAGTGGACGTCGGCGGCGATGGGCTCCAGCAGCGCCATCAGCCCCTCGTGGTCCAGCACCGGCCGCCCCTCCATGGGCGCCAGCTCTCCGTGCACGCGGATGCGGGGCTCGCGGCCCGCGGACAGGTGCAGGTCCGACCCATCCACGTCCTTCAGGTGTCGCAGCAGCTCGTCGATCTCGGGCACGCCTGGCTCCTAGCTCCCGCCACCGATGCGCTTGGGGTCGTCGCAATGCTCCAACGCGGTCTCACGAGCAATGGTTCCCGAAGCCACCAGCTTGTTGAGCGAGTCGTCCAGCAGGCACATGCCCTGCGCCGCGCCGGTCTGGAGGGTCGAGAAGATCTGGAAGGTCTTGTTGTCGCGGATCAGGTTTCCGATGGCCTTGTTGTTGACCAGGATCTCCAGCGCCGGCACCCGGCCGTGGGCGTCCGCCGTGGGCACCAGGCGCTGGGACACCACCGCGCGCAGCGACTCGGAAACCATGTTGCGGATCTGTTCCTGCTGGTCGGCGGGGAAGACCCCGATCATCCGGTTGACCGTGCGAATCGAGCTCCCCGTGTGCATCGATGCCAGCACCAGGTGACCGGTCTCGGCGGCCGTCAGCGCCAGGGAGATGGTCTCCAGGTCGCGAAGCTCACCGATCACGATCACGTCCGGGTCCTCGCGCAGAGCGCCGCGCAGCGCGCGCGCGAACGAGTCGGTGTGCGAGCCCACGTTGCGCTGGTTCACCAGGCAACGCTTGGAGGGATGCAGCACCTCGATGGGATCCTCGACGGTCAGGATGTGCTCCTTGCGCTCGGCGTTGATGATGTCCACCAGCGCGGCCATGGTGGACGACTTGCCGCAGTTGGCGGGCCCGGTTACCAGCACCATGCCCTGGTGGTAGTTCGTGAAGCGCGCCAGCTCGCTGGGCAGCCCCAGGTCTTCCAGCGTGGGAGGCTCGGCGGAGATGCTGCGGAAGACACCGTCGGGGCCGCGCTGCTGCCGGTAGCAGTTGACGCGAGGTCTTCCAGCGTGGGAGGCTCGGCGGAGATGCTGCGGAAGACACCGTCGGGGCCGCGCTGCTGCCGGTAGCAGTTGACGCGAAAGCGGCCCAGGCCGGGAACCGTGTAGGCGAAGTCGATCTCGCCCGCCGCGTGGAAATGCGCGCGTTGCTCGGCCGTCATCGCGGCGTGCAGCATGCGCTCCGTGTCCGCGGGATCCAGGGGCGCATCGCCCTCCTGACGGAAGGCCCCATGCAGACGCATGCGCAGCGGCGTGCCCGCATGGATGTGGATGTCGCTGGCGCCCTGTTCGACACCGCTCCGCAGGAACGCCACCAGGTCCTGCTCGTCCCGATCCGTCGAACCCGCGGACGCCCCGCTCCCGGCAGACGGCTGCGCCGAGGGTGCCGCTGCGGCAGGTGCGCTGGTCTCGACCGGCGCTGCAGCAGGCTGTGCTGCGGGCGGCGCGTTGCGCTCGACTTCCGGCTCGGGATTGGCCTGCACCGCGGCCTGCTTGGCGCGCGCTTTCGCCACCACCTGTTGCCTCGCACTCAGCACCTTCTGAAGCTGGTCGGACGTGAGCAGCCCCTGCTCGACCAGGATCTCGCCCAGACGCTTCTCGCCGCCCTTGTCGGCCTGGAGCCGGGTGGCTTCGGCCAGCTGGTCGGGCGTGATGAGCTTCAGGTGCAGAGCCACGCGGCCCAGGAGCGCAGTGGGCGTGCTCATGATGTGTCTCAGCGACTCCCGCTGCGTTTGAGGGCGGCGCCGGCCGCATGGCGGACCTGCGAGTCGCCCTTGGCGGACGCGCGCTCCAGTGCGTCGCGCGCCTCGTCGCCGCGGATCCGCGCCAGCGCCGATACCGCGCCCAGCTTCAGCTCGCGCATGCGCCGCCGGGCCAGCAGGCCACCCTT
>CAMYOO010000168.1 GCA_947260035.1 uncultured delta proteobacterium
CGCGGGTCGATGTTGATGGAGTGGAGCAGCGAGCCGCCCGGCGTGCCGTCGGCGCCGTCCTCGGTCCAGAGTCCCCAGCTCGGGTGGTCGTTCCAGCCCGACACCGGAGACCAGGTGTCGCCGGCGTCCTCGGAGCGGAAGAGCGCCGGGGGCGAAGTGCCGGCGTACCAGACATTCGGGTCGTTGGGCAGCGCAGGCTCGAGCCAGAACACGTGGTCCACGACGCGGCCGCCGTCGCCCTCCACTTTGGGGAAGGCCGGCGGACCCGACGCCTCCTGCCAGCTATTCCCCAGGTCCGTGGAGCGAAACAGCGCGGGGCCGAGGTGGCCGGTCTTGGTCGCCGCCAACAGCGTGCGCCCGTCTCGGGGATCCAGCACCACGTGGTAGGCCAGGTGGCCCAGGAAGTGCGGTCCCTCCAGCGACCAGCTGCGCCGCTCGGCATCCGAGCGGAGGAAGAAGACCCCTTTGCGGGTGCCCACCAGCAGCAGCACGGGGCCGTCGTGGGCCGGAATCGCCTCGGTCGTCATCGGCCGATCCTACGCTCCCCCGCAGCGCAGCATACACCGAGGGAGCCGCCCGCGTCCTCAGCTACGCTCCACGGCAGCGAGGGAGGTCCACCCCATGTTCCTGCGCTTCGCCGCCCGCGACGTCGCGTTCGTTGTCGTCTCGGTCGGTGTCTGGTTTCTGCTCGCCGAACGATCCGCGGGGGTCGGAGTCATGGCCGACTTCTCCGGCGTAGCGGCCGGAGCGATGCTCGGCATCTGCGCATACCTGCTGCACGAATGGGGGCATCTGCTGGGTGCACTGGCCACGCGTAGCCGCCTGGAGGCGGCTCAAAGTCTGCGGGCCGGTTTCATCTTCAGCTTCGACTCCCGGGAGAACTCGCTGGCCCAGTTCCTGGTCATGTCGTTCAGCGGCTTCGTCGCCACCGCCGCAGTCGTCTGGGCGTACTACGTCTACCTGCCCGACGGGCTGCTGGCCACGCGGGTCGCCCGTGGGATCGTGCTGCTGTTGGCGTTTGGCGGGATCGTGGCCGAGTTCCCGCTGGTGCTCTTCGCGTTGCGCAAGCGCGCGATTCCCCGGGTGGCCACGGTTTCCGTGCGGGGATCCTGACGCTCACGCCGCCCGGTTGCGAACGGCGCTGGGGCGGGGCGCTTGCGGCTCGGGTGTGGAGCGCTGGAACAGGCCCAGGAAGTCATCCAGCAGCAGGTAGGAGCAGGGCACCAGGAAGAGCGTGATGAAGCTGGCGAAGAGGACGCCGAACGCCAGCGACACCGCCATCGGGATCATGAAGCGCGCCTGCATGCTGGTCTCGAGCATCAGCGGGGAGAGGCCCGCAAAGGTGGTGAGCGAGGTCAGCAGGATGGGGCGGAAGCGGGCGCGGGCGGCGTCGCGAACCGCCTCCCGGATGCCGGCGCCGTCGGCGATGCGTCGGTTGACGTAGTCCACCAGCACCAGGCTGGCGTTGACCACCACGCCCGACAGGGCCACCAGACCCAGCACCGAGTACATGGTGAAGTCGTAGCCCAGGAGCACGTGTCCCCAGGCGGCCCCGACCAGGCCGAAGGGGATGGCGCTCATGATGATGAACGGCTGCATATACGAGCCGAGCGGCACGGCCAGAAGCGTGTAGATCACGAGCAGGGTGACGGCGTAGCCGATCGCCATGGCGCGCATGAACTCGCGCTGCTCGGCCTGCTCGCCTTCGAAGCTGTAGTGCACGCTGTGGTAGGGGGCGAGGGCCTCGTCCAGAGCGCTCGCCTTCAGGGTCGCCACGATTTCGTTGGCGTTGGCCATGGCCTGGTCCACGTCGGCGGTGACGCTGACCACCCGGCGGCCGTCCACGTGGCGAATGGTCGAGAATCCGGTCTTGAGCTCGGCACGGGCCACACTGGAGAAGGGGACCTCGGTGCCGTCGGCGCTACGGACGCGCATCTGCTCTACGTCGCCCAGAGAGCGCCGCTCGGCTTCCGGGTAGCGGACCATCACCTTCACTTCGTCGCGGCCGCGCTGGATGCTCTGGGCCTCGGCGCCGTAGAAGCCCTGGCGGAGCTGCCGGGCAAGATCCTCGAGGGTCAGGCCCAGGGACTCCGCGGACGGAAGGATCCGGTACTCCAGCTCCTGCTTCCCGCCCCGGAACGAGTCGGCGATGTCGAAGACACCGGGGTATCCCGCCAGCTGCGTCTTCACCGCCGACGCGGCTCGGCGCAGCACGCCGAGGTCGGTCCCACTCAGCTCGATCTCGATGGGCGAGCCGATGGTGATCAAGGACGAGCGAAAGCTCAGCTCCTCCACCCCGGGGATGTCGCCGGCCTTCTCGCGCCAGCGCCGGGTGAGCTCGCTCACGCTGATGTCACGCTCGCGGAAGCCCACCACCTCCACCAGGATCTCACCCACGTTGCTGGCATAGCGGGATCCGCCTCCCCCCTGCATCTGCTGGCTCCGCGTCTGCATGGGCTGGTCGCCGACCGAGGTCATAATGTGGGTAAAGACGCTCGGTCGTTCGCCGCCGCTCTCCGCGTCGGCCTCGGTGCGCACCGTCTCGCAGGCAGCCTCCAGCTTTGCAACGGCGCGCCTCGTCACGTGCACGGGGGTCCCTGGAGCCATGGTGAGGTCTGCGGTGATGAAGTCCGCCTCCACGGGTGTCGTGAACACGAACTTGAGCCAGCCGCCCCCAAGCAGCCCCGCGGTGAAGAGCAGCAGCGAGACCGCGACCGCGACGGTCAGGTAGCGCCACTCCAGGGCGCGCTCGAGCGCCGGCCGGTACAGGTGCTCGATCACGTATTGCAGGCCGTCGGCCACCCGGGTCTGGAAGCGTCGCCATCCCTTGGAGATGCGCGTGCTGCCCTGGTGGTCCAGCGGCTTGCGCCCGTGGCTCAGGTGGGACGGCAGGATCAGCATGGCTTCGATCAGGGAGAAGACGAGACAGCTGATCACGATCATCGGCAGCACGCGGCTCATCTGGCCCATGGGTCCCGGCAGGAAGGCCAGCGGCGTGAAGGCCGCGATGGTCGTGAGAACGCCGAAGGCGACGGGGATCACCAGGGTCTGGGCCCCCAGGACGGCGCCGCGCAGCTTGTCGCCGGTGCGGGTCTGCTCCACGTGGGTGTTCTCGCCGACAACGATCGCGTCGTCGACGACGATGCCCAGCACGATGATGAAGCCGAGCAGCGTGATGAAGTTGATCGACAAACCGAGCATCGGCATCAGGGCGACGGCGCCCAGGAAGGAGATGGGGATCCCAAGGCTCACCCACAGCGCCAGCCGCAGTCGCAGGAACATGGCCAGGATCGCCACCACCAGCAGGAAGCCGCCGCGCGCGTTGCGGGTCATGGTGTCCAGGCGGCTACGCAGCACGCTGGAGTCGTCCTGCCAGATCGTGAGCGAGATGCCCGCGGGCAGGCGCGGTCGGGCCTCTTCGACGTAGGCGTGCACCGTATTCGAGATCGTCAGCGACTTCTGGTTTCCCTGCCGAAGCACCTGGACCAGGAGCGCCGGCTCGCCGTCGAAGCGGACCTGCTGGTCGCTCTCCTCGAAGCCGTCCACGACGCTGGCCACGTCGCCCAGTAGGGCCGCGCCATCTTGAGCTGGACGTCGCTCACGCCGGGCAACGCCGCAATCTCGTCGCGGATCTGCTGCCCGACCTGCTTGAGGGTCCGCTCTTCCACGGACCCCGAGACGGCCACGTTGAGCACGCGGTTCTCGATCTCGAGCTGCTGGATCAGCGGCTCTTCGGCGTCCTGGGGGAAGGTGTCGATGCTGTCGATGGCCGCACGGATGTCGTCGAGGCGGCGGCGCACGTCCTCGCCCGACATGAGCTCGGCGCTGACGCTGCTGAGGCCCTCCGCCGAGGAGGAGCGGATCCGCTTGATGCCCGCGCGGCCCTGAAGCTCGTCCTCCACGCGATTGGTGATCGAGGACTCCACCTCCTGCGGAGAGGCGCCGGGGTAGACCACCGAAACCGTGATCGTGTCCAGCTCGATTGACGGAATCAGCTCCTGGGTCAGGGTCGGCAGCGTGCCGAGACCCGCCACGATGATGACCACCATCGCCAGGTTGGCAGCGACGTGATTCTCAGCGCACCATGCGATCGCGCGTTTCACGACGAGGGCGTCTCTTCAGGCGTGTCGCCCGCGGTGTCGTGGGCGGGGGGCGCCGTTTCCATGGCGCGCACCTCCATGCCCTCCGTCGCGAAGTCGACGGGCGAGATCACCACGCGCTCGCCGGCCGCGAGCCCCGAGCGGATCCAGGCGCGCTCCCGGTCCGCGCGCAGGACGTCCACCTGCCGCACCCGGAGCAGGTTCTGGTCGTCGATCACCATCACTTCGTCGTTGCGGCGCAGCGCAGAGCGCGGCACCTCGAAGACCCCATCGACGCGACGACCCTCCACCGAGGCGTCGACGAAGATGCCGATGGGCAGGGGCTCCCGGCCCGCGTCTCCGCTGCGTGCATACGGATCTTCGACGCGGGCCACGACGTTGAGCATGCGCGTGCGTGCGTCGCGGGCGCCCTCGGTCCGTACGATGCGGCCCTTCCAGGTGCGGTTCTCACCCGCCACCTGCGCCGAGAGAATCACCTCGGCTCCAGCGTCAACGGTCGTGACTTCGCCGGGCGCGTCGCCCGCCGGCTCCTCCGTGGGGAAGGCGGCCGGAAGATCCAGGTAGGCCAGGTCCGCGTCCCGAATCGGAAGTCGCACTTCGGCATAGTCCACCGAGTAGACCCGCGCGATCGGCACGCCGCGGCTGACGAACTGCCCCACGTCCACGTGCTTGTCGCGCACACGCCCGGCAAAGGGCGCCCGGATCCTCGTCCGGTCCAGGTCCAGCTCCGCCCGTCGCACCGCGACCTTCGCTTCCCGGACACTGGCCGCGGCGTTGGCCCGGGCGTGCAGGGCCTCGTCCAACCGGGCCTGGCTGGAAATGCCCTTCTCGCGCATGGACTGCTGACGTTCGAGAGTGGCGGTGGTGTGGACCAGGCTGCTCTGCGCGCGGGTCAGCGCGGCCTGGGCGCCCTCGAGAGCCACGTCGTAGTCGCGCGGGTCGATCCGCACCAGCTCGTCGCCCTCGTCGAAGAAGCCGCCCGACGCGAGCTGGGGCGAGCTCCAGACGATGCGTCCCGCAACCTCCGCCACCAGGTCGCTCTCGGTGCGGGGCTCCACGCTGCCCTGGGCGTCCACCCGCAGCGAGACACTCTGCGGCTGGACCTGCACCACCTCGACCAGGGGCACCGGGCTGCGCGGGCGCTCGGATTCGGCGGCGGGGCGGGCGGAGATCATCACGGCGGTCACCGCAAGGGCGCCGCCGAGAACGGCGATGGGCACGACGGCCTTGGCGGAGAGCTTCACGGCTGCACTCCCTCGTGGGCGTCGCGCAGGAAGAGGGAGGTAAGGGCGTGCATGTCCTCTCGGGGCTGGGCGCTCTCCGCGCTGCCGAGACCGATCAGGTATCCGAAGATGCTGGACAGGTAGAGATGGGTGGCGCGCTCGCGGTCCAGGCCTTCGCGCAGCTCCGCAGCGCCCTCGCTGAACCAGGGCGCCAACGCGTCGCGCACGGGCGCGGGTCGGGTCTCGGGGTCGCTCGCGGGCATCTCGCGCGTCTGCACCCGCAGCATCTCCGCGAAGACCAGCGCGCCGACTTCGCGCTGCGCCTCGAGGACGCCGTTCACGAACACGTCCAGGGCGTCGCGCAGGCTGCGGCTGCGAGCGACCCGATCGGCCAGCGAGGCCTCCAGGCCGGCCTGGAGGTCGCGCAGCAGGTCTTCCTTGGCGGGGAAGTGGAAGTAGAAGGTGGGCCGGGAGACGCCGGCCTGCTCGGCGATGCGCGCCACGCTGGCGCGCTCGAATCCGTGGCGCTGGAACTCCGCCAGCGCGGCCTCTACCAGCCGGGCGCGGGTCCGGTCGCCGCGTGTCTCGCGCGGCCTCAGCTTGAGGGCTTGTGAGTCCATTAGGCTGGAGGTTTACATCGGTCCTGACGATCGTCAACTAAAGGGGACGATCGTCAGCCGAAGGCAGTCCGTTCTGTTAAGTGCTTTGAAAATATAGGGAATACTCGAGAAGTCGGAGCCGCGGCGCTCGCGCTGATCTCGGGCCTTCGCTCTGCCGGCGGGAGGCATTCCATGAAGAGCCTGACTCGCTTCTTGCGCCCCATCGCCTTGGGCGCCCTGATTGGCGTGGCCGCCCTCGTGGTCGTGGGTCGGGGCGAGCCCCGGGCCGAGGACTCCAAGAGCGCCTGCGACGCGGAGCAGCGGTCCGGTTTCGAGACGCGCGTCGATGCGCTGAAGCAGACCTACGCCGAGCTGTCGGACATCTATCAGCGGTCCAAGTCCACCAGCGACGCGGACATCCCGCTCAAGTAGGGCCGGCTACTGGGACACGGTTCGCGGGGCCGCTTCGCGGATCTGACCCAGACGCCTGCGCCCGGCGAGCGCCGCCTGCGCCGCTTCCGGGGAGACCGCCGGCAGGCGGAAGCCCGTGTACATCACGCGCCGCTCCTGCTCCGTGGGAGGAAACGCACGGTGCAGGGTGCAGCTCAGGTGGACCGTGACGTCACCGGTCCGGGTGGGCAGGGCGAGCTCCGGCAGGCCCTCCGGCGGTATGAGCGCCGGCCACACCAGCGCGCGATGGGAGCCCGGAACCACGCCGAGCTGCCCCGACGTGGGGCCCGCGCCGGTGACGGAGATACCGACGGTCAGGCTGCAGCACTCGTAGCTGTGACGACCCAGGCTGCAGTCCTTGTGCCAGGGGATATCCGAGATTCCCTCCACCACGCCCAGGGGTTTGAAGAGCGCCTCGATCTTGTTGCCCTCGAGGCCGCGATGGGTGTGGCTGTCTCCCGGGATCTCGCCGATGCGTGTGAAGCGGGGATCCTCCAGCAGCGCGGCCGTGGTCTCCGAGTGGCGGTCGAAGCCCTGCATGCGCACCACGCAGCGCTCGCCGCCGTCCAGTGTCGCCCACCAGCTCTTGCCGTCGTCTTCGCGGTAGCTCGGCGCGGCACGGTCCATGTCGGCGGAGATCGCGGCCATCTCGTCTTCTCGGAAGACGCCGCGCAGGTGCAGGAATCCCGCCTCGTGGAGGAAGTGGCGCATCTCGTCGGCGTCGTCGTCCGGGGAGAAGGAGCGCTTCAGGTCCAGCGCGCACCCGTCGCGGTCGCGGAGGCTCACCGACCCGGGTACGTAGAGCGGGCGTTCGTCGAGTGCGCTCCGCAGCACCAGCCACCAGTCGAGCAGGTCGCCCAGCCCGCCCTCGGGCATGTCCAGTCGGCCGGCGCTGAAGTAGCCCATCGGCGTGGTCTGGTCGTTGACCAGGTCGCTCAGGGCCTCCGCCGAGAAGCGCACGTGCGCTCCGTCGCCGCGTCCGGGCCCGACTGAAATGTGCCCAGCCTCCGAGGCCAGGGTCCAGGCGCTCCCGTCCACTTCGAAGGTCAGGGTTCGCAGCCGGAGCCGCGCCGTGCCCGCCTGCATGAATTCCCTGCCGCGCTCGAGGGCCTCGGGCAGGGTCGCGGTGAACAACTCGACCGCGTCAACCGGCGAGACCCGATCGTCGCGGCGCGTGCGGAGATCCACGCTCACGCCACCGAGGGTATCACGTCGATATGGATGACCGGAATGGATCGTCGTCCAGTCCTCTATGGAGACCCTCAGCGACCCGTTGGAAGCCGTCCTCTGCTACCCTCCCGGAGAAGGGTGTCCTGCCGCAATGACCAGCGTCCGCATCTTCATGAGCTTCGACCGCGACAACGATCGCGATCTCCACGATCGGCTCGTGGAGGAGGCGCAACGTGGAGGCTCCGGCTTCGAGATCGCGGCTCGTTCCGGCGGCGGAAGCATGAGCGACCGCTGGTCCGCCGGTACGCGCAGGCGGATCTCCGAGGCCGATGAGGTGATCGTCATCTGCGGCGAGCACACCGAGGCTTCCAGCCGTATTGCCGCCGAGCTGCGGATGGCCCAGGAAGAGGACAAGCCCTATCTGCTGTTGTGGGGCCGCCGCGACAGCATGTGCCAGAAGCCTCAAGGGGCTCGCACCGGCGACGGTATGTATCGCTGGACTCCCGACACGCTGGGCGCGCGCATCTCCACCACCCTGCGCGATGCGCAGCCACTGCGGGTTCCCGACAGCTGCAAGCGAGGCGGCTCGGCCGCGCGCTAGGAGCCCGGCTCCAGCCAGCCGCGCGGGTTCTCCACCTGAGCCGCACGCTCCGTCTCGAGCCGCCCGGCCAGGCGCTGCGCCGCTTCCGGGTGCAGGGCGATCAGGTTGTGCGCCTCGGCGTCGGCGTCCATGCGCCAGAGCTGCGGCTTGTTGCGACCGAAGTCCGCGGTGCTCGCGCGGTACTTGAAGCGGCGGTCCCGGACGGCGTCGATTCTTCCGGTCCACGACGACGTGTAGAAGAGCACGTCGTGGGCGCTCGGCGCGCCCCGTTCCAGCAGCGGCATCAGGTCGCGGCCGTCGATCAGCCGGTCCGACGGAGCAGGAACACCGGCCTCATCCAGCAATGTGGAGAAGAGGTCCGTGTTCATGCCCAGCCCGTCGCTGACCACCCCGGCGGGAATGCGCCCGGGCCAGCGTGCGATCATCGGGACGCGTTGGCCGCCCTCGTAGGTGCTCGCCTTGCGGCCGCGCAGGGAGCCCGGGCTGCCGTTGTAGTCCGCTCCGTTGTCGCTGGTGACGATGACCAGGGTGCGCTCGCCGAGCCCCAGGCGGTCCAGCGTGTCCACCACCGCTCCCACGCTGCGGTCCAGATCCTCCACAACGTCGCCGTATACGCCGCCGGCCGAGCTTCCGGCGTGCTGTCGGGAGGCGAAGTGGGGCACGTGAGGGAAGGTGTGGGAGACGAAGAGGAAGAACGGCCGTTCCCGGTTGCGCTCGATGAACGCCACGGCCTCTCGCGTGTAGCGCTCCGTCAGGCTGCGCTGGTCCAGCCCGTCGCCTCGGTCCGTGTCGGCATCGCGAAAGGCGCCGGTCCAGGTGCCGGGATCGCGGGCGTCCCGCTCCTCGATCTCCTGGTTCCGGTAGAGGTGGAGCGGGGTCATGTCGTTGCTCCACAGCACGCCGTACCAGAAGTCGAAGCCGAAATCGTTGGGTCGATGCCCCGGCACGCCGCCCAGATGCCACTTGCCGACCATCCCCGTGGCGTACCCCGCCGCCTGCAAGGCTTCGGAGACGAGGATTTCGTCGCGGATCAGCTCGTTGCCCAGGCCCAGCATCCGGCGCAGCGTGGCGATCGGGCTCGCGTCACTGAAGAAGACCATGTGCTGCGTGTGAGAGCGGATGGCGTAGCGACCGGTCAGGAGCGCCGCTCGCGACGGCGTGCAGACCGGCGCCGCCGAGTAGAAGTCCGTCATGCGCACGCCCTCGTCCGCCAGCTGGTCGGTGCGGGGCGTTCGGATCAGTCGGTTTCCGTAGCTGGAAAGGTCGCCCCAGCCCAGGTCGTCGAACAGGATCACCACGAAGTTGGGCGCGCTGGCGGGATCGGCCGCTCGGATTCCGGCCAGGTAGGCGTCCTTCTCCGCCAGTCGCTCGGGCGCCAGCGGTGCGTGGAAGAAGCGCGCCTGGATGTAGCGCGCCGCGAGGGTCAGCGTCGCCAGAATCAGGAGGATCGCCGCGGGATAGCCGATGGCGAGTGCCAGTCCTAGGAGGAGTCGACGCATGTTTCCGCTCCGGGCGCTCGAGCGCCGCTCCCACGGTACCGCCGTCCTGGATTGCGTGCCGGGCGGGCGTTAGCTTGCGGGAATGAAGGACCTACGCGACAAGGTGGCCGCCGTCACGGGCGCGGCCTCGGGAATCGGACGCGCGCTGGCGCTGGAGCTGGCGGAGCAGGGCGCCGAGCTGGCCATCTCGGACATCGACGCTCCGGGCGTCGAGAAGGTGGCCGGCGAGGTGGCCGAGCGCGGGGTTCGTGTCAGCCACGCCCCACTGGACGTGGCGGATCGCGCCGCGGTCTACGCCTGGGCCGAGCGGGTGGTGGCCGACCACGGCCGCGTGAACCTGGTGATCAACAACGCCGGGGTTACGGTGGGCGCCAGCATCGAGGACATCGCCTACGAGGACTTCGAATGGCTGATGGGGATCGACTTCTGGGGGGTGGTCTACGGGACCAAGGCATTCCTGCCCCATCTGATCGCCTCCGGCGACGGCCACGTGGTCAACCTCTCGAGCATCTTCGGCCTGATCGGCGTGCCCGGCCAGTGCTCCTACAACGCGGCCAAGTTCGCCGTGCGCGGTTTCACCGAGTGCTTGCGCCAGGAGCTGGAGATCGCCGGCCACCCGGTCAGCGCCACCTGCGTGCATCCCGGCGGCATCCGCACGGACATCGCGCGCAACGCGCGCTTCCGCGTGAAGGAGGGCGCCATCGAGCACGGGCAGGTGGTGGAGCATTTCGACAAGATGGCGCGCACCTCACCGGAGGATGCGGCCCGGGCGATCCTGAAGGGCGTGAGGGACAACGACCGGCGGATTCTGGTCGGCGTCGACGCCAGTGTGGTCGACTCGCTGCAGCGCTGGGTTCCGACGGGGTATCAGTGGCTGGTCAGCCGCGTTGCCAGGTGGCGCAAGGCCGTCATCTAGGCGGTCTCGACGCCCCGAGCTGCGTTCCCCTCAGCGGGCGATCTCGTACTCGGAGGACTTGAAGCGCCGGGCGCGGATCACGTACTCGCTGGCGTAACCCGGGTAGAGAGAGTGGTTGCTGCCGTCCGCGGACAGGTACCAGCTGTTGCAGCCGGACGACCAGGACATGTGCTTCATGCGCTTCTGGAGGCCGGCGTTGTAGCGGTCCTGGACGTCCTGGCGGACGTCCAGATACCGCAGGCTTTCGTCCTTCAGCTTGTGGATGGCCTGGAGCGCGTAGTGGATCTGGGCTTCGGTGTAGACCAGCACCGAGGTGTGGCCCGGACCCGTGTTGGGGCCCATCAGGATGAACCAGTTGGGGAAGCCCGACACGGTCATGCCCTTGTACGCGACGGCGCCCCGGCTCCAGGCTTCATCCAGGGTCCGTCCCCCGAGGCCGGTCACCGGGAACGGCGCCGTCGCCAGCCCCAGGGCGAAGCCGGTGGCCAGGACGATCGCGTCCGCTTCGTGCAGGGCCCCGTCCCGGGTCTCGATGCCGTCGCCGCGGATCTCCTCGATGGGCTCGGTCACCAGGTCCACGTTCTCGCGCTCGAAGCTGGACCAGTAGTCGCTGGAGATGAGCATGCGCTTGCAGCCGAACTGGAAGT